>JANOAZ010000295.1:0-27420 GCA_031411395.1 Chthoniobacteraceae bacterium
CCGGCGGCTGGCGATCGGGGATGCAGAGGTCGGCAGTGGGGAGGTGGAGTTTAATGGAAAACAAAAAACGTCATTCCGACCGGAGCGTAGCGGAGTGGAGGAATCTCTCGCATCCGAGGGCGGAGGTGGTGCGGAGCCGCATGCGCAGTTGCTCCGCACCGCCGCTGCCCGCAGATGCGAGAGATTCCTCCACTTCGCTCCGCTCCGGTCGGAATGACGTTTTTCGAACACGCCTCGACGCTCCCATGAAACTCCACCTCCCCTCCGCCGACGTCTGCATTCCCGACGGGAAACCGCCGGACGCGGCTCTCGCGCGCATCACCCATCTCGGCATCGGCGCGCATCAGGATGACCTGGAATTCATGGCCTTCCACGGGATCATCGCATGCTTCCACAGCGCCACGGATTGGTTTGGCGGTGTCACCTGCACGAACGGCAGCGGGAGCGCGCGGACCGGAGACTACGGGCGCTTCAGCGATGGGGAAATGATGGCGGTGCGGCGCGAGGAGCAGCGCCAGGCGGCGATCGTCGGTCGCTACGGCGCGATGATCCAACTCGACTACCCGAGCAAGATCGCGCGCGATCCCGCCGACCTTCGGCTCAAGGAAGATCTCCGCGCCGTCCTCGCCGCGACCCGCCCGCGCATCGTCTATACCCATAATCCCGCGGATAAACACGACACGCACCTCGCGGTGGTCGTGCCGGTGATCGAGGCGATCCGCGAACTGCCGCGCGAGCAGCGGCCCGAAGCGGTCCACGGTTGCGAAGTGTGGCGCAACCTTGATTGGATGACGGACTCCGAGAAGATCGTGCATGACGTGGGCGGCCACGAAAATCTCGCCGCCGCGCTCAACGGAATTTTCGACAGCCAGATCGCGGGCGGCAAACGCTACGACCTCGGTGTGATCGGCCGGCGGCGCGCGAACGCGACCTTCTTCAAGAGCCACGGCGTGGATTCGAGCGACGCGCTCAGCTTCGCGATGGACCTCACGCCGCTGGTCCAGGACGACACCCTCGACGTGCTCGATTACGTCACCGGCTTCATCGACCGTTTCCGCGCCGATGTGGTCGCGAAACTCGGCGCCCGCCTCGGCCGCTAACCCGCCATGGAAATCATCGTCCAACCCACCGCCGACGCCGCCAGCCTCATCGCGGCGCGCCTCATCGCGAAGCTCGTCCGCACCACGCCGCGCTGCGTGCTCGGCCTCGCTACCGGGAGCACGCCGCTGCCGATGTATCGCGAACTCATCCGCATGCACCGCGAGGAGGCGCTCGATTTCTCCGGGGTGACCACCTTCAACCTCGACGAATACGTCGGCCTGCCGCCGGAGCATCCGCAGAGTTACCACCACTTCATGCGGGAGAATGTCTTCCATCACCTCAACGTCCCGCGCGAACGCATTCACATTCCCAATGGCATGGCCGCGGACATTCCCGCCGAATGCGCCCGCTACGAGGCCGCGATCAAGGCCGCGGGCGGGATCGACTTGCAGGTGCTCGGGATCGGCACCGACGGACACATCGGCTTCAACGAGCCGACCTCCTCACTCGCCTCGCGCACCCGGATCAAAACGCTCACCGAACGCACCCGCGCGGACAACGCGCGCTTCTTTGGCAGCGCCGACGAGGTGCCCATGCATGTCGTCACCATGGGTGTCGGCACGATCATGGACAGCCGCCAGGTGCTACTCCTCGCCTTCGGCGCGAGGAAGGCGCCGGCCATCGCCGCGGCGGTCGAGGGCGCGATTACCTCGATGAATCCGGCGAGCATTTTGCAAATGCACCCCGTCGCCAAGGCACTGCTCGACGAGCCCGCCGCGACGGAACTGACGAAGCTCGATTACTTCCGCTGGGTGTATGCGCACAAGCCGCAGTGGCAGCAGGTGTAGCAGCTCCGTCCGAGCCGCGGTCAGCGCGCGGGCCAGTAGCGACCCGGATTGCGCTGAAACTCCACGCGGCAACCTTCGCCGCAAAAGTAGTGCGTGCGTCCGGCGTGGTCGGCGTCCGGGGTGCGCGGGGACTTGTCCACGATCAGGCAATCGAAGTCGCGTCGGTCGCGGCACACGAGACAGTGCTGCTCGGCCGCTTCCGCCGGGGGCACCGGCGGAAGCGAAGCGCAACCGGCAAGGGCGAACACGAGAGGCAGGAGCAGGCGCATGTTTAGAAGGCGAGATTCAGGCTGCTGGTGAGGCGAAAGTCAGTCTCCACCTGATCACCATTGAGCTCCTGCACCACCGGAAACTGCACCCCGACACTCCATGACGCATTTTCGAAAAAGCCGACGCGCACGCCGGGCGAAAGGAAGAGCGCGGTGCCGCCGGTGTCGGGATCGCGTTCGCCGCTTTCCTTGCTCTTCTCCACGGAGCGCACCGTGGCCTCGCCCATGAGGACGACCTGGGGAAAACGCCGGGCGTCGCCCACGACCCGCCAGCCGACGGCCAGCCCGGCGTCGAGCCGGTTGCCGAGGCGGTAGTCGGTCTTCTCTCCGCGGATGGTGTATTGCGCGCTCGCATCGAGGTTGACCGCCGGCGCGAGGGCCACGGTGTAGGCCGCGCCGACCATGCCGTCCCATGCGCCACTTCCGGGCGTGGAAGCCGGTTCGACGCGCTCGCCTTCGCTGTCGATCACCCGGTCTTCGCCCACGGGAAATTTCAGCCCGCCGAGAATCGCAACCTGCCCCACCGGCCCGCGATAGACGCGATACTTCGCGGTGAGCCACAGGTCAGTCCAGCCATCGGGATCGAAGCTCGCCAGCTCCGGTTTGGTCGAAGTCGCGTGCTCGTCGGTGGCGGTCTCCGCTTCCTCATGCCCGCCCGCCGCTTCCTCGGCATGATCGTGGTGAGCAATCTGGCGCGTGCCGTCCGCGGTGTAGTAGCCAAAGCTGAGGCCGATGTGGAAGTTCTCGGTAATGCCGAGGCTCAAGTTGAGGTTGGTGAGGAAACTCCGGTCGATGAGATCGAAATGATCCTTACCGGCGAGCGCGCTCTCGGAGGGCGAATCGAATTCCGTCCAGTCGGAGCTGAGCGCCGCCCACCACTGGCGCTGCTTGAGGATTTCGGCGGTTTGCGTGTTGAAGCCGCCACCTGAAGTGCCGGGGCCATGATCGGCGAGAGCAGCCGTCGTAAGGGCGGTGAGGATCGTGGAAGTGAGGATGAATTTTTTCATGGATGCGGGGCCCGCAAATCGGCGGGCGCGAGTTTGAGGAGGCGCGCAATGAATATCAACACGAGGCCCCAACCAAAACCGCACGACCTGATCTTTGGCGCAGTGTCGGTGTCCTTTTGACGGCGGAGCGTCGAGCGCGGGACCAGCGGGCGGCGTTTGCCGGCGCGGCTACTTGTCCTTCTTCGCCTTCTCAGCCGCGCAGACGCAGAGCCATTCCGGCTTTTTGCATTCGCCGCAGGGCTTGGTGTCGTAGTGCAGGCGCGCGGTGATGGCCTTGGCCTTGGGCGTGGGTTTGAACTGGAAGATGACCCAGTAGTCGTCGCCCTTGAGCTGCGGGATGACGAAGTGATCGCCGGATTTTTCGACGCTCAACTTTTCCGGCTTGGCGCGGTCGCCGCTTGTCGCGGTGAGCACCTGCTCGCCGAGCGCGACGGGCTTCATCGCTTTGTCGAACAGGGCGATGTGGAACTTGCCGTCCTTCACGGTGACTTCGCCGTGCATGGATTCGTTGGTGCTGAATTCGAGGATGCGGCCGCCGTTCGGGCCGAGTTCGACATCGCTGTGGGCGAAGAGGCGGGTGGTGCCGAGCGCGAGCACGGCGAGGATGCTGAGGAGGTTTGTTTTCATTTTTTGGTTTGGTTTTGGTTTCTTGGTTTGTTTCGGATTTCGAGATTCGGATTTCGGATTTTCACCCCGCAGCAGGAGCTTCGCGCCGGATCGCTTTCTCCGCGGCCTTGCGGCCAAAGGCGTAGAAAACGGCCGGCGTGACGCCCAGGCCGAGGAGAGTGGAAGTGACGAGTCCGCCACAGATGACGACGGCCACGGGGTGCAGGATTTCCTTCCCCGGTTCCCCCGCCGCGAGGACGAGCGGGACGAGCGCGATGCCGGCGCTGAGGGCGGTCATGAGCACGGGGACGAGCCGCTCGAGCGTGCCGCGCTCGACCATCGCGCGCGTGAAATTTTCGCCCTCGTGCTGCATGAGGTGCAGGTAGTGCGAGAGCAGCATGATCGAGTTGCGCGCGGCCACGCCGGCCACCGCGATGAAGCCGACGAGGGTGGCGATGGAGATGTTGTCGATCTTCCACCAGGTCAGCGCGAGCCCGCCGATCAGCGCGAGCGGGATGTCGCAGAGCACCTGCGCGGCAAAGAACGGCGTGCCGAAGTAGCCGTAGAGCAGGAAGGCGACGACCACAAAGACCAGCACGCTGAGGATGGCGATGCGTTTCGCCGCTTCCTGCTGCGCCTGGAATTCACCCTCGAAGCTGATGAAGTAGCCTTGTGGCAGCGTCACTTTTTCCGCGACCTCGGCCTGCAGCTTGCGGACGAGCGATTCGAGATCGCGCTCGCTGGTATTTATGCCGATGACGATCCGCCGCTGGGTGTTCTCGCGGTTGATCACGTTCGGTCCCCGCGCCTCGCGCACATCGGCGACGAGCCGCAGCGGGACGCGCTGGCCGCGGCCGGTTTCGATGAGCATCTCGCCGATCTTGGCGGGCGAATCGCGCCACTCGGCGGGCAGCCGCAGCACAAGATCCATGGTGCGCTGGCCTTCGCGGAGTTCAGTCAGCGTCTTGCCGCCGAGGAGGGTGGAAAGCTGCTCGTTCAAGACGCCGGGCTGCACGCCGTAGGCCAGCGCGCGCTCGCGGTTGACTTCGATCTTGAGCTGCGGGATCGGCACCTGGCGTTCGAGATTCACATCGGTCAGGCCGGGGATGCCGCGGCCGATCTTTTCGATCTGGCCGCCGATGCTGCGGAGCTGGTCGAGGTCGGTGCCGAAGACTTTCACCGCGATCTTCGCCGAGACGCCGCTGAGCATGTGCGAGAGGCGATGGCCGATGGGCTGGCCGACGTTCGTGAAGGTACCGGGGATGGTCGCCAGCTTCTTGCGCACTTCGGCGAAGACCTCCGCGCGCGGCCGTCCTTTCTCGTGAAACTCCACGTCGTATTCATTCACCGACACGGGCATGACGTGGTCGTCCTTTTCCGCGCGGCCCGCGCGGCGGCCCACGCTCTTCACCTCCGGGATGGTTTGAAGGAGCCGCACGCCGGCCTCGCCGATCTCGTTGCTCTGCTCGAGCGAGGTGCCTGGCGCGCTGACCAGCGAGATGGTCGCACTGCCTTCGTTGAAGGTGGGCAGGAATTCCTTGCCCATCATCGGGTAGAGCAGCAGCGCACCGATGAGCAGTATGCCGGCGAACGCGATGACGACCAGCGGCTGATCGAGCGCGAGCCGCAGCCAGGTGCGGCGCAGCAATATTTTCATGGCGCGGACAAGAAACCCGTCGCCGTGGCCCTTGCCCGCTTTGGGATCGAGCAGTAGCGAACACAGCACCGGGATGACCGTGAGCGAGACGACGAAGGACGCGGCCATGCTGGTGATCGTGGCGATCGCGATCGGCGTGAAGAGCCGGCCTTCGATGCCCTCCAGACCGAAGAGCGGAAGGAAGACGAGGATGATCAGGATGGTCGCGTAGAGGATCGAGTTCCGCACTTCGCCGGAAGCGCGCGCGATCACTTGCAGCTTCTCGTGCGGATGCGGGAGCGCGGCGTTTTCGCGCAGGCGGCGGAAGACATTTTCCACATCCACGATGGCGTCATCGACCACCATGCCGATGGCGACCGCGAGCCCGCCGAGGGTCATCGAGTTTACACTCACGTCGAACCATTTGAACACGAGCAACGTGACCGCGAACGAGAGTGGCATCGCGGTGAGGGTGATGAACGTCGTGCGGAAATTCAGGAGGAAAAGGAAGAGCACGAGGGTCACCATGATCGCGCCGTCGCGGATCGCTTCCTTGAGGTTGCCGATGGCGTGCTCGATGAAGTCGCCCTGCCGGAACATGATCTCGACCTCGACGCCGGCGGGCAGCGTCGGGCGAAGCTCTTCGAGCGCGCGCTCGATGGCGGTGGTGAGTTTGAGCGTGTCGAAGCCCGGCGCCTTATCGACGCTGAGGACCACGCCCATCGTGCCGTTCACGCTCGCGTCGCCGCGCATCGGCTGGATGCCGTGGTCGAGCTTCGCCACGTCGTTGACCACGATCGGCCGGTCGCCCACGGTCTTGATCACCGTGCGGCCGAGGTCGCCGAGGTCGGCGGTCATGCCGAGATTGCGGACCATGATTTCCTGCGTGCCGGTGTTGAGATAGCCGCTGGTCGAGTTGCTCGCGGCTTGCGCCACGGCCTTCTCGAGTTCCTCGAAAGTGACGCCGTGCGCGGCCAGCCGATGCGGGTCGGGCTGCACCTGCACCTGCTTCACGCCGCCGCCGATGGTCAGCACTTCGGCGACGCCCGCGATGCTTTGCAGCCGGCGCTTGATCTGCCAGTCGGCCAGCGTGCGCAGATCCATCGGCGCGACCTTGCCATCCTTGCTGCGCAGGCCCACGAGGAGGATCTCGCCCATCAGCGACGAGACCGGCGTCATGCCGGGCTGCACGCCCGCGGGGAGCGACGCGAGCACGCTCTGGGTGCGCTCCTGCACGAGCTGGCGCGCCCGGTAGATGTCGGTGCCCCAGTCGAACTCCGCGAAGACGAGCGAAAGCCCGACATCCGAATTCGAGCGCAAGCGGTCCAGTCCGCCGACGCCCTGGACGGCGGCTTCGAGTGGTTGGGTGACGAGCACTTCGACCTCCTCCGGGGCGAGGCCCGGACATTCGGTGAGGATCGTCACGGTCGGCTTCGTCATGTCCGGCAGCACCTCGACGGGCAGCTCGCGCAAGGTCTGAAAGCCGAGCACGAGCAGCAGCAGCGCGGCGGCCAGAATGATGGGCCGGTGCTTGAGCGAAAAGCGGATGAGGGCGTTGAGCATCGCTTAGGTGGTCGCGCGTTTGCGGGTGGCGAGACTGAGGACGAGCAGCACGAGGAGCAGCCCGGTGCTGCCGGCGAAAAACGCCGTCAGCGGCGTGAACGTTTTCCCGCCGCCGTGGGCATGGCCGCCGCCCGCCGCAGCGGCGATGTCTTCCTTGGTCATCTCGCTCCCGTCCTCCTTGTGGGGATGGCCGTGCGCGGCGTCCATGGCCTCCTTGAGCGAGACGCTGCCCTTGCCCGCAAAGGCCAGCGAATACCCGCCGCGCGTGACGACTTCATCCCCCGGAAGCAGGCCGTTCGTCACCTCGACGAAGCGGTCATTCTGCGCGCCGATGCCGATCGGCGTTTTGACGAAGGCGTTCGGTAACTCGAAATCCTTCACATAGACAAAACGCGCGGTGGCATCGCCCTGCACCGCCTCGCGCGGGATCGCCATCACGCCCTCTCGCGCGCCGATGACCACGGAGAATTCCGCGCGCATTCCGGGCCGCAGCAGCATTTCCGGATTTTCGATGTGAAAGGCCGCTTCGAGCGCGTTCGTCTCGGTGCTGGCTTCCGCGCCGACGTGCGCGAGTTCCGCCTCGAAAATCCGATCGGGATAGGCCGCGACGCGGATGTGCGCCTTTTGCCCCGGCTGGAGTTTGCCGATGAGATGCTCGGGCACCGCGGCGACGGCGTGGACTTCGCTCAGGTCGATGATCTCGACGAGCGAATCCTTCTGCTCGACGGGCATCCCTGGCACCACATTGACCACGGAAACCATCCCGGCGATCGGCGCGGTGAGCCGCACGCTCGGCGGCGGATCGCCCGGCTGACGGCTTTCGAGCATGAGCACCTCGGCATCCTTCTCGATGGGCCGGTCGATATGCGCGGCGACGCTGAGCACGCGGCCCGGCACGCGGCTGCTGAACACCTCCCGATGCCCCGAGGCCACGCCGATACGCCCGAGGGCGAAGACCGTTTCCTCAAAGGTCGTCTCCTCGGCGGCGACGGTTTCGAGCTTGAGATTTTCCACACCGGCGGCGTCGAGGATGACGGTCGCGGCGGCTTTCTCGGGTGACATGGCAGCGAAGGCCGGAGTGACGAGGACCAGGAAGCAGAGGAGTGATTTGAAGGCCATGGCTGGAGCGAAAGAGCTAGAGGTTCACGCCCGCGGCTTTGAGCAGGCGGATGGTGATGAGGTAGAGGGCGATGGTGACCGCGATGCCGGCGCCGAGGGCCGGCCAGAAAGTCCACCCGCTGCGCAAGAGCCACGGCACGACGAGGAACATGGGGAGCGTCGGCAGAACGAACCAGAAGGTGCCCGTGAGGTGCCGGGCGATCAGCGGGGTATCGTGCGTGTCGGCGTAAAGCCAGATGAGGGCGAGGAGCGAGATGAGCGGGAGTGAGTGGACGATGCTCGCCGTCGTATTGTTGCGCTTTGCCAGTTCGCCGATGCCGACGACGAGGGCGCCGCTGAGCAGCGCGCGGATGAGAAGCTGGAGGGTCATGGGGTGGGGCTATTTCGTGCGGGTGGCCGGGCGGCCGAGGGCGGAGTCGTAGCGGACGCGGGCGAGGTGAAAATCGCGCAACGCATCGACGCGGACCTGGGTCAGTTCGAGCCGGCGCGCGCGGGCGCGGAGCACTTCGGTGAGCGGCGTCTGGCCGGTGCCGTAGGACGTGCGGAGTTGCTCCTCGACTTGCGCCGCCTTGGGCAGCAGGCCGTCGTCCATTTCCGCGAGCAGCTTTGCGAGCGCGGCCATTTCGCCCCGCGCGGCCTCGGCTTCGTTGCGGATGTTGAAGGCGAGCGCGTCGGCTTCCTGCCCGACGCGGGCGGCGGCGGCGGTGGCCTCGGCGATGGCGCCTTCATTCCGGTTCCAGATCGGCAGGGGCACGCTCAGCTTGAGGCCGAGGAAGGTGTCATTGGAAAAACCTTCCGGAGCGTCCTCGGTGCGTTCGCCACCCGCGGTGAGTCCCACCCCGACGTCCTCCCACTTCCGCGCCTTCGCCAGTCCGATCGTCTGCCGGGCCGCCTCGGCCGAGTGTCGCGCCGCTTCGAGATCGGCGCGTTCATTCCCCGCCACTCCTTTGCCCGGCACTACGCCGGGGGGCGGGAGGGTGCCGGAGATTTCCACTGCCTCGTCCGCCGACACGCCGAGCAGCAGCCGCAGTTCGCCCGCGAGCGCCGCGCGCGCCGCATCGAGCTGGAGCATCTCGACGGTGAGTTGCCGGCCTTCGAGATCGAGCAGCGCGACCTCGGCCGAGGAGGCTTCGCCCGCCGCCACCCGCCGCAGGACGAACTCCGTCTGATCGCGGCTGTTGGCGAGTTGCTGCCGGCGGATTTCCCGCTGCGCGCGCAGGGCGAGCAATTTCACCGCGGCGGTCCGGACCTCCGCGATCAGCCTGCGCTCGGCGTCGCGCACTTCGGCCTCGGCTGCGGCGAGCTGCGCTTGTGACACCGCCTTCTCCATGCGCAGTCGCGCGGTGAGCGGGAACCGCTGCGTGATCGCGACGCCGAGCGAGCGCTCGGGCATCCGCGTATTTTGCGAAAACTCGACGTCGAGCTCGGGATTCGTGAGCCGTCCCGCGCCGCGCAATCGCCCGCGGGCTTCCTCGATGCGGAGCCGCGCCGCGGCGAGCGTGGGATTGTGCGCGAGCGCGTAGCCCGGCGCGCGGTCGAGATCGAGCGTGGCCGCGCCGGCGGTGGCGAGGGAAAGCAGGAGTATGGAGAGTCGGAGCATGGGAAAGGGAAGCAGTCAGGATTTTCACGAAAGGAGGCACCCCGGATGGGTGTGCCGGGAGCCGCAAGGGCGCGAGGAAGCGCCGTGCGGACACGAAAGAACGTCAGGCCCGAGTGGGCCGGACGTTACGCGGGGAGCGAAGGACCGCGCACCGGGTGCGCAGTGCGACAGGCCAGCAGCCAGCCGGAAGCCCGCTCATCGGGTGGCGGATCTTCCACCCCTGGCCGCTCGCATTCCGAGCGCACCACCCATAGCCATGCCGTGGACTCCGCGACGAACTGCTCGAGTGCCAGCGTCTGCGGAGCCGGGAACTGCTGGACTGCGGACTTTGCCAGGCGCGCCGCGGTCATCGCGTCGAGATCGTGGTGGTGATGTGCGCCGTCGGCGGGAGCCGGACCTTCCTCATGCATCGCCTCGCCCAGATGCGAGCCGTGCAAAAGCCCGCCATGCGACAGCGCCATGTGCGTGCCGGCGCCCAGCCAGGCGAAGAGCACGAGTGCCGCGATGATTTGCCGGAGGAGTCTCACGAGGTGGGACATATCGACGGCAACCCGTGGGGCGGTCAAGTCCTTTGCCGGACGCTTGATTACCTCGTCTTGTCCTGATCCAGCTTTGGCGGTCCCTGGGCCTTCCGCAGGATGGGCGCGCCGATCACTCCGTAGTTGGTCCCCGGTTTGGCGTCACGGCTCTGGGTCTCGATGGAAAGCTGACTCACTCGCCAGACCGGCAGACTCACTTTGCGCGCGGGGTCTCCACCAGTCATCACCCCGCTGTCGAAGACGGCCTCCCCATCGGCGAAGATTCGGAAACTCATCAGCCCGTCCTTGCCCAGCGATGCGTGCAGTCCGACGTAACATTCGAAGCGATCATAGACTTTCGGCGGCAGCACGTAGGTCAGCCGGCTCGATGTTCCCAAGCCCATCCCGCGCTCAAACTGCCGACGCTCGGTCGCACCGCCCTCGACGAGATTGAGCACGAGCGGTTGCTTCGTCTTCCCTTCCTCCATGATCCCATCGCGGACGGGATAACCGAAGTAAGGATTCGAGAAGTAACTATGCTGCGGAAAGTAAGATTGGCTGATGACCTCCAGCGGTGTGAGCGCGCTCACATCGACTGTTTCGAGACGCGCCTTCTCGTCAGGATCAAACTTCCCCATGCCGATCGAGATGATGGTGTGCAGCGCATCGGCCGCGACCTCCGCGTCCATCGTCGCGGCGCGAAGCCGCCCCCGATCGATCTCATCCTGCGCGTTCTTGAACACGCCCTGGAGGATCGGAATGAGTTGGGCGCGGGCGTTGCGAATTTCCGCGTTGAGCCGTTCGACGAGGTTCGACACGGCTTCTTCCGGCGTCGTGCCGAGGAGCTGCGGGCGATATCCGGCGAGGTCGATCTTCAGGCTGCCACCTTCGATCAAGCCATGCAGGGGGACGTCCCGAAACGCCTCCGGCACCACGAGCAGATCCTTCATCAAGCCATGCTGATTGTCGCCGGGGATCGAGTGCGCGGGGCTGCCGCAGTCTTCGAGAAAATGAAGGAGACATCCGGCGTAGCGCGAAGCCTCGTCGAGGTCGTTGGCGCGGATGCTTTCCACGGACTTCGCGACGTAGTGGAGCATCTGGGCTGCGTTGTGTTCGCGGCTGTGCGGCTCGTGGGTGAAGACATCGCCATTCGGGAGGATGACGAATCGCCCGATGGTTTTGCGATTGGCCGCCGCGCGGGCCAGATCGGGAATCATGCAGTCGAACTCGATGAGTTTGGCCCGCTGCGCGGCGAAGAGTTCCTGCTCCCACGCGGGCAAAGCCTGCAACGCACCCTCCGTAATCGCGGCGTGCATCGGTCCCCACGCAAACGCGGAGCCACTGCCGACGATGAGCAAAATGCCGGACAGGAATGCGCGGCGAAGGGCGCGGATTTTCGGGAGGAAGATCGTCATGACCCGGAGAGTCCCGAGCCGTTCATTCCGTGTCAACGTTCACCCCCGCTCAAGCCGGAACCGGCGCCCGGCGACTCTCCAGCTCCAGCAGGCGCTGCTTGATGGCTTCTCCAAACGCGAAGCCGGTGAGCGAGCCATCCGCTCCGACCACCCGGTGGCAGGGCACGATCAAGCAGATCGGGTTGGTGGCATTTGCGCGGCCGATCGCGCGGGCGGCGCCGGGCTTGCCGAGGAGCGCCGCGAGCTGCCCGTAGGAGCGCGTCTCGCCGAATGGAATCTCGCGCAGTGCAGACCAGACGCTCTGCTGAAAGGCGGTGCCAGCCGGCTTGAGCCGCACGGAGAAATCCTCGCGCTCGCCCGCGAAATATTCCTCGACCTCGGTGCGCGCCTCAGCGACGCGGCCGGAATCGCGGACAAGTTCGTCCGCGTGAAAGCGGCGGCGCAGCGCCCGCTCGTCGCCGAAAGCGGTCGCGACCACCGCACCCGCGGCATCCACCGCGATGGAAAATTCGCCAACGGGCGTGAGGAAAGTATCGAAGGAGTGATTCATGTCGGGATGGGTTGTTTGAATTGTTGGAGATGGGCCGTGGCCGCCTGTTTTTAAATCAAAAACGCCCCTTCACCGATAGCGTGAGCGACAGCTCATCGCTCGGCGCGGGGCTCGCCGCTTCTTCGCGAAGGCGGTAGCGGATCCCCACCCCGGCGTTCCAGTCTTCGCGGACGGCGAAATCGGAATTCGCGCCCAGATTCCAAGCCGAACCGGTGGCGGGCGCGGATTCGAGCGGCGAGCGGGTGTGCAGTTCGTATCCGGCGTGGAGCTCCAGCTTGCTGCGCGCGAAGAGCTGTTGCTGGAGCTTCACGGCATAGGCGTCGGTTTCCTCCACGAACGCCACCGTCTCGCGTGCGCTGCGTTCCCCTCCGAGGGTGAGCGAGGTCACGGCGAGCGGCGTCCATTTCATCGAGCCATCCATTTTTCGGGTGAAGATTTCGCGCTCCGCGAATCCGGCCTCTTCGGCATGCCCGAGCGACGCTCCGGTCGCCACCGCCAGCCGCTTGGGCACGAGTTCCTGTTCGAGTGCGAGCCGGTAGCTCTCCTGTTCGCTTTGCGTGGCGGCAAATTCGTCACGTTCGCTCCACTCGAGTTGCAGTTTCACGGCCGTCGTTTTCACGGGCGAAAACTTCACCTCCGCGCCGTAGGTCACGATCTCCGCGAAAGGCACGCTGTTGTTCACGAGCCACTGCTCCTGCACGCTCGCGGCGATTCGCAGCGCTTCGCTCGCCCGCAGTTCGGCGGAGGTTTTTTCGAGCGTCGTGAGCGCGTCGCGGAACGTGGTCGAGAGTTCATTGCCGAGCACCGTTTCGTTTTGCAGCCCCGCGCGAAATTCCTGCCGAAGGGAGAACGCCTCCGCGACGGGGAGCCGCGCGGCGAGTTGAAAATTCTGCTCCCAACGCTCGGCCGCGAGCACGTTGTCGAAACGCAGTTCGTGTTTCGTCGGCTCGATCTTCGCCTCGATCAGCGAATCGCTCGGCGCGAGAGCGACCGGCGCAATGAGCAGCGTGCGCGGTGCGGTGATGGCAAACTCCGCCTCAACGGCGAGAGCGATCCCGCCCAGTGAGGCGAGCAAAAGGGCAGGCATCCAGCGACGCATGAACGCGGAGGCTAGGCCACCTCCGCCGGCAAGTCGAGCAGGGTGGCCCCGGGGTTTTGCTCGCCGAAATAACGCACCGTCCATGAACTCGGAAAGAGCACGCCCGGCAGGCCACCGCTGTCGTAGGCGAGACGGCACCCGGTCGGGAGTTTCAGCGCCTTTGCATCCACGCCCGGCGCGAGCCACTTGAAGGTCTCCCACGACGCATTCTCGAGTTGCGACTCCGCCCCGTATTCGCTCTGGAGCCGGTACTGCACCACCTCAAACTGCAGCGGGCCGACCGCCGCGAGCAGCGGCACCTTTGAAAGGGAATCGCGCAGTTCGAACACCTGCACGACGCCCTCCTGAAGAAGCTGCTCCACCCCCTGACGGAACTGCTTGAACTTGCCCGGGTTCGGATTTTGCAGATAGGCGAAGCACTCCGGCGGGAAACGCGGGATCTCGTCGTAGGAAATCGTCGCGTCCTCGGTGAGCGTGTCGCCGATGCCAAACTCCGAATGGCCGACCAAACCGATCACGTCGCCGGCATACGCCTCATCCACCGTCTCGCGTTCCTGCGCGAAAAGCTTGTGCGCGCTGGAAAGGCGGACGCGCTTGCCCGTGCGGGTGTGCGTCACCGACATATCGCGCATGAATTTCCCCGAGCAGATGCGCAGGAACGCGATGCGGTCCCGATGCCGCGGGTCCATGTTCGCCTGGATCTTAAAAACGAAGCCGGAGAACGGGCCGTCGAGCGGGACGATCGAATTCGGAATTGGGAATTCGGAATTCGGAATGGCCGCGGCGAGTTCTCCATTCCGCATTCCGCATTCCGCATTCCGCATTCGCGACCTTGGCTGCGGCGGGAGCGAGCGTTCGAGGAAGGCGTCGAGCATGAGTTGCACGCCGAAGTTATTCGCCGCGCTGCCGAAGAAGACCGGCGTGAGCTGGCCGTGTTTCACTTTCTCCGCGTCGTAATCCACGCCCGCGATTTCCAGCATCTCCAGCTCCTCGACTGCGTGCGCGAAGTCGTCCGGCTCCAGCTTTTCCTTCACGAACGGATCCTCCAGCGAGCCGACCTGCATCGGTGCGCGATAGGCGCCGTGGGTCGTGCGTTCGAAGAGATGCACCTCCTTCGCCTGCCGGTCGAAAACCCCACGGAAGGAAACACCCGAACCGAGCGGCCAGTTGATCGCATACGCCCCGATGCCGAGCACGCTCTCCAGTTCGTCCATGAGCTCGAGCGGCGGCCGCGTCGGGCGGTCGCACTTGTTCATGAACGTGAAAATCGGCACCCCGCGGCGGCGGCAGACCTCGAACAGCTTTCGCGTCTGCGCTTCGATGCCCTTGCCCGCGTCGATGACCATGACCACCGCATCCACGGCGGTGAGCACGCGGTAGGTGTCCTCGGAAAAATCCTTGTGACCGGGCGTGTCGAGCAGGTTCACGCGGTAGCCGCGGTAGTCGAATTGCAGCACCGTCGAGCTCACCGATATGCCGCGCTTGCGCTCCAGTTCCATCCAGTCCGAGGTCGTGGCCCGCGCATTTTTCCGCGCCGTCACCGAGCCGGCGAGCTGCACCGCGCCACCGTAGAGCAGGAGCTTTTCGGTGAGCGTGGTCTTGCCGGCGTCCGGGTGTGAGATGATGGCGAAAGTCCGCCGCCGCTGGATTTCTTCGAGCATGGAAAAAGGGCGGCCACTCTTCCGCAAAAGACCCCCACGCGCAAGGGGGCCGGCGGCATTGCATCTGCTAATTCAAGAGCCACTTACCGCGCCCGATGCCCGCCCTCCGAATCAAACTCCCAAATACCGGGGAAACGACCCATCTTTTCCGGGGCGAACGGGTGACCGTCGGTCGCGCGCCGGACAATCACATCCAGATCGCTCACGGGAGCGTCTCCAGCCATCACGCGGAATTTGTCGCGGTCGAAGGAACCTATTGTCTCCGCGATTTGGAATCGACCAATCGCAGCTACGTGGAAGGTCAGCCCGTCACGGAAATGCAGCTCGGCGATTCCTGCAAAATTCTCTTCGGATCGATCGAGTGCGAGTTCGACGCCGTGGCTGTGGTGCCGCCGCGGCGGCCGGCCCTGCCGCCTCCACCGGCTCCGGAACCGCGTCCGGAATTGACGCATCTCGAAAACGAAAATCGCAACCTCCGGCTGCACGTCCATGCGCTTCAACGGCGCTTCGACATTCTCGGGAACGCCCGGCTCGTGACCAGCAAGGCGGATCTCACCCCGTATGCCGCCGCCGGCGACGCCATGAAATCGCTTTCCGGCGAACGCGATGAGCTGCGGCAGCAGAACGCCGGCCTGCGCGTGCAAGTCGAGCACCTCCGCGAGGAGCTGGCGATCACCACCCGTGAACGCGACGCCGCCCGCCAGGCCGCTGCCACGCTGCAAGCGGAGCGGGCCGCCCTGCACCTCGAACGCAAGCAAGCACAGACCTCACTGGAAACGGTCCACGCGCCCATTCCCGACATCCTTCCCCTGCTCGCACCTCCACCGAAGCCGCCCACAGTCGCGCCGATCCTCGCGCCGCCGCCACCGGCCGGAGTCGCGCCAAAACCAGCCACCCTCCCTGCGCCCGACGCCGAGTTACTCCCCGCCCAGGTCCGCAGCCTGCGCGAGGTCATCGCGCAACTCGCGACCGCCCCCGCCGAGGCCGCGCTCCTCGGTCGCGCCGGCGATGTTATGACCCAGGTGCATCGCAACGCCGCGGCGCTCGACCGCCACGCCGTTCGCCGCATCGCCCGCCACTTGCACGACTTGATCGGCGACCTGGGCCGCAGCGGTCAGCCACCCCAGGCCGCCACCATCCGCACCGTCCGCCACGCCTCCGAATTCCTCGCCCGCCTGCTCGAACCGCGCCTCTTCGACGCGGGCCGGAATCTTCCTCCCGGCCAGATCCTCGCCATCGACGACGACGCCGACCTGCTCGCGACCGTGACCACCGCGCTCACCGCCGCCGGGCTCGACGTGACGGGATGCGCCTCCGCCGAAGACGCGATCATCGCCGTCGAAGCCCAGCGATTCGACGCGATCATCGCCGACGTCCGCTTGCCCGGGATGGATGGCACCGCCTTTTGCAGCCACGCCCGCGACCTCCCCGCCTATCGGCGCACCCCGATCCTCTTCCTCACCGTGGCCGACACGCTCGACAAACGCGCGGAAACCAGCCTGAGCGGCGGCAGCGAATTCATCGCCAAACCATTCAACCTCTTTGAACTGGCGCTGAAGGTGGAAACCTGGGCGATCAAGCACCAACTGCAGCTCTCGTAGCTCTCGGCGGGGCCGAACAAATTCTTGTCGAAGCGGACGCTTCCCAGTAAGCAGTCCGCCCCCCAGAACTTGCTCCGCATGAAGACATCACTTTCCATCGCCCTCGCCACCGTGCTCACGCTTTGCGGATGCTCGGTCTTTCACCGCTCGCCCACTTGGGACACGGTGGTCGCCAGCCGCTCGAATTACTCCGGCTCCCGCTCGGACGACGGAAAAGACGGCTATCTCAATCGTTTGCACCAGGTCCTCCGCGACGCCGGCATCGCCCACAAGGTCGTCACCTATCAGTTTCGATTCCACAACGTGTATCGCGAAGAAAACGTCCAGACCGAGACCGCCATCCTTTATTCCGACGACACGACCCCGCGCTCCCCATGGTGGGTGATGGATGAATATCATCACGTCCCAGTCTGGCTCCCGAACTGGGAACTCGACGCGCAGATCGAATTTTTCATCCAGCGCCCCGTGGAAATCGTCTCGGTCAAAGACTACCCCGCCGGCGCACCGCAGCCGCGCGTCGCAACGGTGAAGCGCACCCCGCAACGGTCCGTGACTCACACGGCCAGGGAAAAGAAGTTTCGCTCGCTCTTCGCAAACAGCGGAAAGGCGCCGCGTCGCGAACGCCCGGTCACGACCCCCGCAGCACCCGTGGATTCCGATCCGCTCACCACGAAGGTGCTCGCCAGCGACACTTCCGATTCGCGGGCGGACAGCCTCTTCCGCAGCACCCACGGCACCGCTTACGACCCGACGAGCAGCGTCGATCGGGCGAAGATGAACACGCTCCGGCGGCAGTGGCTGAACCGGACCCAGCGCGTCAGCCTGCGGAGCGAATAGGATCGCGCCCGTCACCGCGATTTCACCTCGCCGCCCCTTGCGGCGCCGGACAGTCGCACCCAATCTCCGCGCGATGCAGACCATCGTCATTGGCCACCGGAATCCCGACATGGATTCCATCTGCTCCGCGCTCGCGTACGCGGAACTGAAACGCCTCACCGGCCACGGCGACGTCATCGCCGGACGCGCGGGGAATACGAACGAACGCATCGACTTCGTGCTCTCGAAATTCGGCGTCGAGCCGCCGGTCCTGATCAACGATCTCTCGCCCCGGGTCAGCGACGTGATGCAGCCGAAAGTCATTTCCGTCCGCGAAGATTCGCCGATCTACGACGCGCTCCAGCTCATCGACAAGAAGCGCCTCCGCGGCCTGCCCGTGGTGGATGGCGGCAATCGCTGCCTCGGCCTGCTCAGCGCCTTTAAGGTCAACCACTACCTCTTCCCTCCCCGCGAAGAAGCCGGCTCCGCGCGCACCGTCACCGCCTCGCTCGCCGACATCGTCACCACCTTCGGCGGCGCGCTCGTCACCGGCTCCCTGTCGCCCGAACCGGTGGAGCAAATGCTCGTCGTCGGCGCGATGGCCGCGAATTCCTTCGGCCCCCGCATCGAACGCCATCGCGACCGCAAGATCATCGTCTTCGTCGGCGACCGCCCGCAGATTCAGGAGCTGGCCATCGAAGCCCGCGTGCATGCCATCGTCGTCACCGGCGGCCTGCCCATCGACGAGGAAATCCGCGCCGCCGCCCGCACCGCCAACGTGACCATGATCGCCTCGCCGCACGACACCGCCACGAGCGTGCTCCTCGCGCGCGGCGCCGTCCGCGTCGGCCGCATGACCGAGACGGACTGCGAGAGCTTCGCCCCCGACACGCTCCTCGAAGAAGCCCGCTCGCGCGCCGCGCAAAGCGCCTCCTTTGTCTTCCCCGTGCTCGACGAGAGCGGCGCCCTCCTCGGCATCCTCTCGAAGTCCGACTTCCTCAAGGAAATCCCCCGCCAGCTCATCCTCGTCGATCACAACGAACTCACCCAGGCCGTGCGTGGCGCGGACAAAGTGCCGATCATCGAGATCCTCGATCATCACAAGCTCGGCGGTTTCAGCAGCGACACGCCCATCCTGCTCTGGAACAACCCCGTCGGCTCCACGAGCACCATCGTGACGCTCTGCTACCAGCAACTCGGCATCCCCGTGGAGCCGAAAATCGCCGGCCTCCTCATGGCGGGCCTCATTTCCGATACGCTGAATCTCACCTCCCCCACCGCCACGCCGGTGGACTGCGAAGTCTTGCACCGCCTCTCCAAAATCGCCGGCGTCAATCCCGACGAACTCGCCGCACAGATCTTCAGCGTCGGCTCACCGCTGCTCACCATGACGCCCGAGCAGGCGATCAGCGCCGACTGCAAACCCTACTCGGACGACGGCCACCGCTTCACCGTCGCGCAGATCGAGGAACTCACCTTCGCGCATTTCGAAGAAAAGCGGGACGCCCTGCTAACCGCCCTCGCCGCGCAACGCCAGCGCGACGGCCTGCTCTTCGCCGCCCTGCTCGTCACCGACATCACCGACCAGACCTCGCTGCTCCTCGTCCAAGGCGCCGACGCCTTCCTCGCGACGATCGACTACCCCGCCCACTCCCCGCACATCTGGGTCCTCGCCGGCGTCGTCTCGCGGAAAAAACAACTCCTCCCCTACCTCCTCCACTGCCTCGGGCGGATGGGGGATGCGTAAAGCGACGGCGCGTCCCGGCACAATCCTACCAGCCGAGGCGCAGCGACCATTCCGCGACCCGCGTGCGGCGCTGGAACAGAAGCTGAAACTCCGGCAGGGCGCGTGGCGAC
The DNA here is from genome assembly GCA_031411395.1 of Chthoniobacteraceae bacterium. Classification (GTDB taxonomy): domain Bacteria; phylum Verrucomicrobiota; class Verrucomicrobiia; order Chthoniobacterales; family Chthoniobacteraceae; genus Chthoniobacter. The sequence goes on from JANOAZ010000295.1 coordinate 19,207, forward strand.
GAACTCCGCACGACGCGCAGCGCAAAACGGCGGCCCTGCGCGGTGAAGCGCAACCGGTTGACTTCGCGCGCGCTGACTTGCTCGCCGCGTTCACGCAACCAGTCGCAGAATGCCAGCGCATCGGCGGATGCGCTCGGGGGCCACACTCCGCGGGCGTGCTCGCGAAAGAGCGTCCAAGCCGCCGCGCCGAGCGCGGCGCAGGTCGCGGGCAGGAGCGCCGCCGCCTCCCGGAACCGCTTGCGCACGAGCACGCGCGCCTGCATTTCGACCTCGTCCGGCGCCAGTCGCTCGAAGGCGGGGCGGTCGGCCTCGCGGACGCCGAACAGCGCCGCCACCGCGGCGGGATCGCGCGCGAACGCCTCCCGCTGCGCCGGATCACAGAGGAGCCGCGCCAGCGCAGTCACGAAGTCAGTTTCGCTCAAAGAGAGTCCGGAGTTTGGCGACTTCGGCGTCCATCACCGCGGCGTCGGGGATGGCTTCGTCGCGTTCGAGGATCACCGCCTGCACGGATGCCCGCGCGAGGACTTCGCGGGCGAGGTCGAGCAGTTCGGGCTGGATGGCGTGTGCGTGATCGTCAGAAAAACGATCGCCGTCCCGCGCGTAGCCGACGATGTGGAGCTGCGTGATGCGGCTCGCGTCGAGCGCGTCGAGCCACGCGAGCGGATCGAACCGGTGATTGCGGCTGTTGATGAAAAGATTCGTCACGTCGAAGAGCAGCCCGCAGTCCGCCTCGGCACAGATCGCATTGAGGAAGTCCGGCTCACTCAGTTCACCCTCGACGCGGAGGTGCGAGGTGATGTTTTCGAGAATGATCGGCCGCCCGCAACGCTCGGACACTTCCCGCGCATGGCCGGCGATGATGCTCACGTTTTCGCGCGTCGGCAGGATCGGGTTGAGATGCCCGAGGTCGGCTTCCGCGGTGCGGGTAAAGGCGATGTGCTCGCTGATCCACTGCGCGCCGGCCTGCGCGCTCACCCGTGCGAACTGCTCGACCCGCCGGGCGTCCAGCGGCCCCGGCGTGCCGAGGCTGAGCCCGAGCCCGTGGACGAAAAGCGCATAACGTTCCCGCAACGCCGCCAGCCTCTCCTCTCCTCCGTCGAAGAAGTGCTCCGCTGTGATCTCCAGGCAATCGACGCCGGGCGGATTTCCCGCGATCCAGTGGGCGAGTTCGCGACGAAAGCCAACGCCGATCATTTCAGTCTCCTCCGCCGCAACCCCCGCAGCCGCCACCACCACCACTACTCCCACCCCCTCCGCAGCCGCCACCCGCCGAACAATCAGCACCCGATCCGCAGCCCCCCTTCGATCTGCGCCCGATCGAGCGGATACGGATGACAAAAAACAACGCACCGAAAACCATCATCATCAAAAGGCCGTCCCAGCGGTGCATGCTCACCCGGGATCCTAAAATGTAGCGGGCGATCCCGATTCCTTCATACAGGCAGAGCATGGCGCCGCTGGTGAGCGGGTGATCCATTCCACTCTTACGCAGGACCAAAAGCAGCAGCCAGCAGGCGAAAAACCAGAGCAAGTAAGCCCGAAGAAAACCCGGCCCGGACGCCGTCTGGAGCCACGATTCAAGTCCCTCGACTGACAGCGAAGAGTTCACGCGACTCGCTCCGTCGCAGGCCAGTGCGCCTCGATCCAGGTCACCGCCGCATTGACGACCGCGAAGGCCCGGCGATGCCACACGACGGCGTCCGCATCATCGAGCTGGCGCGGTGCAGCCTTGAAGGCAAGCAAGTCAGTCAGCGTCGCGGCGTCCACCGCGAAGTGACCGGCGATCGCGGGAATTCGCTCCCGCATTCCCACCGGGTAGGTGGCGCCGGAGAGCCGCAGGATTGCCGAGAGCCGGAGAAAGAGCGGCATGACCGACCTGGCGAGAAAGTTTCCGTAGGCGTGATGCTGCGCCCGGGTGATGAAACTGTGCGCGAGACGCAGGCGCAGATTGCGCAGCGCCTGCTCGCAGAGGAAGCGCTCCAGCTCCGGCGCGATCTCGATCGCCGCCAGCGGATCCGCCCCGTGCAGCACCCGGTAGTGGCGCCGGATGCTCGCGAATTTCGCCGCAAACGCGCGCACGCTCCGCTCGAAACCCGCGAGGCCGAGCACGAACGGCTCGATGCGCGGATTCGCACCGATCGCGCGCGCCACCGCGGACTGCGTCTCCGCGTCGGAAGTGCGCAGGACGATGAGGAGATTGAAGTCCGAGGGAGCGCTCGCCGCGTCGTCGCGCACCGCGCTGCCGTAGAGGCAGCAGGAGTGAAGCTCATCACCGAGTTCGCGGCACAGCGCCTCGACAGCGTCGCGGGCAGGAGTGGGGGCATCCATGGCGCCGCGCAGCCTGCCGGGGCGCGGCGGCGGGGACAAGTCCTTACTCCCCGCCCCGCCACACCGCGACCTGTCCCAGCTCCGGTCGGCCGGCGAGCAGTTCGTGCGGGATGTATTGCGACTTGTAAGCCGTCGAGGGGCAGCCCGCGATGCGGTAGCCGAGATAGACGTGCGGGCGATGTCGCGAACGGGCCCACTCGATTTCGAACAACACGCTCGCGACTCCGATCGACAGCCGCGCCACGTCGGGGTGGTAGAAGAAATAGATCGAACTCAACGCGTGCGGCGTCTCATCGACCAGGCCGACCGCAACCAGTCTTTCGCCTTCGTAGTAGTCAAACTCCCGCGCCCCCTCATGCGCCATGCAGAAGACGCGGCCGTATTCTTCGAGGTCCATGGGCGAGACCGGCCAGCCGCGTTCGTTTTCGCGCTGGGCGTGCCAGGCGTGGTAGAGCGCGAGGCGTTCCTCATCGGCCACGGGGGTCCGCACGGTCACGCGCAGGTGCTGGCACTTGCGCCATGCGCGGCGCTGATTCTTCGCCGGTTGAAACGTCGCGACCGGCACGCGCAATGAGACACACTCCGCGCAGGCGCCGCAGACCGGGCGGAAATATTGCGCGCCGAAGCGCCGCCATCCGCGTTCCAGCAGCGCCTCATGCTCTTCGGGCGAAACGCGGGTCATCACGCGGTATTCCGTCGTCGCCACCAGCCCCTCGAGATAGTTACAGGTCTCTTCGTGAGCGGAAAGGTGGAGATGGAGCCGGGCCATGGACGGCGCGAATTTACCGCAACTCCAGGACCGTCGCCTCGCCAAGATTTCCGGTCGAATCGACGGCGCGCATCGAGAGCACTTCCGCCTCGGGCGGCTTGCCGCCGTGGCGCGTCCCCGGCACGAGTTGCGAAGCCCAGTCGCCGCCACGCTTCCGGGCCTGCACGAGCCACCAGCGCGGGTCCGAGCCGTCCGGCAAGTGCCACAGAAGTCGGTCATCCACGACCTCGATAATCGGCTTCGGCAGCGTCGTCGATCCCAGCCAGGGCGACTCGGGGACCATCGCAAACTGCTGGTAGGTTTCACCCCGCAGATGATCCACGATCTTCGCCTTGTTGATCATCAGCGTTTTGTTGTTCCAATGCAGATGCCCATGCGAACCCGGCAGCCCGCGAGTCAGCGTGATCTGATTCAGAATCTCCTGCGGCGGTCGGACCGGCCCGATGCGCTCCGTGGCGATGCCGGGCCAGAGATGCCGGCCGCGCGTATTCTGTTCCGACCACCAATTCAGCAGCACCGGAAAACTCTGTCGCTGTGGAGCGATGCTCCAGTAGAGCTGCGGTGAAAAATAATCGCACCAGCCTTCCTGCAACCAGCGCCGCGAGTCCGCGTAAATTTCCCCGTAAGCGTCGAGTCCCGCGATGAGCGCCGTCGGTACGCGCGGCCGCCAGATCCCGAACGGGCTGATACCTACCTTCGCCCAGCGCTTCGCAGCTTTCACCCGAGTGTAGAGCTGTTCCACGAGTTGGCTGGTATTGTCCCGCCGCCAGTCGTCGCGCTCGAGCTTGCCGCCCTTTTCGCGGTACCGGCGGTAGGTCGCATCATCGGGAAAAGGAGTCTTTGACGGCGTGGGGTAGGGATAAAAGTAGTCGTCGATGTGAACGCCATCGACTTCGTAGCGGTTCACCACATCGAGAATCACATTCAGCGAATGCTCGCGCACGTCCGGGTCACCCGGATCGAGCCAGAGCTGGTTCGCATAGCGCCGGACCCACTCCGGGTGCTGCTTTGTGACGTGGTTGCCCGAGGTGGGCGCGGTCGCCACGGTCAGCGCGCGGAAGGGATTGAACCACGCGTGCAGTTCGATGCCGCGCATGTGCGCTTCAGTGATTGCGAAAGCGAGCGGATCGTAGGCCGGCTCCGGTGGCTTGCCCATCGTGCCGGTCAGGTATGGCGACCATGGCTCGAGCTGCGACTCATACAGCGCGTCGCACGCGGGCCGCACTTGGAGGATGATGGCGTTGAGCTTGAGTTCCACCGCGCGCTCGAGGATCGCGCGGAACTCCGCCTTCTGGTCGTTCACGAGCAGGCCCGGCTTCGAAGGCCAGTCGATATTTCCGACCGAGGCAACCCACGCCCCACGAAACTCACGCGGTGGTGGCGGCGCGGCATCCGGCCCTTGCGCAGAGGCCGCGAGAGCGGAGCAAAGAAACGCCATCAGGGCGAGCCAGCGGATCACGGACATGATTGCGATTGCCATAGCGTGTCCCCCGCCGATTTTCCACCACGCATGTCTTCCTCTGCCCGAAACCATCGGAAGCGGGGAGACCTGCTGCCGATGCCGCAGGCGCGCGTCCGCCGACCATCGAATGCAAAGCGCCGGGATGGCACCCTTCCAGCGGGTCGGAACGTTGCGAGGCGGGACGCGCTCGCCTACTTGAGCACGCAGCCGCGCTAGATCTCGACGTCGAGTTCCACCTTCAGCCGGGGACGCACGATCTCGATGATCTGCGCGACACTCTCGGCGATCGACTGGCGGTCGGTATGCACGGTGATCTCCGCGTCTTCGGGCGCTTCGTACGGCGCGTCGATGCCGGTGAATTCCTTGATCTCGCCGGCGCGCGCTTTTTTGTAGAGGCCTTTCGGGTCGCGCTGTTCGCAGACCGCGACGGGCGCATCGACGTGGATCTCGATGAAATCGTGCCCGCCTTCGAGCGCGATCTCTCGCGCGCGGCGGCGGTCCTGCCGATACGGCGAGATGAATGCGGTCACGACAATGAGGCCGGCATTCGCCATGAGGCGCGCGACCTCCGCGACGCGGCGGATGTTTTCGACCCGATCCCCGGGACTGAAGCCGAGGTTGGAATTCAGGCCGTGCCGGACGTTGTCTCCGTCGAGGATGTAGGTCTGCATGTTCACGTTGAAGAGCTCGCGCTCCAGCTCGTGCGAAATCGTGCTTTTGCCCGAGCCGCTCAGGCCGGTGAGCCAGATGATCGCGCCCTTATGGCCGTTGCGGAGCGCGCGTTTGGCGGGGGTGACGGTGCCGTCACTCCAGAAAATATTCTGCGACTTCACCCGCGCGCGGTCGGTGTAAACACCACCGTGAATGATGCCGCCGCCGGCGACCTGGCGTTGATCGACGATGACGAACCGGCCCATGATCGAGTTGCGGTCGTGGTTGTCCATGACCAGCGCACCGCGCGTCTGGATGATCACTTCGGCGACATCGTTGCGGGCGATGTAGTTGCGGCCCTCGGCCACATTCTCGAGCGTGGAAGCGTCGATGATTTGCTCGATGGACACGACCTCCGCGTCGAGTTCCTGCGTGGTCAGCTTCAGCTTGTAGCGATCACCGATGGTGAGGTTGTTGCGGCCCATCCAGAAGAGCCGCGCCTTAAAACGATTGCTCTCGATCGGCGCATCTTCCTCATGCGAAGCGACGTGGCCGCGTTCCACGAAAATCTGCTCGGTCAGCGTGATGCCGATGGATTCCCCCGCTACCGCGGAAGACTTCGTTGGCGCCTCCCAGGTCTCGATGCTCGCGACGGTGCTCGTCTTGTTGTTCGGGCTGAAGATGAGCGTGTCGCCGACCTTGAGCGAACCCGCCTCGATGCGGCCGGCGATGATGCGGCGGTTGTCGAAGCGATACACGTCCTGCACCGGGAAGCGCAGCGGCAATTCGTTCAAGGGTTTCGGCGGCTCAAAGGTATCGAGCGTGTCGGTAATCGTCGGGCCGATGTACCAATGCATCGGGTCCGTCACGGGCGCGATGTCGTCGCCGGAGGCGTCATGCGCCACGGCCGGAAGATCGACCGTTTTGAACGCGACGTTGGCGCCGTTGCGCGCGGAGATCGGCACGAACGCGCGTGCTTCAACCCCGATCTGCGCGAGGAAGGCTTTGTATTCTTCAACGACGCCGTCGAAGACCTCGCGCGAGTAATCGACGAGGTCCATCTTGTTCACCGCGACGACCACCTGCCTGATGCCCAGCAGCGAGAGGAGATAGCCGTGCCGCCGCGACTGCTCGCGGACGCCTTCGTTTGCGGCGATCAGCAGGACCGCCGCATCCGCGCTGGCGGCGCCGGTGATCATGTTCTTGAGGAACTCCTTATGTCCCGGCGCGTCGATGATCACGTAAGGCCGCTTGGCGGTCTTGAACTGAATCTGCGTCGTATCGATCGTGATATTTTGCTCCTGCTCCTCGAGCAGCGAATCGAGCAGGAACGCGTATTCGAAATCCATCCCCTCCTCCTTACAGGCGGCCTGGATCTGCTCCACCTTCCCCTCCGGCAGCGAGTGCGTGTCGTAGAAGATGCGGCCGATCAGCGTGGACTTGCCGTGGTCCACGTGCCCGACAAAGACGACGCGGAGCCGGTGGCCGGCATCGAATTGCGGATTGCGGATACCGGATACCGGATAGGGTTGGGGTGCGGTGCTCATTTTGAAATTTGTGCGGTGCTCCGTCGCGCGGTCTTGATGGAGGAAACAACCACGGCGAGCAGTTCGTTGGCTTCGCGTTGCAGTTCGGCAGTGCGGCCGGCGGCGACCAACTTGAGTTCGATCAAGACCTCGATCCAATAGAGCGCTTCATCGCACTCCTCTTCGACGATGCCCATTTTCGCAATGAAATCCGCCCGCGATCGCCCGCGAATCGCGGCTCGGTAATTTGCGCCCACCGAAGTGCCCGCACGCAGCAACTGCTTCGCGATCACCTGAGCGGTCGCAGATTTCGGAAGGGACTCAGCGAGCCGGATACAACGAATGCCAAACTGAAAAGTTCGGTTTCGAAATTCCTCCCGCGTCATCGGCCCGATCCCTTTCCGGTATCCGGTATCCGCTTTCCCATATTCACATGAATCCTTTCGCCCTTAGCTTCTGCATCGCATTGCGCTCATGGTGGTCCTGCGCGCGGCCGGCGCGTTCGCTGGTTTTCGTGTTCGCGAGTTCGTCGATGATTTTGTCGATGTCGTCGGCGTCGCTTTCCACCGGGCCGGAGATCGGCCAGCAGCCGAGGCTGCGGAAGCGGTAGCGGTTTCCGTCCCTGCCGTTGCGGGCGAAGTACATCTTCGGAATCGGGATGCCTTCACGCTGGATGTAGAGCCAGATGTCGCGCTCGGTCCAGTCGAGGAGCGCCTGCACGCGGACGTGTTCGCCGGGCGCGCAGCTCGTGGTGAACTGATTCCAAAACTCCGGCGGCTGGTCCTTGTAGTCCCACTCGAAATCCTTCGTGCGAGGGCTGAAGTAACGCTCCTTCGCGCGGGTAGGATCTTCGTCGCGGCGGATGCCGGTGATGAGCGCGTCCCACTGGTGCTCGGCCATCACTTGCTGCAGGGCGACCGTCTTTAATTCATGGGTCACCGTCACGGGATCCGTCGTGTCGTAGCCGATCGGTCCGCCCGTCGCGTAGTCGCCGCGACCGGCGCGGGCGTCTTCGTTGATCTTCACGATGAGATTCAGCCCGTAATGCTTCACCGCCCAGTTGCGGTACTCGATCATCTCGGGGAATTCGTAAGTCGTGTCGATGTGCAGCAGCGGATACGGGATGTGGCCGAGGAAGGCTTTTTTCGAGAGCCAGATCAGGACGTTCGAATCCTTCCCCATCGACCACGGCATGCAGAGATTTTTGAAGTGATGAAACGCCTCGCGGATGAGGAAGACGCTCTGCGACTCGAGTGCGTCGAGATGCTCGCTGTCATTGCGCGAAATCTTCGCGGGAAAGAACGCAGCGGGCTCCTCAGGAGCGGGCGCGGGGTAGAGTTTGCCGTAGGCGGGGTGGGTGGAATGGTCCATTAGGAAAATTGCGGATCGCGGATTGCGGATTGCGGATTGCAGCGGCGTGGCGGCTTCGCCGCGTTTGGGGAACATGAGGGCGCTCGTCTGCCCGCGCGAAGCGCCCT
>JANOAZ010000296.1:0-5123 GCA_031411395.1 Chthoniobacteraceae bacterium
CGATCATCGATCACTGCACAATTAGTTGGACGCTCGACGAAGGCACCAGTTCGCGCTCGGCGAAGAACATCACCTTCCAGCGCAACATCATCTCCGAGGCGCTCCAGCACTCGTATCACTACGCTTCGCAGGACCGCAGCAAGTATGAGACGCACGCCTTCGCCGCCTCGATCAGCGGTGCCGTCGGCAGCTTCCATCACAACTTGATTGCCCATTGCACCGACCGGAGCTGGAGCCTGGCCGGCGGGCTGAACCAGGGCGGCAAATACGCGGGCCAGCTCGATCTCCGCAACAACGTGATCTACAACTGGCAGGCGCGGACGACCGACGGCGGCGTGAAGGAGTGCAACTTCGTGAACAACTATTACAAGCGCGGGCCCGCGGCGGGCTCGGTGACTTATCTGATGAAACCGGACGCCGGCGGGGTGGGCGATCGGCAGCAGTATTACGTCACCGGCAATCTGATGGAGAACGTCGGCGGCGCGATCCTTTACGAAGGCGACAATTGGAACGCGGCCGGCGTGATCATTCCCGCGGGAGCGACGCAGGCGGACATCCGCGTGAATGCGCCGTTCTTCCCCGACTACGTGACCACGCACACCGCGCGCGATGCGTTCAAGATTGTGCTCTCCGATGTCGGCGCGAACGCGCAGCCCGACGTGATTGACCGGCGGATCGTGCAGGAAGTCCGGGACGGCACCTGGACTTACAAGGGCACCATCGCCACGACGCCTGCCGACCCACGCTACATCAACAGCTACGCGCAGCCGCCGCCGCCGAATTACAACGGCATCATCGACCAGCCCGGCGACGTGCTCGATGCCACCGGCTCGCCGAATTTCCCGTGGCCCGCGTACCCGACGCTCGATGTGCCGGCGGATGCCGATCACGACGGGATGCCGGACTTTTGGGAAGCGGCCACGGGCTCGAATCCCAACACGCAGGATCACAACGCTGATCCCGATGACGATGGCTACACCGCGCTCGAAAATTATCTCAACTGGCTGGCCGCGCCGCACGCGATCACCGCGCCCGGTGCGCCGGTGGACCTCGACCTCGCGCCGCTGACGGCAGGCTTCTCGGGCGCGACGCACAGCGTCTCCGGCGCGACAAACGGCACGGTTGCGCTGCTCGCCGACGGACACACCGCGCGCTTCACCCCGACGGGCGGGTTCAACGGGATCGCCGCGTTCGACTTCACGGTCAGCGCCGACGGCACGAGCGGGACGCGCAGCGCGGGCATTTGCATCACTCCACAGGCCACGGCCTTCGAGCGGCGCTGGCAGGGCAGCTCAGGCAACGTGTGGGATGGAAGCACAGCGAACTGGCGCAACGGCGACGCGAGCAGCGCGTTCCAGCCGGGCAACGCCGCCGTCTTCGAAGACACCGGCACGGCCAATTCGACGATCGTTTTGAGCGGCACGCTGCATCCATCGAGCCTCACGGTGAGCGGCGCGACGAACTACACCTTCGTCGGCAGCGGCACGCTCGCGGGGATGTTCCCGCTCGTGAAATCCGGCACCGGCACGCTCACGCTCGGCGGCGGCCATAGCTTCGGAAGCGCGTGGGTACAGGGCGGGACGCTGGCCATTACCTCCGGCGTCTTCAGCGTGAGCGGCGACATAACCAACCAGGCCACGGTGCGCCTCACCGGCGGCGCGGCGCTAAATGTCTTCGGCGCTTTCGTGAACAACGGCCTGCTCGACATCATGACCGGCGCGCAAACGCTCCCGCTCAATTTCGTCAACACCGGCACCGTGCTCGACGCGACCCTCATCCGCACGAACTTCATGGCGAAGGATGGCGCGAGCTTCTCCGTCACCATTCGAGGCTACGCCGGCCATGGCTACCAACTGCAACGCGCCGACACTCTCACCGCCCCATGGATCTCCATCGGCTCCGTGCAGCCAGGCACCGGCAGCGTGCTTGGCTTCACCGACAGCATCGGCGCCACGGGCGCGCAGAAATTCTACCGAGTCGAGGTCGCACCGTGAGGGTTTTGGCTGCCGTCTTTTTCGCCTGCGTGGCGGTCGCCCGCGCCGAGCTGACGCTCGTTGAGCGGTGGCCGATGGGGGACAATGTCTGCGTGGATGCGCCGCTGCGGCTGACCTTCGATCAGCCGCCGGTGCTCGGTCGCGCGGGCAAGATTGAAGTCTGCCGCGCGTCGGACGGTGCGCCGGTGGAAACTATCGAGTTGGGCGCTGCGCAATCCGTGGATCGCTTTAGCCTCCACGGCGGATTTCTCCTGCATTACGAGCCGGTGCGGATCGAGGGGAATACCGCGTATGTCCGACTGCGCGCCAGATCGCTCAGCTACGGCGAATCGTATGTGGTGCGCGTGCCGCCGGGCGTGTTCAAGGATGCGGCCGGACACGACTTCGCGGGTGTCGCCGATGGTTGGAAGTTCCAGACCAAGGCGGCGCTTCCGCGCAATCCCGACCGCCTCACCGTGGCCGCGGATGGCAGTGGCGACTTCTGTACAGTGCAGGGCGCGGTGGACCAGATCGAGCACCACCGCGACCGGCCCGCGGTTATCTTCATCCGCAATGGCCGCTACCATGAACTCGTCCGGATCGGCCGCGAGCGGCCACATGTGCAGCTCGTCGGCGAGGACCGCAAAGGCACAGTCATTAGCTACACCAACAACGACAAGCTGAACCCCGGATGGATTCAACGCTCCGTGCTCGGCGTCGAGGCCGACGACTTCGTGCTGGAGAATCTCACGGTGCAAAACACCACGCCCTACAAGGGTTCGCAGGCAGAGGCCGTGTACATCAATGCCGAGCGTTGCGTGCTGCGGAACGCGAATTTCCTTAGCTTCCAGGATACCCTCAACCTCAGCGGGCGCGTCCATGTCGCCGACAGCTATATCGAAGGCGATGTCGATTACGTGTGGGGCTACGGGACGGCGTGCTTCGAGCGCTGCGAGCTGCGCACGATGCACGACGGCTACCTCGTGCAGGCGCGCAACTCCGCGGCTCGCGGCGGCTACGTCTTCCTCGACTGCAAGCTCACCGCCGCGCCCGAGGTGAAGAAGTGCTGGCTCGCGCGCATCGAGACGGGTCGCTTCCCCGCGAGCCACGTTGCCTTCATTCGCTGCGCAATGGGCGCGCACCTTCTGCCCGCCGGCTGGCAGTTGACCGGCCCGGCGAGCGGGGCGCTGCGTTTCGAGGAGTCCGGCAGCACCGACCTCGACGGCAACCCGCTCGACGTGAGCCGGCGCGATCCTGCGACCAAGCAACTGACCGCCGAGCAAGCCTCAGCGCAATCTGCGGCCAGCGTGCTCGCGGGCTCCGACGGCTGGAATCCGAGTGCGGAGCCGCTGCGAATGGTGATCATCGGCGATTCGACCGTCTGCGAATATCCCCCGGAGAGTCCGTTGCGCGGCTGGGGCCAGTTCATCCAAGGGTATTTCAAAGACAACGTGAAGGTGATCAACCTCGCCGCCTCCGGCCGCAGCACGAAGACCTTCATCGCCGAGGGCCGCTGGCAAAAGGCGCTCGCCGAGAGGCCGCGCTACATCCTGATTCAGTTTGGTCACAACGACTCGCACGGGCCGGATCGTCCGGAGTCCACCGACGCCGCCACGGGCTACAAGGATTACCTGCGCCGCTATATCGATGACGCCCGCGCGATCAGCGCCACGCCAATCCTCGTGACACCTATGGTCCGGCGCACCTTCGAAGATGGCAAGCTGCGCGACGACCTCACCGCCTACGCCGCGGCGATGAAAGAAGTCGCTTCGGAAAAGAAGGCGGCCGTCGTCGATCTGCACGCGGCAAGCCTCAAACTTGTGACTCAACTCGGTGAGGCGGCGAGTGCGAAACACGCCAATGCGCCTGGTGACCGCACTCACTTCAGTGAAGCAGGCGCAAAGGCCATGGCTGAACTGGTGATGCAGGAACTGCCGGCCGTGGAGCCCTCGCTGCAAAAGCATCTCCGGCGAGGCTCGCAATGATCGGAGTTATCCGCGTTAAAAAACAGCCGGCTTGGTAAAGATATCAATCAAAGGGGAACCTCCGGACCTGAACTGCTCATAAGAGATCACTGGTTCGCTCTAATCGTCGCCGGACCGAATGGGTCGGGAAAAAGCATCATCGCGCAAGAAATTGGCCGCGAGCTAAGCCTGCCGGTGATGGATCCGACTCCGAAATTGGTGTGACAATCTGTGACAAATTCCACCCATACAAACCCCACTGGATGATGCGCAAAATCAATTTACTCTGATGCACCGCATCAAATAGCGCGGTTTGTATCGGTCTGAGCGGGTTCGACTCCCCTCGCCTCCACCATTTTACTCTGTAGAGCGAGAAATCCGCGGCGGAAAAACTGTCACAAACACTCCCGCTCCACCCTGCGCAGCGAGCCTTTACTCTGAAGTTTTCGGGAGAGGATGGGGGAAACGCTGTGCGTAGCTTCTTGGTTGTGAGAAGACATTACGGGCTCGGCCGCTTCACGACGCGAGCATGTTCCGCGTTCAATTGATCGAGGAGCACTTGGTCCAGGACTGTCCGAACGATCTCCGCAGCCTGCACGCTGATCCGACCACGCAGAGCCGCCTCGGCCCGACGAAGCATCGCATACCGTGTGTCGGTCAGTCTCGTATCGGCCAGGACCAGCAGGCGCTGCTCGTTCTCGCCGGTAGGACATCGAGAAGGCCGCCTGCTGTTCCTCGGCGTCGTGCATGGCGGTCAGAGCATCGCGTTGAAGGCAGGTGCGGCCTTGCGCGATGGCATTCGCTTAAATTCGGCCACTCGTTGCGCAACGAAGAGCGGCTGTGGTTTGCCTCCGAGATCGAGCAGCGCGTCGGGCATGAGTTCCCCGTCGCGCATCCGCAGGAGCAGCGTGCCGCGAGCGTTGCCGGAGAGCAGGGCGAGCCGGTGCAGCGAGACGTAGGTGGTGTGGTGGAAGGGTTCGACATGGCGGTTTGCACCCTTCGTTCGTGTCAATGCGAACGCTCCGCGCTCCTGCACCGGCAATCGCGCGCCTTGCGCTTGTGGACCGGGGATTAGAGCCTGTCATGCACTTTCTTGAAGATAGAGCTGTACTATGTAAATACAGCCGGGCATCAAGCTTGGGATGGCCACCAAGAAAACCAACCGCAAGACCGGATATCAGAGCGA
>JANOAZ010000297.1:0-45943 GCA_031411395.1 Chthoniobacteraceae bacterium
AAGAAGTGAAATAAACGCGGAAGGCGGAGCGCGGAACGCGGAAACGAGGGTTCCGCGTTCCGCGTTCCGCCTTTCGTCTTCCGCGTTTGAACGTATTGCCGGTGAGAAAATCTGCGCCTTCTTCGGGTCCTCCACGCGGAGGATGAGCAGCCCGTTTTTCGCCCCCGGGGTGGTCGCGAGGTAGGCGTACTCGATGTTCACCTTCCCTTTGGAGAGCCGGCGCGCGATCTTCGCCAGCGCGCCCGGTTGATTGGAGTTTTCGATGCACAGGACTTTGTTATCCACGGTGAGCACCGCGCGCTCCTCGAACATGGTCAGCGCGCGCCGCGGATCGCTCACCACCATGCGCACCACTGCGTGATCCACGGTGTCGGAGATGGTCAGCGCGTAGATGTTGATCTTCGCTTTGGCGAGTTCCTCGCAGACGGCTGCGAGAGTGCCCGGCTTGTTCGCCAGGAAGACGGAGAGTTGTGTGACGATTTCCATGCCGCCGATTGTGCGAGAAGCGCCGCCCGCGAGTCGAGCGGCGTTTGGGGGGCCGGGTCGGCCGGCATCTGATGTCGCGATCGGCGCTGCAACGCCAGCGGCGCCAGCCGCAACCAAGGAAAGCCCGTCATTCCGACCGAGCGTAGCGAGTGGAGGAATCTCTCGCATCCGAGGGCAGCGGCGGCGCGGAGCCGCTCGGCACGTGCCGCTCCGCACCGCCTCCGTCCGCGGATGCGAGAGATTCCTCCGCTCGCTACGCTCGGTCGGAATGACGGCTGCTTTTTTGGACTGCTCCGCGCGCCCCTCCCCGCGTGCTCCCGCCCTCTCAGGCCAGGATCTCCTTCAGCCGCGCGCGCAGGCTTTCCACGCGAAAGGGCTTTTGCAGGAAACCGGCGAGTCCCTTTCCCACGAAGCCGCTGATCGCCTCCTGTTCGTTGAAGCCGCTCATGAGCAGCACCCGCACGTCGGGTTGCAGCAGGCGGAGTTCACGGAAGGTCCCTTCGCCGTCGAGATGCGGCATCGTCAGATCGAGGAGCACGGCGCGGATGCCCGCGGCCTCAGCGCGGAAGCGGGCCACGGCTTCGCGGCCGTCGTTCGCGGTGAGCACGCTGAAGCCGATGGATTCGAGCATCCGCGCGGCCGTCACCCGCACCGTCGGTTCGTCATCGACCACGAGCACCGTCCCGGAGCCGCGCCAGAGCTCCATACCGGTGTCCAGGATCACGGGTGCCACCGCCGGCCCGTCGGTGCAGGGGAGGAGGATCTTGAAGGCGGTGCCCTTGCCCTCTTCGGTGTAAATCTTCAGCGCCCCTTGGTGGCCGCGGACGATGCCGAGCACCGCGGCGAGCCCGAGCCCGCGACCGGTGAATTTCGTGGTGAAGAACGGATCGAATATTCTCTCGAGCGTCTCCGGCGTCATCCCGCTGCCGGTATCGCTCACCTGGAGGTAAACGCATTCGCCCTCAGGCAGGTCCGGGCCGATGACCATGCCATCGAGATAGGCCCGATCCGCATGCACCACGCCGGTAGCGATCCGCACGATGCCGCTTTTCTTTCCGATCGCCTCGGACGCGTTGATCACCAGATTCATCACGATCTGCCGGAGCTGCGTCGCGTCGGCCTTCACCGCCGGGAGGCCTTCGGCGAGTTCGTATTTGAGGACCACGCCCTTGCCGATCGAGCATTGCAGCAGATACGTCGTCTCCCTCACGAGCGCGCTCAGATCGAGATTCTGGATCACAAAGCGGCCCTTGCCCGCGTAGGCAAGCATCTGCCGGCAGAGATCGGCCGCGCGCACCGTAGCCTCCTCGATCGCGTCGAGATAGGGAAGCAGCGGCGAAGTCGCCGCCACCTCCAGCCGCGCGAGCGAGGCATTGCCGATCATGCCGGTGAGCAGGTTGTTGAAATCGTGCGCGATCCCTCCGGCGAGGATGCCGAGACTTTCGAGCTTCTGCGTTTCCTGGATCTTCTTCTCCACCCGCTGCCGCTCGTCGTCCGCCTGCCTCCGCGCGGTGATGTCCATCGCAGTCCCGGCCATTCGCACCGCCTTGCCGGTCGCCCCGTCATAGAATGCGCGGCCCTTTGATTCGATCCAATGCACCGAGCCATCCGGCCACACCGTGCGGTATTCGAGATCTTGAGCCGTCTTCTCGGCGAGCGCGTGCAGCAGCGCGCTATCCGTCCGGCTCCGGTCCTCGGGATGCAGCGCGCGCAGGAAGCGTCCGTAATTCATCGGCTCATCCGCCGCGATGCCGAAGAGCCTCCGGCATGGGTCCGACCATTCGAGTTCGCCGGTGGCAATGTCCCAATCCCAAGTGCCCATCTGCGATGCATCGAGGGCGAGGGCGAGGGTCTCGCGGCTGTGGCGGCTGGCTTCCTCGGCCCTCCGGCGCGCCTCGCGCTGTGCGACCTCGTCGAGCGCCCGGCGGATGCCGAATGGCAGACGCTCGAGGCGGTCTTTGATGACATAGTCCGTCGCCCCGGCCTTGATCAGCTCGACGGCGCGCTCCTCGCCGATCGTGCCGGAGACGAAGATGAACGGCTGCTCCGGCGAGACCTCGCGCGCCAGGGCGAGTGCGACATCTCCGCGAAAGCCCGGCACATTATAGTCGGCGAGCACGATCTCCGGCGGCCTCTCCACGAGCGCCGCGCGGAACGTGGCTTCGGTCTTGACCCGCCGCACGGTGAACTCGAGACCCGCCTCGCGGAGAGCCCTTTCGATTAGCGCGGCGTCGGCGTCCGAGTCTTCCAGCATCAGAATTTGAAGGGGACCGGGCATGAGCGTAAAAAAAACGTCGCGCCATCCCTGGGTTTCCGTCCGCCCAAGTCCGGCCTTCCACACCGTGAACGATGCGCTGGACAAAATCCAGTGCTACTCCGGTCACGATTCAGCGGAGCCCGCACGCGAGCCCAGACCACATTTGCCGCGGCTATCGTGGGGCGGGAAAGGACATCGTCACCGGCTTGCCCTTCACCTGATACGCGGAGCGCAGCTCGAATCCCGCGGGTGTGGGAACATAGGTGAAGCTGCGGCTGGTCGCGGGATCCCGATAGTTCGCGAGTTGCCCCGGCCCGCCCTGCATCACTGCGAGCCCGGCATCCAGCATCGTCCGCTGCACCCGCACCTTCTGGATCGACTTCTGCACGCTATCGTAAGATGGGAGGATGAGTTGTGCCATCGGATGCTCGTCATTCACCCGGCCCTCCATGCTACGCCGGTAGGCTTGAAACTCCGCCTCCGGCAATGCGAGCGCCGCGGCCGTCGCCTTGTTCATCTCGGCGATGAAGGCGATCTCCGCCGCGAGCCGCACGGGATCGGTGACCACTCCGTAGATCCGTTTCATGCTCTCCTCATCGCCCCCGCCAGCCGTCAGCGCGCCGATCATCTTCATCCGCTCAGGCTCAGACATTGCCAGCAGTTGCCGTCCCATTGCTGTGCTCCCCGCGATTTCCGCCTCGAAGGCGCGCGCCACGTCTTCATCCACCTTCGACGCCTGCACCACTTCCCGCGCCCGCGCCGCGGTCGCCGTATCGAAGCCGCCCGCGTGCTGCAACAACAGCTCATGCGCCCCGACCTCGAACGACGTCTCCACGAGCACCCCGATGAGCGTATCGGCGATGTGATGTCCGAGCGTCGCGCGGTCCGCGAGAACATCGAAGGCGGCGGCCGGGTTGTTGGAAAATTGATACGCCGCCGCCCAGAGCCCGAGCTTGCCGAGATCCTGCGCCTTGCCGATCTGCGGCATCGGCGTGTCGAAGGTGTAAGGCGCCTGCCCCCAGTCGCAGTATTCCGCCTTTGCCGCTTCGCGCAGCAGGTCCAGGATGGCGCGCACCTTCTCGAAAAGCGCCGCCGCCTTCTCCGCATCGACCTCCTCGCGTGGCTGGCGGATCATCTTCTTCTCCTCCTCGCTCAGCCGGTCGAAGAGCACGAACGCATTCTTGTAGAAATTCGACGCGTCGATACCCGACCGTGTGGGCGCCTCGCGCCATGGTTGCTCCGCCCGTTCGGTCACCGGCCCGCGCGCTACCTCCGCGTTCGCCCGAGAATCCGTCTCCTGGCGTGCGTCGGCGATGGAAGCGCCTGGGGAAAGCTCCCGCCGCGCCGACGAGGATCTTCCGCGCATCAAAAGCAGCATCGCGATCACGACCGCTGCGCATCCTGCGACGAGGAGGAGGAATCTCCGCCGCGTGGGCAGGCTGGTGCGTGGTGGGGGGCGCATGGGTGTCGGATTCATCTATTGGAGGAAGACGAGCGCGGCGATTCGATTTGTCTCCGCTTGCGAGACGGCACCCCCGTTACCTACGCTCCGCGGCCTTTCATGAAAGTCCTCGTCATCGGCAGCGGCGGCCGCGAACACGCCCTCGTCTGGAAGCTCCGCCAATCGCCGCGCGTCACCGCCGTTTTTTGCGCGCCGGGCAATGCCGGCATCGCGCAGCTCGCGACCTGTGTGCCGATCAAGATCACCGAGCAGGAAAAGCTGCTGGCCTTTGCCCGCGAGGAAGGAATCGGCCTGACCGTGGTCGGGCCGGACGATGCGCTCGCGGCGGGCATCGTGGATCTTTTTGAAGATGCGGGGCAACGCGCCTTCGGACCGCGGCGGGCGGCGGCGCGGCTGGAGTCGTCGAAGGTGTTTGCGAAGGAGTTCATGCAGCGGCACGGGATTCCCACCGCGCGTTCGGGGAGCTTCACGGATGCCGGGGAGGCGCAGCGTTTCGCCCAGAAAATGAAATACCCGATCGTGGTGAAGGCCGACGGGCTCGCGCTCGGCAAGGGCGTGATCATCGCGCGCACCGCGTGGGAGGCGGGGCTGGCCATTCACGAGATCATGGAGGTGCGGAGATTTGGCGACGCGGGGAGCAGCGTGGTGATCGAGGAGTTTCTCGAAGGGGAAGAGTGTTCGATCCATGCGCTAGTCGATGGCCGCAGCTATCTGCTTTTCCCCAGCGCGCAGGATCACAAGCGCGCGCTCGACGGCGACCACGGCCTCAACACCGGCGGCATGGGCACCTTCAGCCCGGCGGCGAAACTCGTGACGCCGGAACTCGAAACCCGCATTCGCCGCGAAGTACTCGAACCCTTCCTCGCCGGCGTGCAGAAGGACGGGATCGACTTCCGCGGCATGCTCTTTCCCGGGCTGATGATCACGGCCGACGGACCGAAGGCGCTGGAATTCAACTGCCGCTTCGGCGACCCGGAGACGCAGGTGCTCCTCACGCGGCTGGAGAGCGATCTCGTGGACCTGCTCGAAGCCACGATCGACCGGCGGCTCGATGAATTGAGCGCGACATGGTCGGCGAAAGTCGCAGTGTGCGTGATCATGGCGTCGGGCGGGTATCCCGGCAGCTATGCGAGCGGCAAGCCGATCACCGGGATCGAGCGCGCGGATGCCACCGTCTTTCACGCCGGAACGAAAAACGCCGACGGCCTGCTCGTGACCGCGGGCGGGCGCGTCCTCGGCGTCACCGCGCTCGCGGAGGATCTCCCCGCGGCGCGGGCGAAGGCCTACGCTGCGGTGTCAGCGATCCATTTCGAAGGCGCGCAATTCCGCGGCGATATTGCAGTGAAAGGGCTCAGCGCCTAGCTTCGCGCCCACCTATGAAACTCCCCGTGGCTGGCGCGCTCTCCGCGCTGCTCCTCGCCGCCTCCCCGGCACTCCGCGCCCAGACCCCCGTCGCCGAAACCAAGGCGCCCGCGCCGGCGGTGAAACCGGACGCGCTGATCGATTCACTGAGCGCCGCGGAACTCGACGAGGTGATCACGCTCCTGCGCGAGAATTTCATCAAGCCCGAGATGCTCGCGGATCTCCCCTTGAAACGCGCGACGGTCCAGGGCGCGATTGCCCGGCTCGCCCCGGGAGCCTCGATTCTGCAAGCCCCCGCGGAGGGCGTGACCGAGACGAGTCCCTTTCGATCCGAGGTGCTGGATCGGCGCATCGGCTACGCCCGGCTCGGATCCGCAACTCCCGCCAACGTCGCGGAACTCGACGCAGCCCTGGCGAAATTCACGGAGGCCAAGCTCGGCTCGCTGGTGCTCGATCTCCGCGCGACTCCGGCGAGCAGTGAAGTGGAACAGACGGCGGAGGTCTGCCGGCGTTTTGTCCCAAAGGGCAAAATCCTCTTCACCGTCCGCAAGGCGAATGTGAAACAGGAGCAGGTGCTCACTTCCAAGGAGGATCCGAAATTCCGCGGGATCATCGTCGCACTCGTGGATAGCGACACCGCCGGAACCGCCGAGGTGATCGCCGCGGTGCTGCGGACCTACGTGAACGCGATGGTGATCGGGCAGCAGACGCGCGGCGAGGCGGTGGAGTTTGCGAACTTCCCACTGGCGAGTGGAAAGCTGGTGCATATCGCCGTGGCGGAAGTCGCGCTGCCGGACAAAACGACCGTCTTCCCTGGCGGTGTGAAGCCGGACCTCACCGTGGACGTGCCGGCAGAAACGACGGAGGCGGTGCTGAAGCAAGGCCTGGAGAAGGGCGTCAGCGAGCTGGTCTTTGAAGTCGAGCGCGTGCGGATGAATGAAGCCGCGCTCGTCTCCGGCGCGAATCCCGAACTCGACGCCGCGCATGCCGCGCAAAAAAACAAGGCCGAGCGCAAGCCCCTGCTGCGCGATGCCGTGCTGCAACGCGCCGTCGATTTCATCACCACCCTCGCGATCTACGAGAAGGCGAAACCCGCGCGATAACGCGCCCTTCGAAAACACCGTCATCCTGAGCGCAGTCGAAGGATCTCTTACTTTTTCTGCTATTGCGAGTGCCCGTGGGGAAACAGTTAGAGATCCTTCGACTGCGCTCAGGATGACGGCATGCAAAGGTGCACGCACCACCGCACCGCATCGCAGTTCCTTTCCGCCACTACTTTGGCCGCGCCTCTCAACTCTCAACCCTCAACTCTCAACCTTCCCTACATCTCCTTTTCCAGCCGCTCGCTCAGCCACTGCTTGATCATGCTCTGGTAGTTCAGGTAGCGCGAGCGGGCGATGCGCTTGATGCGCGCGAGCAGCCGGGGATCGAAGCGCAGCGTGATCGTCGTGGACTCGCGGGTGTCCGCCTTGAGCAGCGAGCCGTTCATCAGCCGCACGTCGAGCCGCGCATCCACCCAGAACGCAGCCTCCTCGTCCTCGGTGTCGAAGTGGGGCACCTCCTTCCAACTCATGATGACTTTCATGTTCAGTATCCCGCCTCCGAATTTTTTCGGTCGTAGAAGGAAAGTTCCTCCGGCGTCATCTCGCGGGCGAGGATGGCGCGGTAGCGTTTCCCATCGCTCCAGAAGACGGTGAAGATCGCGCGATCGCCGATCGATTTTCCGAGGTTGAAGTAACGCGCCTTGGCGTCGCCCTCGACACCGTCCGGGAGCAGGCGCAGACCGAATGGATCCTCGAAGCTTTCCTCGATCTCCTTCGGCGTGATCGCCTTCAGCTCGAAAGGAACGTCGATCCAGTCGAACTCCATGCTACTCCTTGCCTCGCTGGATGAGTTCGATCTCGTATCCCTCCGGCGCGTCGATGAAGGCGATCACACTGCCGGACCCCGTCGCCGTGGGGCCGTCGGAGAGCGGATAGCCGAGCGCCGCGGAGTGCGCGGCGAAGGCCTCGATGTCATCCACTTCAAAGGCGAGATGCGTGATGTCCGTGCCCACATTCACCGGGCCGCTGCCGTCGAATTTGCAAATCTCGATCTCCTCCTCGCTCCCGGGCGCCTTGAAGAAAACGAGCTCCGAACCGCGCGGGGATTTGTGCCGGCGCGTCAGTTCGAGGCCGAGGACATCGCGGTAGAAAGCGGTTGTCTTTTCCAAGTCGCTGACGCGGTAACGGGTGTGGAGAAGCCTTCTAACCATTTTTGAATTTGGATTTTGAATTTTGAATTGGATGCTCCGGGCAACTAGGCACCCTTTCTATCCGCGGCTCGGCGAAATCCAAAATGCAAAATCCGAAATCCAAAATGTCATGATCTCGCTCGGCATCGACAGCGGCACGCAGAGCACCAAAACCATCGCCCTCGACCTGGAGTCCGGCGAGATCCTCGCCTCGGCTTCGCAAAGCTACGGCATGGTGGAGGGGCTCGCCCCCGGCCACCTCGAACAGGATCCCCACCTGTGGGCCGAAGCGGTGGACGCCACCGTCCAGGAAGTCTTGAAGAAGCTCGGGAAAAAGCGCGACGCGGTCCGGGCGATCGGGGTAAGCGGGCAGCAGCATGGCTTCGTGCCGCTCGACAAAAAAGGGCGCGTGATCCGCCCGGCGAAGCTCTGGTGCGACACCTCGACCCTCGATCAGTGCAAACAGTTCGAGACGGAATTCGGCGGCAACGAAGGGCTGATCGAACTCTCCGGCAACGCGATGCTCCCGGGATACACCGCGCCGAAAATTCTCTGGCTGAAACAGAACGAGCCGAAGAACTACAAGGCGCTTGAGACGGTGCTGCTGCCGCACGACTTCATCAATTTCCACCTCACCGGCGACCGCGGCATGGAGTACGGCGACGCCTCGGGCACCGGGCTGCTGGATGTGCGGGAAAGAAAATGGTGCGAGCCGCTGATCGAGTTCATCGACAGCGACCTGCACGACGCGCTGCCGCCGCTGGCGAGCTCGCGGCGCGCTTTCGGATTGCTGCGCGAAAATCTCCGCCAGGCTTGGGGCCTCTCGAAAGGCGAGGTGACGGTGAGCGCGGGCGGCGGCGACAACATGATGGGCGCGATCGGCACCGGGAACGTGCAGCCGGGCGTGGTCACTGTGAGCCTCGGCACGAGCGGCACCGTCTATGCCTACGCGGCCGAGCCGGTCATCGATCCGCAGGGAGAAGTCGCGGCGTTTTGCGACAGCACCGATCGCTGGTTGCCCCTGGCTTGCACGATGAATGTGACCGTGGCGACCGAGCAGGTGCGCAAGATGTTCGGCTGGTCGCACGAGCAGCTCGAAGCCGCGGTGCGCGAAGCCGCGCCGGGCTCGGACGGCCTCGTCTTTCTCCCCTACCTGAACGGCGAGCGCACCCCGAATCTCCCCGCCGGCACCGGTGTCCTGCACGGCCTGAACACCAGCAACATGAACTCTGCGAACCTCGCCCGCGCGACCATGGAGGGCGTGACGCTCGGCCTCGCCTACGGCCTCGGGCGCTTCCGCGAGCTCGGCATCCAGCCCACCGAAATCCGGCTCACCGGCGGCGGCAGCAAGAGCGCGATCTGGCGCCAGCTCGCCGCGGACATCTTCGGCGTGCCGACCATCTGCCTCGCCTCCGCGGAAGGCGCCGCGCTCGGCGCTGCGATCCAGGGCGCCTACGCCACGCTCATCGCCACGGGGAAATCCGCCACCTTCCGCGAGCTTTGCGAGCGCATCGTAAAAGTGGACGAAGCCTCGCGCGCCAAACCGCACCATGAGCACAAGGAACTCTACGCCGAACTGCTCACCCGCCAGGGCGACCTGACCCGGCGGCTGCATGCGGCCGGGTATCTCTGAAAGTCGTTTCGACCTGTGGAGCGGAGCGATTTTGGCGCGCAGCGCCGCATCGAAAAAAAGTCATCCTGAGCTTGCGAAGGACCACTGACGTCTGCGGGCGGAGGCGGTGCGGAGCACGATGGCGCCGCCTCCGCCCGCGGAGATCAGTGGTCCTTCGCAAGCTCAGGATGACGTTTTTTCGATGCGGCGCTGCGCGCCAGGGCGTTCATCCTCCGCGCATGCAAATGAATTTCGGCACGCCCCCGAAGACGACTGCTGGCATCGCAGCGCCGGATGCGCTTAGCTGGGCTCCATGAATTCCCGCCCCCTGATTATCCTGGCGGTCGTCGTGCTGGCGATCTGCGGCGCTGCGATCTGGTTTCTCCAAAGCACGCCGCCGCCGGCGATGCTCCCGGAACTCGCGATGACAACGCCGGGACCGATCGAGGCGACTGCCAAGTCACCCACGGCCGCTCCCCCGAGCCGCGTGGAAAATCCCGCACCCGCGGTCGCACCACCACCTGCCCCCGCTCCAAAACCCGCCGGGCTCGCGGAGTGGGAAGTGAAGATCGATTCCGTGCTCCGCGCGAATCCCGATAACAGCGACGCGGCGAACAGCGCCACCGCGCAGATGCTCATCAACCTTCTCCCCACGCTGCCTGCCGAAGGGCAGACCGAAGCCGCGCAGCACATCTCCAATCTTCTCGCCGACAAGGACTACAACAAGGTCCTGCAAATCGTGAAAAACCCGTCCATGCCCGAGGACGTGCTCGATGTCTTCGTCACCGATCTGATGAATCGCGAGGATGTGGTGAAACTGCCGACGCTGCTCGAGATCGCCAAGATTCCCAATCATCCGCACCGCGAGGAAGCCGCGACGGACCTCCAGATTTTTCTTGATGAAGACTACGGCACCGACTGGGCGAAGTGGGATGCGGCGATGAAGGCTTATCTGAAAAAGCAGGCCGCGGAGAACGCCGAGGTCGCGCCGCCGAAATGAAACTCGTCGTCGCCGCGACCGGAGCGAGCGGCGCGATCTACCTCCAGCGGCTGCTCGCGCAGATCGACTGCGCGGCGCACGAAGTCCACCTCGTGCTGAGCGCGTTTGCGAAGCAAGTCATCGCCGAGGAAATCGGCGAACTCACTGTTCCCGCCGGCGTCCGCCAGCACGGCGACAAATCGATGAACGTCCCCTTTGCCAGCGGCTCGACCCACTTCGACGCAATGGTCATCTGCCCCTGCTCGATGGGCACGCTCGGCCGCATCGCCGCCGGCACCAGCGACTCCACGCTGCTCCGCGCGGCGGATGTTTTCTTAAAGGAGCGCCGCAAGCTCATCCTCGTGCCGCGCGAAACCCCGTGGAATCTCATCCACGCGCGCAACGTCGTCGCGCTCATCGAGGCCGGGGCGATCGTGATGCCCGCGTCACCGGGATTTTACAGCCGTCCGCAAACGATCGACGAAGTCGCCGACACCGTCGTCGCACGCATCCTCGATCAGATCGGCCTGCCGGCGCCGGGAGCATTTCGCTGGGCGGAGAACGCGGAGTGACTCGGGCAACGAAAACGCGCCTGCTCGCGCGGCTCGCCTCCTGGATCATGCGCGCGCTTTTCTGGACGCTGCGCTTCCGCTTTATCGACCACGCCGGCGTGCTCACGAATCCGCCGCGCGAGCCGCTCCTCTGGGCCTTCTGGCACAATCGCCTGTTCATCAGCGCCTACATGTTCGAGCGCTTTTTCCCCGCCCGCCGCGGGGCCGCGATGGCCAGCCAGAGCAAGGACGGCGAGATCATCTCCGCGATCATCAGCTGCTTCGGCCTCCGCCCCATCCGCGGCTCCAGTTCCCGCGGTGGCGCGCGGGCTCTGGTGGAAATGAAACGTGCCCACGACGACGGCTTCGACGTCGCCATCACCCCCGACGGACCGCGCGGGCCGCGCTACCACGTCAACCCTGGCATCGTGAAACTCGCACAAATCACCGGCGGGAAAATCTTCCCGATGCACATCGAATACTCCCGCTGCTGGCGGCTGAAGAGCTGGGACGGCTTCATGATTCCCAAGCCATTTGCGACCGTGAAAATCACCTTCGACGCGTTGCACCACGTCGCGGCGACCGCAACCGATGAGCAGTTCGAGGCGGAACGCTTGCGGCTCGAGCACGCGTTGGTTTCGTGCGCGATACCTAGTCAGAAAATGCGTGTTTGCGCAGCGCCCGGGCGGCGCTACACAAGCCGCTCCATGACGCTCATCGACGGCAAGGCCATCGCAGCCCGCATCAACGAAGAAAACCGCGCAGCCATCGCGGAGCTCGCAGCGCGCGGGCACACGCCGGGGCTGGCGGTGGTGCTGGTGGGAGCCGATCCGGCTTCGCAGGCCTATGTGCGGAGCAAGGACAAGACGTGCCGGGAACTCGGGATGTTTTCGGTGAAGCATGAGCTGCCCGCGGAGACGACGCAGGCAGAGCTGATCGCGCTGGTGCGGACGCTAAATGCGGACCCGGCGATCCACGGCATCCTCGTGCAATCGCCGCCGCCGAAACACATCGACGAACGCGCGGTGGTCGAGACGATCGATCCGCGCAAGGACGTGGATGGCTTCCATCCGGTGAACGTGGGCAAACTCGCGTTGGGCGATGAGGATGGCTTTGTGCCCTGCACGCCGCTGGGTTGTCAGCGGCTGCTGATCGAGGCCGGGATCGAGACAAAGGGCGCAAATGTGGTGGTGCTCGGGCGCTCGATGATCGTGGGCAAGCCGCTCGCGCTGCTGCTGATGAACAAAGGCCCGGGCGGCGACGCGACCGTCACCGTCGCGCACTCGCGGACACGCGATCTCGCCGCGGTCTGCCGCGGGGCCGACATCCTGATCGCGGCGATCGGGCAGCCGGAGTTTGTGAAAGCGGACTTCGTAAAGGAAGGCGCGGTGGTGATCGACGTGGGGATCAATCGGGTGGCCGCGCCGGATTTACCGAAGGGCACAAGGCTCGTCGGTGATGTCGCCTTTGCCGAAGTGGCGCCCAAGTGCCGGGCGATCACCCCGGTGCCGGGCGGTGTCGGGCCGATGACGATCGCGATGCTGATGGCGAACACCATCGCGAGCTGCCGCCGGTGGGCAGCACGGGATTGAGGCAAAGTCCGGAGGGATCTATTGCACCTCGACGACCACTGCGGTGGTATTGTCCCGCCCGGAGCGTTCGATGGAGGCGGCGACGAGCCGCTGCGCGGGCGGCAGAGCGGCGGCTTGGGGATCGGGCGTGCGGATGAGTTCGCCGAGTTGCTCGTCGTAGAGTCCTTCCACCACGCCGTCGGTGCAGAGGAGGAAGCGATCGCCCGGCTCGTAGAGCACCGAGCCGACTTGCGGCTCGACGAACTGATGGCCGGCGCCCAGCGCGTTCTGCAGGAGATTGCGCCGGGGGTGGTTGCGCGCCTCGCGCTCGTTGATCTTGCCCTGGCGGAAGAGCCAGCCGACGTGGGTGTCATCCTGGCTGAGCTGCCGCAGGCCGCTGTCGTTCGCGGGCAGGTAGTAGATGCGGCTGTCGCCGATGTGGGCAAAATACATCTGCCCGGGGGAGAAGATGCACATGCTCAGGGTCGCACCCATGCCCGCGCATTCCGGATAGTTTCTCCCGAACTGCATCAGCGCGGCGTGAATCTGGTCGAAGAGTTCGCCGAGGAGATCGGCGAAGCCGGCGTTGAGGCCGACGACGGAACGCTTGAACGCGCGCGGCAGGAGGTGGGTGATCTTTTCCACCGCTACCCGGCTGGCAAATTCGCCCGCCTTGGCCCCGCCCATGCCGTCGCTCACCGCGAAGACGAAGTCCCCGCCCGCGATGGAGGCGTCGCCGATCTTGCCGAGGTAGCGGACCTCCTGGGCGTCGAACTGGAGGCCGAGGAAGGCGTCTTCGTTGTTGGGCCGCACCTTGCCACGATCGGTGTGGCCGGACCAGTGGAGCATGGACGGGGGGCTCATGCGTGGGGGCGCCGAGGGTTCAGTCATCGAGGATGGTGGCGAACTCGAAGTCGATGAGGCAAAAGCGCCCGTCGGAACGCCGGTAGGTGACGTTGCGCATGTCGGCGTCGTCGTGGCGCACACCATATTGGAGCAACTCGTCGAACAGCTCCCGGGTGCGCTCGGCGTCGAGGTGGTCCACGCGGGTGCCGCAATTCGTGGTCACGATCCTGAGTGCCTCAGGATCGCTCTCGAGGAGCCGGGGCACGAAGGGGCAACCGCGGTCCTCCAGATGCTTCAGCACGCGCACCTCCGTGGCGAAACGCTCGGCCGCATTCGGCCCACGAAAGGTCTTGTGGACCCGCCCGTCGTACCCGACGCGCACGGTCGCGCGGAGGGTGTCCTTGACGACGGTCATAGCGAGGAACAATGCGCCGCGATCCCCCGGCGGCAAGCCTCGAAGCGGTCACGCCCGTCCATTTTTTCGCCGTTTCTCCTGGTGAAAGTTACTCCAATTCGGCCTCGCCACCGCCGCTGGCATTTGGTTTGCTAAATGTGCGCGCCCAACAGCCCTCCTACAGGGGCGATAAGAGTAAAACCACCAACCCTGAGCGGTCTAAAACAGCGCAGACTGCTCAAAACTAGACACCACCTAAGACCACATGGCGAAGTACAAACTGGAATACCTCTGGCTCGACGGCTACACGCCCGTCCCGAATCTCCGAGGCAAAACCCAAATCAAAGAATTCAGCAGCTTCCCCAAGCTCGAAGAACTCCCCATGTGGGGCTTCGACGGCAGCTCCACCCGCCAGGCCGAGGGCCACAGCTCCGACTGCATGCTCAAGCCCGTCGCCGTCTTCCCAGATTCGACCAAAAAGAACGGCGCCCTCGTGATGTGCGAGGTCATGATGCCCGACGGCACGCCGCACCCGACCAACACCCGCGCGACCATTCCCGACGATCCCGGCGCTTGGTTCGGCTTCGAGCAGGAATATTTCCTCTACCAGGGCGGCGTCCCGCTCGGCTTCCCCGAAGGCGGCGGCTTCCCGCCTCCGCAGGGCAAATACTACACGGGCGTCGGCTATGACAACGTCGGCGACATCGCCCGCGAGATCGTGGACACGCACCTCGAC
The DNA here is from genome assembly GCA_031411395.1 of Chthoniobacteraceae bacterium. Taxonomy (GTDB): domain Bacteria; phylum Verrucomicrobiota; class Verrucomicrobiia; order Chthoniobacterales; family Chthoniobacteraceae; genus Chthoniobacter. Next base: position 14,490 of record JANOAZ010000297.1, read on the forward strand.
CTCTGCCTCGACGCCGGCATCAACCACGAAGGCATCAACGCCGAAGTGGCCAAGGGCCAGTGGGAATTCCAGATCTTCGGCAAAGGCTCCAAGAACGCCGCCGACCAGATGTGGGTCGCCCGCTACCTCCTCAATCGCCTCTGCGAGAAATACGCTGTCACCGTGAACTACCACTGCAAGCCGCTCGGCATGGACGTGGATTGGAACGGCTCCGGCATGCACGCCAACTTCTCGACCGACCACATGCGAGATGTCGGTGGGAAGCCTTACTTCGAGGCCCTCATGGCGGCGTTCGACAAGTACAAGAACGAGCATATCGCCGTGTATGGCCCGGACAATCACATGCGCCTCACCGGCCTCCACGAGACGCAGTCCATCGACAAGTTCAACTACGGCCTCGCCAACCGCGGCGCCTCCGTGCGCGTCCCGCACAGCTTCGTGAACAACAACTACCGCGGCTACCTGGAAGACCGTCGTCCGAACTCGCAAGGCGACCCATACGCCATCGCCGGCCGCATCCTGCAGACGGTCGCGACCGTGCCGAAGAAGTAAGGCTTAAACCACAAAGCTCCGGTGCCAGGGCCATTCAGGGGGCGCCGGAGCTTCAGCCTTTTTTACAAACGCCGTCCTGCCTCGTGCAGGACGGCGTTTCTTGTTTCTTAAGGGGTGTACCAGAGGTCTTCTGGCGCGCACCGCTGCCTACAAAAGAATGAATCCTTCGCAAGCTCACCCGTATCCATGCAGTTGGAATGAGCCGCAGATGAACGCAGATGCGGAGGCGGAGAGGAATAGCGGGGGATGAGACACCTTTTCGGGTATCGCGCTCACACATGCCGATTGCCCTACGCCCCCTGTTTCCCATCTGCGTTTCATCTGCGTCCATCTGCGGCTCAACTGCATTGTTCCGGCTCAGGATGACACGGTTTTAGTCGCGTTGCGCGAGGACACGTTCGCCACACTCTGTCACCCTGCTTGCCGCACCCGGCGGTCTTGCGGCTAACTGCTTCCGATGACCTCCCACGATCCCAGCTCTCCCAGCCCGATTGTCTTCATCAATTTCTGGCGCGACGGCGGCATGCGCCACTACGCGGAATCGCTGGTCCATGCCTTGCAGCCCGCGGCGCACGTTTGTTACCTGCGAAATTACGAAGGTGAAACTGGCGCGGGAGGCGCCGTGATCGACCTGGACTTCCATCCGCTGCGCTTCGGCAACTGGGTCGCCGTCACCCGCATTGCCCGCCTGCTCCGCGAACTGCATCCGCATGCGGTCCACCTGAACAACGAACAGCCCGCCCTGCTCCCGCTCTACCCGCTCCTCGCGCGGATGAATTCCGTGATCACCCTGCACGACGCGCGCTCCCATGTGGGCGAACGCTTCGCCAAACGCGTCTTCCATTCGCTCCACCTCCGGCTCGTCGCGCGCTTCATCCGGAAGATCATCGTCCACTCCGACGCGATCGCCGACGCGCTCCCCAATTACTTTCCGCGAGCCCGCGTCCACATCGTGCCGCATGTGAATTACAGCCTTTGGGCGCAGGCCTCCACGCCGCCGCCGCCCGCGCCGCCGCTCAACGTCCTCTTCTTCGGCCGCATCCTTCCCTACAAGGGCCTCGACGTGTTGCTCGACGCCTTCCGGCGCCTCGATCCCGCGCGTTTTCACCTCATCATCGCCGGCGAGGGTGAAGTGCCCGCGCTCCCCGCGCCGAATATCGAAATCGACAACCGCTTCGTCACCGACGACCGCCTGCCCGGCTTCTTCCAGCGCGCGCACGTCGTCGCGCTGCCGTATCACGCGGCATCGCAGAGCGGCGTGGCGCAAATGGCGTTCGCCTTCGGCAAGCCCGTCGTGGCCACGCGGGTCGGCGCGCTGCCCGACATCGTCCATCACGAGGAAAATGGACTGCTCATTCCGCCCGGCGATCCCGCCGCCCTCGCGGCGGCGCTGGAGCGAATGGCGGACGCCACCCTGCGCACTCGCTTCGAGGAAGCGATCCGCCGCGATCAATCGAGCTCCGACGCGGCAATCCGCGCGCGCCTGCTCGCCGTTTACGATGCCTGAGATCCTCGCCGTCATCACCGGCGAACGCGGCCTCCGCGAAATCGTCCGCCCGCTCGCAGCGGTCGATCAGCCGTGCCTCGTGCTCGACTGGGAGGAACTCGCCGCGCAATCCCGGCTGCCCCATCTGCGCTTCCTCCGTGACCTGTGGCGCCTCATCCGCGCGCACCGCGGCGCCACCGTGTTCACCGACATGAACTCCGCCTTCCTCGCCGTCATCCTGCTCTTCGCGAAGCTGCACGGTTCGCGCGTCCTGTTGCGCCTGCGCGGCGATCCCTTCGCCGAGACGCGCGGGCAACTCCGCTTCCACCGGCAACAGCGCGAGTGGCCGCAGTTCGCGCGCGTCGCCGTCGCGTGGATGCTCGATCGCCCGCTCTTCGCCTGCGTCGATCATTTCGTCCCCGTCTCCGAGTGGATCGTCCGCCGCCTCGGCATCGCCACTCGCAGCACCATCGTGCGTATCCTCGTTTCGCTGGAAGATTTCCCTCCCGCCATCCTCCGCTGCGAAGGCCCGCTGCGCCTGCTCGCGGTGACCAATTTCAACTTTCCGCAGAAGGTCGCCGCGCTCGGTCGTTTCCTCGCCGACTACGGTGACTTCCTTTATGCGGAGAAAATTCGCGTCACCGTTGCCGGCGACGGCATCGCGCTCGCACAGTTTCGCGAGCGTTACGGCGCTCGGGCCGACTTCCTCGGCTTCGTCCGCGACGTCGCCGCGCTCTATCGCGAGCACGATGTCTTCATTCACTTCTCCGACCTCGACGCCTTTCCTTACGTCGTGATCGAGGCGCAGGCGAGCGCGCTGCCGGTGATCGTCAATCGCGACTGCGGCATGCTCGAACAGGTGGAACACGAGCGCACCGGGCTCATTGTCGATCTGCTCGATCGCCCCGGGGTAAAGGCACACCTCCGGACCCTCTCCGCCTCCCCCAAAACCCGCGCCACCCTCGGCCTCACCGCCCGCGCACACGTCGCCGCGACCTACTCCCTCCCCGCGATCGGCCGCGGCCTGCTCACCGCGCTCCAGCGCGCCTCGTAGCAGCCGACGTCAGGAGGCTCTCACTTTACCGGCAGAAGGATGCGAGAGCCTCCTTACGTCGGCGCTACGAAGCCAGCCGCCGCGCCCGATCCCCAAGCACGGAGAGCGCGAGGACCCGCAGCCATGGGATGCGATGCTTCACCTGCGGGCAGACGCGCATGGCCTCGGCGATCTGGCCCCACGCGAGGCGCCGATCGCGCGTGAGCAAATTGTAGCCGACCCGCACCAGCACCTGCGCCCGAGTCAGCGCCAGGTCCGCCAGGTCGCCCGCGGGTCTCAGCGAATCCCAGCGCGTCAGCATTTCACGGAAGGCCGGCACTTCCTCCGGTGCCAGGTGCCGGCGGAATGCGCAGGCCAGCGCGACCTCGTCAGCGCTGAACTCCGGCGCCACTCTTCGCACCACGCGCTCGACCATCGTGGCCGCCTCCGCGCGTCGCGTGGAGCTGATCGAGCCCCCGTGCTCGCGCACCTGCACGAGACGTTCGCCCAGATTGCGGACCTCACGCCGCGCCATCACCCGCGTCCAGAGATCGTAATCCTGACAACACGGAAACGACTCACCGTAGCCCCCAAGCTCCTCGCGGATGACGCGCGTGCGAAAGGTGGCCGCGGTGTGGATCACCGGATTCTCCAGCAAGCTCAGCCAGCGCACGCTCGCCGCCTCCAAAGGCAAATCGCGATTTCCGCGCGACCTTCCCTCCGCATCGATCAACCGCGCCTGCGCGCCGACCACCGCGACCCTCGGATGGGAATCGAGAAACGCGATCTGCCGCGCCAGCCGTTCCGGCGCGGAAAGGTCGTCGCTGTCCTGCCGCGCGATGATTTCCCCGCGCGCTGCGTGCAGGCCGCAGTTCAGGCTGCGGGTGAGACCGACGTTCGCTGGCAGCCGGATCAGCCGGATGCGTTCATCACGGACCGCCTCGATTTGCGCCACGCTGTCGTCCGTCGATGCGTCATCGAGGATGAGAAACTCGAAGTCGCCCCAGGTCTGCGCGAGCACGCTGTCGATCGCGGCCCGCAGCCAGCGTCCGCCATTGTGGACGCTCATCAGCACCGTCACGCGCGGCGGATTCATTTTGCGATCAGCGATTCGAAGATGCGGCGATGTTCCTCGACCCAGGCCTCGGCAGCGAAGAGCCGCTCCGCCCGCGCCCGCGCCGCGCGGCTGCGCGACGGCCAGTTCGGGATCATCCGCATCACCGCATTGGCGATTTGCTGCGGATCGATTGTCGCCGGCTGATCCCAGCTCAGCGGCACCTCGATCAATTCACCGCCCTCCTCGCCGACCAGCTCCGGCATCCCCCCGCTGCGCGAACCGATCACCGGGAGCCCGCAGGCGAGCGCCTCGATCACCACGGTCGGACACGGGTCGTGATATTTCGGGTGAATGAGAATGTGCGCCTCTTGATAAAGCGCAACCGCTTCGGCCTGGGTGAAGGCAGGGCGCAGCGTGACCGCGTCGCGCAGGTGGAGACGCTCGATCGCGGCTTGCACTTCCTCCTCCGCGTCCGGCCAGCGGAGCGCGCCGGCCACGGTGAGCTGCGCGGGACAGCCCGCATCGCGCAAATGACCGAGCGCCTCGATCGGACCGAGCACACGCCACGGCTGGTAATGCGTGCCCGCGGTGAGCAGCCGCCAGCAGGCGATCGGCATCGGGTGTTTTCCGGGCGTGAAGTCGAGGAGATCGACCGGATTGAAAAGCACCCGCGAAGGCGCCGCGCTCGGGACGAGAAAGCGGTCCGCACTCTCCCGGCAGAACTCACTCTGATAGACGACGAAATCCGCCTCGCGGAGCAACGCCTTCATCGGCTCATTCGTCTCCGCGAGCCGCGTCCCGGCCCACGCGGGGAAGGCGACGCCATTCTGATTCCACACGAATTTCGCGCCCCGCTCTTTCGCCCAGCAGACCAGATCGAGCGCGTGCGCGGGAGCCGCGCTGCTCACGAGGTAGAGGACGTTGAAATCCTCGCGCTCCGGAAACGCGCAATCGAGATGCGCCAGCTTCACGCGTCCGCCCGCGACGAACGCGCCGGGCTCCCGCGGCAGTGCGCCACCGTAGCTCAGCGCCGGCAACACCTTCGGCACCACCACCGCTCGCGCCGCCAGTTCACGCCGATACCGCAGCCGCGCCGGCAGCCGCACGAGATTCCACACCGCAGCCCGAAGCTCCGGCCACATCACCGCACCTGCGCGGGGAAAAACCGCGGACTGTAACAGCGATCGAGCAGGAAGCCCGCGGCCCGCCAAAGCGGCAGGAGGGAACGCCGAACCGTGACTTCCCCGCGCCGCTCGGAAAGGAAGATCATCCCGCGCGGCGCCTCGGGATGCACCGCGCCGCCGAAGACAAGGCCCTCGGAGGGAAACAATTCGAGGTGCGCGAAAAGCCGGCGCGCATGAGTAAGGCACACGCAAGTGCCGAGGCCGAATTCCTCCAGCGGCGCAAAGTCGTCCATGAGGATCGCCCCGCCCGGCGCGAGCAGTGCGGCGGAGTAGGCGAGATCGTGCGCGACGCTGAACAGGTCGTGCCCGGCATCGATGAAGATGAAGTCGAACCTTCGGCCCGCGCGCAGTGCCGCGGGGAGCGTCGAAGTGGTGGGACCAGTCAGCGGCTGGATGCGGCGCGCGAGTTCGGGATCGAGATGCTTTCCCCAAATCTCCTCGCAACTCGCGCGCACCCGCTGACGTTCCCCGGCGATCTCGATCGCGTAATCCTGCCGCTGGGTGAGCGGAATGATGTCCGCCGTGGTGATCGCGATCTCGCTGCCATGCGCGCGGGCCGCCGCCGCCATCGCGAAGGCGCCGAGCCCGCGGCCGGTGCCGATCTCCAAAACCGTGCGCGGCTTGCGCAGCTCGATGATGCGATCGAGCACGAGCCCGCGCTCAAAGTTCGCGGGGCGATACGTCCCATCCTTCTCCCCGCGCAGGCCGGTGAGCAGCCCGAGCTGCCACACGCGCTCGCGGCGCGCGGAGTCGTCAAAGGTTTTCAGCCAGTCGCCGAGTTCGGGTTTGGTCATGCGGTGGCGAGAGTCTGCTGGATCACTTCGCGGAAGGCGATGCACATGCGGTCGCCCGAGGGCGGCGCGGCGAGCACCTTCGCGCGAAACTCGGCATAGCGGTCGCGAATCGCCGTGATCGCGCCGGGCACATCGTCGCGAAAGCCGAGTCCGTAACCGCGTGCGAGTTCCACGATGCCGCCGCCGTCCTCGTGGTAGATGATCGGCGTGCCGCACTGGAGTCCCTCGATGAAGTGCATCCCGCCCGGCTCGAACTGCGACGCGGTGACATAGACATGGCCCTGGCGGAGCAGCGCGGCGAGGTCGGAGCCGCTCGCGGGCGGGAAGGTGCGCGCCGACTTCCACACGATCTCCTTCGGCCAGCGGCCGATGATCCACAGCTCGACGCCGGGCAGCTTGCCGGTGGCGATGAGTTCGTCGATCTCGCGATAGACGCCGAAGCCCTTCATCCAGTTATCCGACCAGTGATGCGTGACCAGCCGCAGCGGTTCGCCCGGCTGCCAGGCGCGGCTGCCGACGGGATGGAAGACGGCGGGGTCGGCGCCATTGAGGATGCACGAGTGGGTCTTCGCACGGTCGAACCAGTTCGATGCGTGATGATCGCGCAGCCATTCCGAAATGAAGACGGTGTGATCCGCGACCGCGTCGAAACGCGCGAGGCGTGCGTCCATCTCGCTGGTCTTCTTGCGCACGTCGTTGTCGTTGATGCGATGCACGATGCGCACGCGGGGATGCTGTTTCTTGTACGCTTGTACTTCCTCGAGGCTGATGCTGAGCTTCCCCGTGAGGCCGCCGTGATTCATCAAGATGCCATCGACCTCGCCGCTCAGGTCGTACTGCACATGGTAGCTGCTGTATTGCAGGAAGCGCGACATTTGGAGCAGCCACTGGTTGCCTCCGCCCCATGCGGCGAAGATCGGCCGCATATTGATCGCGATCCGCGCCACCGGCGGCACCGGCGGGCGCACGCGGGCGAGGCGGCGTTCGCCGAGAAGTTGTTTCAGGAAAGCGATGGCGTGCCTCCCGTCAGTTTGCGCGCCGCGTAGCCGAGCGTGCGCAGCGCGGACTTGCCGGCTTCGCGCGCGCTCCACACCGCATAACGCGCAGAATCGAAGCCACCAGTCTCCACGTCGAAATAGAACGGGACGACGATGCCAAAATCCCGTGCGGCGAAGCGCGTTCCCGCGGCGGCATTGAGCGCGTCGAGCGCCTCGCGGAAACGCGTGAGGTAGAGCGTGAACATCGGCCACGATGCAAGGCGCGGACGATTGCGAGTGAAGGGCCGCCCTTGCAGGAGGATCGGCTGCCAGCCTGATTTGTAATGCAGGATGTGTTTGTCGTCGGTCACCGGGAGCGAGTTCGTTTCGTTGAGCACCGCGCACGGCTCGGCGCGGAGTTGCACTTTCTCCCCACACGCCTCGATCGAGTAGGTCGCGCGCCCGCGTTCGTAGCCGAGCATCTGCCAGAGCGCCATTTGATCGGCGGCGCCGTAGCCGAGCGAGTAGTCATTGGCCTGCCGATAGAGCTCCGGGTCGGCGATGATCGCGACCGTGCGATCGCGCCACGCGCGGAAGAAAGCAGTCGTCGCGGGGCAGCCGTGGGCGAGGATCACACCGGTATTCAGCGCGGTACGATCCGGCTTGTGGGTGAAGATCACGTCCGCATCATCCTTCGCGAGAAAAGCGGCGACATCTCGCAGGATCAGCGTGTCCACATCGGCGAGGCAGAGGTCGCGTTCACCCGCGTGTTCCTCCGCCGCGCGGCACCACGAGTGGACCTTGCTGGAGATCCGAAGCAGAAAGTCCTTCGAGAAATCAAAGGCGGTCTGGTGAAAATCGTAGCGCGGGAACGCGGCTCGCAGCGCCTCGACGAGCGGCGCGGGAATGTCCTGCCAATAAACCGCAGCTCCCGCGTCATGATGGCTGCGCGCGATCGAGTGGAGATGGGTGAGCAACATGCCGACGTGCTTTGCGCCGTAGCTCGCGACGATGAATCTCATGACAGCGTCCACTGCGCCGGACGCGCGCTCGTTAGCTCTCGCAAAGGCGCAACGGCGCAAAGAAGAAGACAGACAGTCTGGCGCGAAGCGTCGCGTCTTTGCGCCTCAGCGAGAGTGATCTTTCCCATGCCCCTCATGGGCGGATCGTCTTCCACGCGGCGGTTTCGGGCGCGAGGATTTGCCAGATCATGGCGAGCGCCCAGGTGAGCAGGCAGGTGCCGTGGATGTCGCTCTCGTCGAGGCCGCGGGAGATCGGCACACCGTAGTAGTTGTCCTGCGCCTTGCCGGCGTAGAACGAGAAGCCGCCATCGTCATGCGCGTGCCGGCGAATCATTTCAAAAACGTGGGCGCAGTAGGCGCGGACCGTGCCCGAGGCTTCGCCCGCGAGGCTCTGATGCAGCACGTAAATGGCGTCCACAAGATGACACCCATCGGGCGAGGGAGGATGCGTCAGGCACGTCTGGATGAGCCGCTCGGCGTAGTGCGGCTTCACGTCGAGCCAGTCGAGCGCCATCAGCACCTTCATCGCGCCATTGATCAATTCACCCTGCCGCGGACGACGCCCGCGGAAATAGGCGCCCGACTCCGCATCCGCGATGCCGGCGTAGAAGTCGCGGCAGATCGCGAGCAATTCCTCCACGTCGCGCGCGGGGAGCAGCGCCGGCGCCTGCGTTTTCAGGAAGACCACGAGCCCGGCCGACTGCCCGCCCGCGCCCCATGGACGCGACCAGTCTTTGCTTTCGAAAAAATGGCGCACACCCTCCGGCGTGAGCGGAAATCCGCGGAAGGGAATGCGAGGTTGCGCGCCGACTTCCGCGAGCGTCGCGAGTGCCTGCTTCGTCTCGGCGAGGATGATCGAGTCGGCGAAATTCTTCGGCTTGCCGCGTCCGAGCGATCTCCAAATAAACTCCCGCCAGGTGGGCTGCTGGAGGAATTCGATCTCGGGGTAATCGATGAAGACGCCATCGCGGGATCCGGGCAATTGGAAGCGGCGAATGAAATCCAGCCAGGCCTCCCGGTCGCTGAGGGACTGCGTCTCCCATCGCCCGAGCATGTGCTGCAGCTTCAGCGCGAAACAACTGAAGCCCAGCGCGATCTCCCGGCCGATCGCCGTCGCGCCACGTTCGCACGGCAGGAAACGCCCGGGGCGCCCCTCCACCTGCAACCGATCGAGATACGCCGGCACGCTCTCGCTGAGGCTTTCGAGCCACTCAAGATCCAGACCGTGCAGGGCGGTGGCCATCAGGCGAAGGGATTCAGTCGATTCAACGTCTCCCGCAATCCGCCATGCGGAGCCGCCCACTTGCACCAGCCCACGCTGCCCTCGCGATGCCGGGCGCAATGCCCGAGATAACGCCGCGCCATCTCGCGCTCGTGCGGGCGCTGCGCGTCGTGCCAGACGATCGTCGCGCCCTCCGCGGCGTGCTGCGTGGCAAAGCGAAAGGTGCCGCTGCGGCCGAAGTTCGGCGGGTGCGCGGAGCGCGGGCCGTCGAGGAAGAGGAAGTCGAACTTCGCGCCGTCCCACGGCACCGGATCCTTTTCCACCGAGCGCCGTCCCTCCGGCGTGACGGTGTAGAGTCGGAAGTCAATGCGCGACATCCACGGCTCCGCTTTGTAGAGCGCCTGAATTTCCGCGACCCATTCCGCATAATTATCCCAGGTCACAATCTGCGCGTCGGTCTGCTCAGCCCAAAAGCCCGTCGTCAGCCCGCAACCAAACTCCGCGATCAACTTCGGTCGCGCCGCGCGCACGAGCCGTCTGAGGATTTTTTCCTCCACCGGATTCATCTTGAATTGCTCGAGTTTGATCACGGGAAAAATGGCGCGGCATCCACGGTCACACGCGGGCCGCGCATGTACTTGTCGCGCTTGTAGTCGGAAGCCGATTGGCGGCCAAGCGCCGCGCTTGCGAGGCGCTTGAGCCGGCGGAGCGGCTGGAGGCTTTCGGAAACATTCTCACGCGCCGCTCCCGTCTGCCCGGCGCTGCTGCGCGGCAGAAAACAGGCGTGCAGACAGCGGAAGCGCGCGTCTTCCCACGTCGTCTCCTTGTATAGATCGTGCCGGAGCAGCGCGTGATACGGCTCGTGAAAAAGGTCCCGACCTTTGTGGCTGTGCAGCCGCTGCGGTGCGGTCGGGTCGAGTTCACGGAGCATGCGGAAGTTGTAGAGTTTCGTCATGCTGCGGCAGGGCGGTGCGAGATAGCCGGTGGCGGTCCGGCGTTCAAGGTCGATCTCCTCGCAGTTGAGCACGTTGCCAAAGACCACCCACCATGGATCGAACCGGCCCGCGAAGAGTTCCGCCCGAAACGCGGCGAGCCCGGCGGGATCGTAGATTTCATCGCCATCGATGCCGAAGATCCACGTCGGCGTGCTGACGTAGGGCATGAGCAGCGCGTTCGATTCGCGCGGATCGCGGATGCGCTGGACGCGGATCTTGGGGAACTCGGAGGCGAGCCGCGTGACGATCGCCGCGGTGCCATCGGTGGATTGGTGATCGGCGACGTGGATGATGTCGCAGAAGTCCACGGCATTGCGCAGCACGCGCTCGATGTGGAGGTCTTCATTGCGGACGAGGACGATGCCGACGACGCGAGGATCGGCGTTCATGGCAAAGCGATCGCGCGTTCACACGCCGCGCCGATGCCGCGGGCGAAGGCCGCGATGTTTCCCTGCGCGAGCACATACTCGCGGCCCGCAACTCCCAGCGCTTCCGCGTTTCCCTGTAGGATCTCGCGCACCGCTCTGGCGAGTTGTTCAGGATTCGCGGGCGGGACGAGACGGACGTTCTCGGCATTACGGAGCGCCGCTGGATTCCAAAGTCCGCGCGTCGCAGTGAGCACGACCGGCGCTCCGCAGGCCATCGCTTGCAGGGCGACGCTTTGACCGGAGGGCTGGAGCGAATCGTGGAGCGGGACGACGACACAAGCCGCGCGCCGATAGAGATCGCGGATGTCCGCATCGGACAGCGCGCGTTCATGCCACGAGCCACGGATCACCGTCACATTTGCTGGCATCGGCTCGGGGAGGGAAAGCCCGGTGACGATGCGAATCGGTGCCGCGATTTCCCGCGCCGCCGCAAGCAGCGTCGGGTAGTCGCGCCGCGGATCGTTGCCGATCGCGAGGACGAAATCTTCGCGCGCGCCGCCGGGCGACCAGAAATCCGGTTCGACGCCAAACTGGCTCACGCTCAACCGCGCCGGCTCCGGTGCCAGCGCCGCGAGCGTCGGCGCATGTTCGGCTTCGCCGAAGAAAATGGAGTGCATGCGGTTGAGCAGCGCGCGGGTGATCGCCCGCCGCGGAGCCGGGAACGGCTGGTGGAGCAGCCCGCACTGGATGGTGACCAGCGGCGTCTGCATTCGCCCCAGCGCCGCGCAAGCCGCGAGCGCGAAGCCATGATGCGCGACGGTGGCGACGACGCAATCGAACGCCCCGAGTTGCGGCGCGAGTTCCCAGGCGTTCATGAAGGTGTGACCGAATACTTTCGGCGGAGTGAGATAGGCGCGCCGCAACAGGTCGAGCGCTCCGGCGAGTCGCGGTGAGGACGTGGTGTCGGCAAACTCGAAGTGCTCAACCGCGTGCCCCGCCGCGGCGAGTTCCGCCGCGCCATAGAAAAACTCGCTCGGCACTTCGCCGCGCGAAAGTTCCGTGAGTCGCGCGAGGCGACCGGGCAGATAGAGGAAGGCGAGGCGCAGGTTGCGGTTCGTTCAGTGGTTGTGTTCGAGGGTCGCAGGCGCGAAGCGCCCACCAAATACCCCGTCGTTCTGAGCTTGCGAAGAATCTCTGACTTCCGGGGGCGGAGGTGGTGAGGAGCTAAGTCCGCGCCGGTTCGCTCCGCACCGCCGCTGCCCGCAGAAGTCAGAGGTCCTTCGCAAGCTCAGGATGACTTTTTCGATGGGGCGCTCCGCGCCGGTTTGTTCCGCCGCGCACATCAAAACAACTTTTGTCCACTCTCTCACACCTCCACCGTCTCGATCACCCACGCGTCGGTGTTCTTGTTAAAGCGCACAATCTTCGCGGGGCTTTTGCGCAGCCGGTCCAACGCGCCCGGTTCGCGGCCGCCATGCTGGGCCAGCGCGCGGCGCACGTCGCTGTCGTACTGCTCGCGCTGTCGGGCGCTGCGCTGCTCGCCGTGGACGCGGAAACCGCCGAGCGGCGTATCGACCGCAACCAGCTCGGCGTGCTGAAAAAAGCGCGCCCACAGCTCGAAGTCACCGCCGAGCGGATAACCGGGGTCGAGCTTCCCGCCCGCCTTTTCCCACAACGAACGCCGCCAGAACGTGGACTCCTGCTGGATGACGTCGCGCCCTTCTCCCGGCAAATAGGCGCCCCGCAAAAATGCCTCGCGCGAGTAGCCGCGCCGCTCGGCGCAGCGCACCGCCCGCCCGCGCTTGTCCCAGCGCAGCGGCCAGCGGGTGGTCACCCACTCGATCTCCGGGAATTGCTCAAACACCTCGGCCACCACCGAAAACGTCCACGGCAGATACTGATCGTCCGCATTCAACCACGCCATGATCTCGCCAGTGGTGCGGGCAAAGCCGGTATTGACCGCCGCGTAGTGGCCCCCATCCGGCGCGCTGGTCCAGTGCGCGAGCTGCGCGGCGTGGCGCTCGACGATCGCGACGCTGCCATCGGTCGAGCCGCCATCCATGACCACGTATTCGAGCGGCGCGTAGCGCTGGCTGAGCACGGAGGTGATCGCCTGTTCGAGGAACGCCGCCTGATTGAACGACGGCGTGACGATGGAAAGCGTGAGCGGCATCAGCGGTAGGCCGGGTAGGCGAAGAGCGGCGAGGCCTTCGGCAAAAAGAGAAAGTCCGCCTGCCAGAGCAACTGATCCTTGGGCCGCAGGCTCACATCGGCGACATCGGCGCAGCGAAAGCCGAGCGTGTCGAGATGCGCGCACATCTCGTGGAAGCGCAGGCTGCGCTCGGTGAGTTGGAAATTGTAAACCTCCATGACGATCAGCGCCGTCGCGCGCAGCGTCGCGGCCGCACCGGCGAGAATCGGCAGCTCAAAGCCATGCGTGTCGAACTTCAACAAATACGGGCCGGGCAGCTCCCGCAGCGCGGCGTCGAGCGTGGTCAACGGCACCTGGCGCGCGAGCGGTGAACCGGCGTCGTAGATGCCGCTGCCATCGAGGTCGGGCGTGACGGTGAGCGCCGCTTCGCCGGTCGCTTTGCCCGCGGCGGCGATGAGGAAATCGACGCGCGGCTCTTCGCGGCGCAGCGTTTCGAGTTCGGCGCGGCGTTCTTCGAGCGGCTCGATGAGCAGGAAGCGCGCGGCAGGAAACAGCGGCAGGGTCTTCCGCGTCCAGCGACCGCTGGCGGCGCCGATGTCCACGACCGCGCGCACGTCGAGGCCGCGGGCGGCGGCTCGCTGGAGCGCCGCGTGCATGGTGAATGAATTGCTGGCGTGCGTGCGCGTGCGCAGTTCGTAGCCGAGCGGAGCGAGCACGGTGTCGAGCGAGTTCCAGATGAGGGAGCGGAGACTCATGAGCCGTGAAGCATTCCTTCGCAGAGCTTCAATTCTTCCGCGGTCACGCCGGGCGGGCCACTGGGAATCCGGCTCGCGAGTCGCGCCCACATTTCCGCCGCCGGGATGCGCCACTGCTCCAGCCGGCTTTGCAGCTCGCGCTGCTTTTCCAGCGCGGCCCAGTGCCGGTCGAGAAACTCGTAGGCGGCCACCTGCTCCGGCGGCGCGTGCCGGCGCGCGACGTCGATGATTTCCCGGCGCCGCTTCTCGCCGCCAGTTCCGGATTTGTGCGCGGCGTGCAGTCGATACGCGGAGAGGATTTCATCGCACGCCTCGAAGCTGCCGACCGCGGAGGCGCGGATGAACCAATCCCAATCGAACGCGAACGCGAGCGACTGATCGAGCGGGCCGGTCTTTTCCCACAGCGCGCGCGTCCAGAAGGCGCTCGGCTGAATGATGAACGCCGAGAGTCGCAGCACCGCCGGATCGAATGCCCGCGCGCGCACGACTTTCGCCCGCTTGCCGCGATCCTCGAAGAACAGGCAACTGCCGTAGCAGAGTCGCGGCTCATGGGTACGGCCCGCGAAGCTGCGCGCGATGCGGTGCAGCGTGCCGGGGAGCAGGAAGTCGTCGCTATTCACCCAGCAGAAGATGTCGCCGGTCGCGCGGGCGAAGGCGGTGTTGAGCGCGGCGCTTTGTCCGCCATCGGACGCGGAAACCCAGTGCGCGAACTGCGACTCATAGCGGCGGATAAGGTCGGCGCTCCCATCAGTGCTGCCGCCGTCCATCACCATGTATTCAAGATTCGGGTAGCACTGGCCGAGCACGCTGAGGACCGTCGTCTCGAGGAAGGCCGCCTGGTTGAACGATGGCGTGACGACCGTGATGCGCGGGAGATCGCTGGTCATCGGGCGGCTTCGCGGCGGAGAAATCCAGGGCGAAAACGGAGCGCGTGCTGGCGGGCGCGGAGCCACCCGACCGCGGTCCGAAATCCCAGGCCCGCGCTCGCGACTTCAGCGGCGAAACGCGCGCGCGCCCATTCGTAGAGCTCTAGGTCGAGCGCGTTAGCCTCGCGGATCGCGGCGAGATCCTCGTCGCTGTGCGTCGTGCGCATCGGCCGGCCACGGGTCACGTTTGAGTTCGCCACCGCCCGCACCTTCCAGCCGAGGCGCCGCTGGAGCAGAATTAGCGACTCATCGAAACGCTCCGCCAGCCCGGCCACGGAAAAATGACGCTGGAGATTTTTCTTCGCGCTCGCGAGCGCCTCCGCGCCTGCCGTCTCCGCGGTGCCGCGCACCACGGCGTCGGCGAGATAGCGGGTCTGAAGATTGGCGACCTGGCGCGCGACGTCGCGCACGGTGAGCCTCCCGCTCGCGATCTCCGCGTGCAGCGGATGGGTCGGCAGCGTGCGGGCAAAATGATAGTGCGAGAGGAGACGTTCGACCGGATCACGAAGCATCGTGATGTAGGTAAAATCCTCCGTCACCGCGGTGTGAATGCCAAAGCCCACATGGCCGGCGACGAGGCGGATCATTCCCGCTGGCCGCGTTCCCTCGGCGAGTTCCTTTGCGATCACGTCGGGAGTTTTTCCGCCGAGTTTGTAGATCGCTTCCGGTGGGTACTGCTGCGCGATCACGCGGTTCAGCGTCGAGCCCGCCGCTTTCGGGAGGTGGAGAAAGATGACGACGCGATCGGTCATGCGCGGGAGCGGGCGATTTCGAGGAAGCGACGGCCGAACGCCAGTTGCGCGGCGGTCGCGGTGGCTCCGGCAGCGGTTTCGCAGACGTGGTCCGGACCCGGCGTCCCGGATTGCCACACGTCGGCGAGCGCGTTGGCGAGGCTTTCCGCGGAGGTGCGATCAAAGTAGAGAGCGCCCGGCGGATTCTGTTCGCGATGCACTTCGAGATCGGAAAGCACGACCATCTTGCCGAGCAGGCGCGCATCTTCCACGACCGTGCTCCAGCCTTCGCAAAGCGACGGCTGCACCACGGCGATGCAGCGCCGCATGAGCTGGATCTGCGCGGCGCGCGGGACGAGGCCGAGCAATGCCACTTGCGCTCCGACGCCCCGTTCATGGATGCGCTGGAGGACAACGTTGAGGTAATTCTTGTCGCGAAAATCCGCCGGTTGCCCGGTGCAGACGACGTGCGGCCGAATGTCGCGGCCCGCGAGGATGCCGAGCGCGTCGAGCACGAGCAGGTGATTCTTGTGCTTCCAGAGCTGGTTGCTGATCAGGAAAAAACGATTGGGCAGGTGATACCCGACCTGCTCGGCGACGGGATCGCCGGTCAGCCACTCGGGCACCGGCGCGGTGCAAAACCGGAGCACTTCCGCGCGCGCCTTCGCGGCTGGACAAAAGCGCCGGTAATCCGCCGCGCTGGTTTCACTGCTGAACACGATCAACTCCGCCTCGCTCGCGAGCGACGCGATCCCCGCTTCGCGCCGGGCGATTTCCTTGTCCCCGAAAAGCTCGGGGAGATGCCGATGCTGAAAGTCGGGAATCCATCCGGCCCAGCGCGTCGCAGCGAGGCTCTTCCGAAGCGGAAAGGACGCGCCGACGTTGTGTTCGTTGTCGTAGGTGAGCGGGTAAAGGAAATCGATCTTCGCCCCGCGCACCGCGGCGGTGAACGCGCGGTTGCCGAAGCGCAACCAGCGTCCGAACGGGCCGCGCCGGCGTGGCGGCAAGTCGATCACATTGCCGATCCCGATCTCCCCGCGCATCGCGTCGCCGAGCGGATGCCCGGTGATCAGCGACACCTCGACGGGGGTGTCGTCGGCGCGAGCCGTCGCCGCGACCGCCTGCGCGAGGTTCTTGATGTACTCGGAACCACCCATCCAGCCCGCGCCGCCCTGCATGACCAGCCCGATGTGGAGTGGCTGGCTCATGCCTTGCCGAGTTCCGCCCGGCTCCACTGCGCGACCTCGCGCAGGCCGTCCTCGAGCGCGATCTTCGGCGCAAATCCGAGCGCGCGGATGCGCGAAATATCCGCGCTCCAGTTGAGCGGATCGCCAGGCGTCGCCTTGCCGTCAAAGTTTGCCTCGAGCGTGGGCGCGAGTTCGGCGAGGAGGAGGCACGCGAGTTCGCCGATCGAGACTTCGCGGCCGCTGGCGAGGTTGTAGATTTCGCCCTCCGCCGGCGCGGTTGCGGCGATCGTGACGAGGCCGCGGGCG
Organism: Chthoniobacteraceae bacterium; assembly: GCA_031411395.1. Lineage (GTDB taxonomy): Bacteria > Verrucomicrobiota > Verrucomicrobiia > Chthoniobacterales > Chthoniobacteraceae > Chthoniobacter. The sequence continues at coordinate 31,237 of JANOAZ010000297.1, forward strand.
ATGTCCGATGCGTGGATGAAGTCGCGGCTTTCGCGTCCGGTGCCATGCATGGTCAGGCTGCCATTGGCGAGCACGCGCTGGCAGATGTCCCAGACGACCTGTTTTTTCAGCCCCGGTCCGTAGGCGGAGAAGATGCGCGCGACCGCGGTCGGCACGCCGAAGAAGCGGGTGAATTCCGCGCAGAGCATCTCGCACTGGAGCTTGTGAAAACCGTAGGGCGAAAGCGGAGCCGGCGGGTCGGTCTCGCGGACGGGAAGCGTCGCCGGATTCCCATACACGGCGGCGCTGGAGAGCAGCAGGAACCGGCACTTCGGAGCATTGCGGCGCAGCGCTTCGAGCAATTCAAAGGTCAGCACGGTGTTTCCGTGAAAGTCCGCCGCCGGGTTTTCCATCGAGAGCCCCACCGATGCGCTTCCGGCGCAGTGGATGCACACATTCGGCGCCTCTGCCGCGAGCAAGGGAGTGAGCAGCGAGTTCGGCATGCGCAGCCGGTGATAGATAATGCCGGGGCCGAACTTCGCCGTCGCATGCGGGACGTGGTCGATCGCCACAACCTTCCAGCCTTGGCGCGCGAATTCCGCGACGATGTGGTGGCCGAGAAAGCCCGCGGCGCCGGTGACGAGCACAGTTTTCATCGCGCCACCTCCACGAGCGGGAGGCTGCCGACGAGCGCGGCTTCTTCTTCGGGAGTGGGGAAGATCAGCCGTCCATCCGCGTCGCGCGTCTCGCGGAACTGCCGCTGCACGTAACCCTCCGCGACGGTGAGTTCGCGCAGCGGCGCAGCGAGCAATTCGCGCCGGACGAAGAACGCGTTGTTGCCCGCGCGATTCGAGCCGACGAAGGCGAAGCCCTTGCGTTTTCCCAGCGCGACGAGCGCGGTGAGCGAGGCGCCGTAGTAGGCACACGAGTGATGCGCCTTGTGGCGGACGAAGCCGGGATCGTAGGGCACCGTCACCGCGCGCTCCGGGCCGAAGCGCGAGTTGTATTCCACGATGACGATCGCGGGCGCGACCGCGTCGATCGCTTCCCAGACCCAGTAGTCATTGCCATCGATGTCGATGGAGAGAATGCCGATCTCCCCGGTCACGCCGTGCTCGCGGAGCAGGTCGTTGATGTTCTCGCGAGTGATGAAGGCCTGCACCGCCTTGAGATTGTGCCGCCAGTAAAGTTCGTCGCGGCGGATCGCGCCGACGTTCGCCTCGCCGCCGTCGAGCACGAGCCCGGCCCAGTCGTCGTTCACGACCAGGAAGCGCGTGTTCGCCTCGGTGTAATCTTCCACGCCAAACTCGACAAAGAGCTTTCGCGGCACGCGCACGTGCCGGAGCAGATGCTGGATGATCCCGTCCTCACCCCACTGCGAATAGACCTGGAACTCATGCGCCGTGAGGTCGCCGCTGCCGGCCGCGGCGAGCTGGCGCGACTCGATGCGGCCGAGCGCCTCTCGGATCTTGGAGAGGGAACGCAGGACCTTGCCAACGCTCTGCGCGATGCCGCCGATCTGGTCGGCTTTGGCCTGTACTTTTTGGAGCAAACTCATGCGGGAGATTTTTCGCGGGCGGGTTCCTGCGGGGCGGACCAGCTCCACAGCCGCTCGACGCCGGTGCGATCCAGCGGGCGCAGCACCTTCGCGGGCACGCCGGCGGCGATCGAGTTCGCGGGAATGTCGCCCGTTACCACCGCGCCCGCGCCGATCACCACGTCGTCGCCGATGGTCACGCCGGCGAGGATGGTCACATTCACGCCGCACCAGACCCGATGGCCGATCTTCACCGGCGTGGCGCCCGGCGCGAGGGTGCGTGGATCGTGCGTGCCGGTGTTGATGATCAGATTCCCCGCGCTGAGAAAATCGTCGCCGATCTCGATCCGCGCGAAGTTCGCGAGCTGCGTGTAATCGCCGAAGGCCGCGCGCTCGCCGAGCACCAGCCCGCCGCGGCGCGCGACGTGGAAATGCCGGCGGATCGAAAGGGAACCGCCCACCTGCGCGCCAAACGCACGCAACTCGCGCCGCCGCCACAGCAGCGGACGGCCCGGCCCGCCGAAGAGCGCTTCGATTTCCGCCGCAAAATGCAGCGCGATCTGGCGAAAGGTCAGCTCGTTCACAGGTCTCCGAATTCCTTTCCGATCGCGCGCGCCGGAATGCGGATGAACGGATGCGACTTCCGCAACTCGGCGAGGTAGTCCGCCTCGGCGGGCACCCGCGCTTCCGCCTCGGCGGTGAATTCCTCGACGGGCACCCACTCACCGCGCGCGAGGTCGAAGCGCTTGATCACGCGCGCGGGCGAACCGACGGCGATGCTCAGCGGCGGCACGTCGCGCGTGACCACCGAGGCCGCGCCGACGATCGCGCCAAAGCCGATCTGGACGCCTTTCATCACCGTGACTCGCGCGCCGAGCCACACATTCGGCCCGAGCCGGCATGCGCCGCCCATGGTGTTGCCCGCGGTGATGTAGGGCACGAAGGGTGAGGCGTGGACGTGATCGGAGCCTAGGAAATGGCAGTCGGTGCCGGTGAGGCAGTAGTCGCCGAGGACGAGCGATTCGCCGGCGTTGAGGAAATTGCGCCGGCCCAAAAAGCAGAAGTCGCCGATCACCACCGTGGGTTCTTCGCTCGGGCAGTTCAGCGCGTTGATCAACGTGTCCTCGCAGATCACGGAATGCCGGCCGATGCGCACGTTCTTCCATCCATAAACCTGCACGGTCTCGGAAAGCTGCGCGCCCTCGCCGGTGTGCTCGCGCTTCTGCCGCACGGCTGCGCGGGCCTCGGCGATGCGGTCGAAGGATTTTTGGATGCCTTTCATGCGGTGAAGTAGTTCCGCCACATCGGCTCGTCCGCGGGGAGCAGGCGCAGCTCCTTCGCGCGTCCGGTCACGGTCATGTTCGGCGGGATCGTGCCGCCGAGCACGAGGCTGCCGGCGCCGAGCGTCACCTCATCGCCGACCTTCGCCGGACCGAGCACGGCGGACCCGGCGCAGAGCACCACGCCGCGGCCGAGCTTCGGATAGTCGCTGCGAATGTTGCCCACGGTGCAGCCCTGCATGGCGACGAAGCAGTCCGAATATTCCGCGCGCCCGAGCACCGTGCCGACGGGATGCATGAAGAGAAACAGGCGCGGCAATTTCACTTCGTAGAAAACGTCGAGGCCGTGCAGCGCCTTGTTGAGCAGGTAGAGTTTGGCGGCGACTTCCTTGGAGCCGCCGCCGGTGCCGAGGCCGTTGGCGAGGAGGTAGAGGAAGATCGCGGTCTGGTCGGAATTGAGATGGTTGAACACCGTCTCGTCTCCGCGGCGGAAGAGCGGCGGCTTGGTCGCGGCGGCGATGGTCGCGAGGCGGGTGAGCGCGTCGTCCAGGCCGGCGCTGACTTCGCGCTCCGTCGCGGTGAGATCGTCGGGATAGAAATGATCGAGCTGGCGCGCGAGGTAGTGCGCGAGAGCCTCGGGGGAGAGCGTCGTCTTCATGCGGCTTCCGCGAAACGCCGCAAGCGGACGAAGGACAGCGGCTCGCCGCCGAGCAGCGCGGTGCGCAGATCGGCGGTATCCGGCTGCGCCCAGAGCTGCTCCGGCGGCAGCTCCACCCACTTCAGGAAATCCGCTGGGGCGGCGTTGAAATTCGACGGCATCAAGTTGCAGTGCTGGGTGAGGTGATAGACGAGCGCCGCGTCTTCCTCCGCACCGGCGGGCGGGGCCAGCTCGCCGCGGATGGCGCGGGAGATCTTTTCAAAATAGTCCGCCACCGTCTCGCCGCGGGTCGCGAAACGGAAGTGCTCGTAGTAATTCCGCGAGGCCGTGATCACCGGCAACCCGAGCATGCCCGCCTCGACGCCCATCGACGACGTGAACGGCAGCATTGCGCGCACCGTGGGGAGCAGATCGTAGGTATTCACCGACTCCGCCGCGGCGACGAAACGCACGCGTTCGCCTGCGGTGTTTGCGTCGGCGACGATGCGCCCGAGATCGTCGGAGGAACGCCACGGCGTGTGGCGCTCGATCGGATGCTGGCGCAGGCAGACGCGCGCCTGCGGATCTTCGGCGGCCCAGCGCACGATCGCGGTCACCCATTCCTGCACGCTGGAGAAAAGCCGCTGGCGGCCGAGCGCCGCGGAGTCCCAGCGGAGATTCAGCGGCACGAGCACGTTGCTGTCGCCGGCTTGCCGGCCGGTCGCGGCGCCGGCCTGGAAGGTGGTATAGTTGCCGCCGCCGCGCATGCGGGCGTCGAGCTCCGCGCGCGACCAGTCGATGAAACGCTGGCGTGCGCCGCTGCGCTCGCGGAGGAATTCAGCCGCGAGTTCGAAGGCGCGCGGGATGTCGGCCTGATGCGCGGCGATGCCATCCTGGCAGGCGATGAGCATGTGCGTGCCAGAGTCGTAAGTCGTGAAGCGCACCCCCGCCCGCTGCGCCGCCGCGACATACAGCCCGCTCACTCCCCACACGCCGCCGGGGATCAGCAGCCAGTCGAGCCGCGACTCGGCAACGAGGCGGCGCACCCGTCCGATGTGCATGATGAGCGTCGCCACCGAGCCTTCGTGGCGCTGCGTAAATTCCGACGCATTCGCCTCCCCGCGCGTGCGCCAGATTCCGATCTCGGCGACCACGCGGCGCGCTTCTTCCTCATCGGTCGCAGGGTCGGCGGCGAGCGGCGTGAGGCCCGCGACGTCGATGATCTCAAAGCCCGCGGGCAAGCGATCGAGCGCGGCGCGCAAGGCCGCGACTTCCTCGGCATTCACCGCATTGCCGACCACGCTCGCGCCATCCCAGATCACGCACACCTGATCGCCGCGCTCGGCATGCATGCGGGCGATCTCGAGATTGAAGAAAGACACCGGCGTGCCGAGCCACGGCGTGACCAGCACCGCCACGCGGCGACCGGTGGTCGCCGCCTCCGCGCGAATCGGAAAGGCCCGGCAACGACGCTCCCAAGCCGCAGCGAGCTGCGCAAACGGCACCGCCCCGAGCGGGTCCGCTGCGCGGCGCGGGAGCAATTTAGAAAATGTGGCGGCGAGTCCCACGGGCGGGTCAGTCCTTGAATTTGCTGCCGAGGATGCCGTTGCCGGGCAGCAGGCAGGGGATGTCATCGATCACCGGGAAGATGCGCGCGCAGTCTTCGCAGAAGTAATTCCCACGGATCGACTCCAGCGGGCGATGGCAGAGCGGACAACCGAATCCCGCGGCGGGCGTCGCGGCGACCGCCGCCGGTTTCTCGATCACCAGCACAGCGGTTTGATTGTTGTCGCGCATCGGGTTCGCAAGCAGCCGATGCTCTGCGATTTTCCAGCCGAGCTCCTGCGCGATCGCGGGCAGACCGCGGCAATACCCGTGTTCTTCGACGCGCTGCCGCGTCGCTTCGCTGCCGAGTTCGTAGGAAGGCTCGAAGAGCACCACCCACCGCCGCGCGACGCGATACAACTCGAGCAGCGCCTCGCGCTCGCGGCCATGATTTGGCTCGATGGCGTGCGCGGTGAAGACGACCTCGAAGGCGTCGTCCACGAACGGCATCGCAAAAAGATCGCCGGTGCATAGCCGCGCGTCGGTGAGCCCGTGCGCCGCGCAGTAGCGGCGTGCGAAAAGGATGCGCGACCAGGAAATGTCGAAACCCGCGATGACCGCGGGTCGCGGCTGGAGCCGCTGCATCACCGGCACCAGCGTCGTCGCTTCACCCACGCCCGCCTCCAGCACCGAAGCAGCGCCGAGCCCGCCGAGCACCGCAGCGATTTCGTCCGCGTAGCGGTCGTGGCGCGCGCGATACGCCGGGTCATCCGCGGCGCGCGTGTAGCTGCCGCTTTGCAGATCATACGAGATGAGAATCGACTCCGTGCTGTTCTCGCGCTGGCCCGTGACCTCGCGGAACCAACCCATGATGTTCACGTTCTCCGCGTAGAGTCGGCGGAGGTCTTTGAGCGAGGGAATGGTGTTCATGCGGAGCGCGGCGGCGTGACGAGTGCCCAGCTTAGCGGCTCACCGCGCCCGATGTCGCTCGCGGCGGTGGCGCCGAGGATCGCATCGAGGTGCTTCGGCGGGAGTCCGTATCCGGGGCGGATCGAGCGCACGTTTTCCGCGGTGAAGATGTCACCCGCGGGGATGTCCTGCACCGCGTAGAGCGAGCGCCGGAAGACGCGGGTCGCCGCTTCATCCGGGGTCGGGTCATAGCTGACCGTCCCGAGCGCGGCCCACGCCGAGCGCACGGCGGCGACCATTTGTTTGAATTCGTGGGGCTCCAGCGAGAAGGCCGAGTCCGGCCCCGGCGTCGCGCGGGAAAGGGTGAGGTGTTTTTCGATGATGCACGCCCCGAGCGCGACCGCCGCGACCGGCACGGCGATCCCGAGCGTGTGATCGGAAAGCCCGACGGTGACCTCGAAGGAACGCGCGAGGTCGGGGATGGTGCGCAGATTCATGGTCTCCTCCCGCGCCGGATAGGCGCTGGTGCATTTGAGCAACGCCAGCTGCGTCGCGCCGCTCGCACGCGCGGCCTGCATCGCTTCGCCGATCTCTTCGCGCGAGGCCATCCCGGTGGAAATGATCAGCGGTTTGCCCGTCGCCGCCGCGCGGCGGATCAGCGGCAGATCGACGATTTCAAACGACGCGATCTTGTAAGCCGGCACGTTCATACCTTCCAAAAACTCGACTGCGGTCGGATCGAACGGACTGGAAAAGCAGTGCAGCCCGAGTGCCTCGGCTTCCGCCTTCAAGCGCGGCTGCCAGTCCCACGGCGTGAACGCTTCGCCGTAAAGATCGTGCAGCGTACGGCCTTCCCAGATCGTGCCTTTCCCGATCCGGAAATCCTCGCGATCGCTTGCGATGGTGAGCGTATCCGCGGTGTAGGTCTGGAGCTTGATCGCATCCGCACCCGCACCCGCGGCGGCGCGCACGATGGCGAGCGCCTGCTCGAAGTCCTGGCCGTGATTCGCCGAGAGCTCGGCGATCACGTAGGGCTGAAAGTCCGGGCCGATCGCGCGGCCGGCGATTTCAAAGATCGGCATACTCGGGGAGGTCGGTGCGAGGCAGGGTGAAGTGCAGGGCGCGCTGGCCGGAAAGGTCCGCATCATCCGCCGCGGAGAAGCTGGCTTTGACGAAGGCGTTCACGGACGCAGAGTTCTCCGGTTTGATGTAGGCATGCACGGTGGCCACCTTCGTTTCGTGGAAGAGCTGACGGCAAGCCGCGAGAATCAGCGCGCTGCCGTAACCGCGTCCGCGTTGCCCGGCCACGAGACTCGTGGAGATCACCGCGCCGGTTTCCGCGAGCTCGAAGCGCACCTGGCCGAGCGGCTCATCAGCTTCGTTCGTGGCGATGAAGAAACGGCAGTTCGGATCAGCCAGCCGGCGGTCCATCCACGCGCAGTGCGAGTCCCATGGAATCGGCTCGGTGGAGAAAGACATCGCGCGCGCCGCGGGATCGTTCGCGAGTTCCCAAATCCAGCGGCGGTCGGCGGGCTCGACCGGACGCAGCGTGATTTGCCGGCTGCGGAGCTCGAGCACCACGCGCTGCGCACCGGCGCCGTCGATGAAGGCGCGGCCGGCGTGTTGCATCGTCTTCCGGCGATCGAGATCGTAGCGCAGCGCTTCCACCGCCTGCGCCACCGCGGCGGAGTGCAGCTCTTCATACCAGCCGAGATCGATCGCCGCGCCGCGCTCCGCGAGCACGCGCGCGACCGGGCGTTGATTCTCGGCGATGGGCACGACGAGCTGCGGCACTTGCAGGAAAGCCAGTTCCCAGCAGGTGCTGCCCGCGGCGGCGATCGCGAGGTCCGCCCAGGCCATCCAGCTCGAAAGATCCGCCGCGTGCTCGACCAGTCGGAAGCGCGGACCCGCGGCGCGAACCGTGGCCTCGATCGTGGCCCGGTGCGGATTCGCCGGCCCGAGTATGACCACGACCTCCAGCTCAGGATCGGCGAGCGCCGCGAGGCCGACGACCACGGTGCCGGTGGTATTCGCCGGATCGGCCGCGCCGAAGGTGACGAGCACGCGCGAGGCGGTCGGCGCGGTGGTGCGGCGCGAGGCACGCTGAAGAAATTCGCGGCGCAACATCGTGTAACGGCTGCCCAGGAGCAGCGCGGTCTCCGGCCGGGCGGTGGAATACGCGCGGCGCGAAGCGAAGGCGTTCTGATTCAGAATCACGTCGGCGTCGCTCCCGCTGCTGCGGCCGTCGTCGTCGAGCACGAGCACGGGTCGCCCGTCGGCGCGCAGCTTCGCGAGGAACGGATGATCGAAGCGGTAGCCATCGACCACGATCCACGACGCGCCGTGCGTGGCGGCCAGTGCCGCGGTGGCATGGGCGTCGGCGTCGCTGGCGACGGGTGCGAAGATTTCGAAGATGGGCATCTTTTCAGCCGCGAGCCGCGACTCGATCGCCGTGACCTTTTCCGCCATCGCGAAGACCGCGCGACCGCCGGCCTCCTGCCACGCCTGTGCGAGCGCGAGGCAGCGCATGACGTGACCCGCGCCGATCTGCGGCGAGGCGTCGGCACGGATGAGCAGGCATCGGTCGGGTGCGGACAAATCAGGGAGCGGGCTTTTGCAGGACGTGATGATTCACCTCGGCCCATTCCGGATGCTGCTCGTAAGCGGCCAGCACCTCGCGCCAGGAAAACTCACCGTGGCCGAAATGGGCATAGATGAGTTGCGCGAGTTCGTAGTCTTCCGGCGTATCCACGGTCCAGCGCAGGTGCGACCAGTCGCCGCCGCTCTCGATGCTGCGCACATGGAAGAGGTGCGCGTTCCGATATATGAAGGCCGTGACGTGTTCGCGGCTGTACGGGTCCGTGGCCTCGCGCCAGCAGCGATCCAGCGTGGCGCGGCTGAAAACTTCGGCGTCGAGCCCCCGCGGAAATGTGCGGCGCGGGTGGAAATTGCACGCGTAGTCGGTCTCCGGTTGGCCCGCGAGGAACTCAGCGATCGTGGCATCGAGCACACCGGGATCGATGAGCGGACAATCGGAGGTGATTCGCACGATGACCTCCGCATCGAGGGCGGCGGCGGCGCGGTGGTAACGGTCGAGCACGTCCTGCTCATCGCCGCGAAAGCAGTGCCAGCCTTGTTCCGCGCAGAAGGTGGCGATCGGATCGTCGGCGGCGAGGGTGGAGGTGGCGACGACGACATCAGCGATTTGCTGCGCGCGGCGGGTCCGCGTCACCACCCGGGTGAGCATTGCTTCGCCGCCGAGATCGAGGAACACTTTGCGCGGCAGTCGGGTGCTCAGGAGACGTGCCTGGATGATGGCGACGACTTTCATGAAAGGCAGGCGCGGGTGAGCGTGGCGATCACGTCGTCCACGTCGCGGTCGGTCATCTTGGGGAAGACGGGGAGTGAGAGGATCTGCTCGTAGGCTGCTTCGGCGCGCGGGCAGAGACCGGGCGCGGTGCCGAAACGCTCGCGGTAGAACGGATGCAGGTGGACGGGCAGGTAGTGGACGTTCGCGAAAATCTTGTCCGCGCGCAGCTTGCGGAAAACCTCGCCACGATCCGCGGGCGGCGCGAGGCGCACGACGTAGAGGTGGTAGCCGTGTGAGACGTGCTCACGCACCGCGAGCGGCGCGATGATCGGGTGTCCGGCAAAGGCCGCGTCGTAGCGGCGGGCGATTTCCTGGCGGCGGGCGATCCACTGCGGGAGCTTGTGAAGCTGCGTGAGACCGAGCGCGCACTGAATGTCGGAGAGGCGGAAATTGTAGCCGAGCGAAACCATCTCGTAGGCCCACGAGCCGGCCTTCTCGCGCTCGCGGAAATTGCTCGTGATGCCGTGGCTGCGGAAGGTGCGCATCCGCGACGCGAGTTCGGCGTCGTCGGTGGTGATCATCCCGCCTTCGCCGGTGGTGATGGGCTTTACCGGATGCAGGCTGAAGGTGCTGAGCGTCGCGAGGGAGCCGACTGGTTTGCCATACCAGCTTCCGCCGAGCGCATGGCAGGCATCGGCGACGATGGGCAGCCGGTGCTTTTCCGCGATGGCCCGGAGAGCCTCGTAGTTGCAGGGCTGGCCGGCGTAGTCCACGGCGACGATGGCCTTGGTGCGCGGGGTGATCCGGCGCGCGACCTCGGCGGGATCGACAAGCAGCGTATCCGGTTCCACATCGGCGAAGACGGGTGTGCCGCCTTGATAGACGACGCAATTCGCGCTCGCGACGAAGGTGATCGCGGGCACCACGACCTCGTCGCCAGGACCGATCTGCAACGCAGACATCGCGGCGTGCAGCGCGGCAGTGCCATTCGAGACGGCGACGGCGTGCGCGGTGCCGGTGAACTCGGCGAAGGCGCGCTCGAATTGCTCGACCTTCGGCCCCGTGGTGAGCCAGGCCGAGCGCAGCACCTCGACGACCGCGGCGATGTCGTCGTCCTCGATCGTCTGCCGCCCATAGGGCAGCGGTTCGGCGCGCACGGGCGCGCTGGGATTGGGTTCTTCGGTCAAACGGAGGTGGCGATGAGCTGGCGGAGCTGATCCTGATTCAGCCACTCGTCATTGCGATCGCTGGAATAGATGAAGCCCTCGGGCACCGGCTTGCCGTGGCTCCAGCAGTCCTGATTCCACCAGGGGTGCAGCGGCTTGACCACGAACATGCCTTCCACGTCCACCGCGCTGCGCGCCTCGTCCTCGGAGATCAGCGCCTCGTGCAGCTTCTCGCCGGGGCGGATGCCGATGTTCTCGACCTTGCACTCCGGCGCGAGCGCGGCGGCGAGATCCATGATGTTCATGCTCGGGATTTTCGGGACGAAGACTTCGCCGCCGTGCATCGCGTCGATGCAGTCGATGACAAACTTCACTCCCTGATCGAGCGTGAGCCAGAAGCGCGTCATGCGCGAATCGGTGATGGTGATCGTGCCCGTCTTGCGCTGCTGGGCGAAGAGCGGCACGACGCTGCCACGGCTGCCGACGACATTCCCGTAACGCACGCAACTGAACCGCGTGCCGACCGCGCCGGCGTAGGCGTTGCCCTGCACGAAAAGTTTCTCCGCGCAGAGCTTGGTCGCGCCGTAGAGGTTGACCGGGTTCACGGCCTTGTCGGTGCTCAGCGCGAGCACCTTCTTCACGTTCTGATCGATCGCCGCCTCGATGACGTTCTTCGCGCCGACGATGTTCGTGTTGATCGCCTCGATCGGATTGTATTCGCAGGCCGGCACCTGCTTCAGCGCCGCCGCGTGGACGACGAGATCGACCCCGTGAAACGCGCGTTCCAGCCGCTCGCGATCGCGCACGTCGCCGATGAAATAACGCAGGTGATCCTTCTCCGGGAAAATCTGCCGCATCTCGTGCTGCTTGAGTTCGTCGCGGCTGAAAACGATGAGCTTTTTCGGGTGATAATCGCGCTGGAGAATTTCGACGAACTTGCGGCCAAATGAGCCGGTGCCGCCGGTAACGAGCACTGTGGATTCCTGCCAATTCATGATTGTAAAATGGGACGTGAGGTTGGTTTTGAGAGAGGCTTGATGAGCACTTGATTGCCGGTCGCCGGGTCCGGCCTGAGAAAGCGGAATCCACTCGCCGCGTAAAGGTCAAACGCCCGCGCGTTGGCCGGATCGACCTTGAGCAGAAGATTGGGCCAGCCATTGAGGCGGCACATCGCCTCGGCGTGCGCGAGGGTGAGGCGAGCCAGGCCGCAGCCGCTGAATTCCTCGGCGATGAAAACGCCATACATCGGATCGGCGAATCCTTCATCCACCCCGCGCAGCATGTAAAAGCCGGCGAGCTTGGCCCGGTCGTGCTCGCGACCGATCTCAATCGCGAACCACCGATCCAGGTCCGCCGCGCCCGCGAGCCGCTCGACCACTTCGGTCTGGAAATCGAACGGGCGGAAAAAACGCACGTAGTCGGCCGAGGCGGCGCGGAGCAGCGTGATGCAGGCGGCGGCGTCGCCGGCGACGAAAGGTCTGATGGCGATTCCGCGGGAACTCACGGCAGTTCGGGGAAAAGGCTGGTGTGCCACGTCGAGGCCGCGAGCGTGGCGCGGAGCGCGGGGAGATCGGCCAGCGCGTTGAGGTGGCTGCCGCGTTCGAGCATGGCAATGAAGAGGCGCAGGTAGGTGCGTTCGGTGCCGTGGTAGCCGTCGATCGCGTCGCTGTCGGGCGAGTCGATCATCGCGAAGTCGGAGAAGTCGTAGAACTCGAAGCCGCGCGCCTCGAAGCGGGTGCGGAGCGCGGGTTCGAGTTTCTTGATGTAATCGTACTTTGGTCCGAGCGCTTCCATTGCGGCCCAGACGGCGTGCGCGTGCGGTGGCATGAAGCCGATCACATCGATCCCGCGCTCGCGGCAGAAATCGAGCAGCGCGTCCGTCTCGCGCAGCGCGGGCTCGGAAGGCGTGTCGGCCCACGGGAAGCGGCCGCGGCCCGCGGCGACCTGCTTCAGCGTCGTTGCGAAGCGGAAGTCGCGGTGCTTGGGATTGTTGATGTCGAGATCGATTCCGCCGTAGCGGAAGCTGCCGTCGTTGCGGAAACCCTGTTCGTTGCAGACTGCCGCGAAGCCAATCCGCGTGCTCAGGCCGCGCAAGGTGAGGAGTTGATTCGCGACTATCTTCCCGCTGCGCAGCCCGCTCCACACGTCCTGCCAGTGCGCGTGATACACCTCGTCCGCGGTCGAGTGGGTGGTGAGTTGCTGCTCCAGCCACGGCACGTTGAAGCCGTCCTTGTCGAGCTTGTCGAAGGCGAGATTGTAGTAGGCGGTGTCGGTCCCGATGAGGAGCGTTTTGGGCAGGACCTCTCGCGGGAGACGTTCGAGGAAAGCGCGGTAGTGCTGGATCTTCGCGACAGTGCCGCCGGCGTTGTAGAAGCTCACGTCCGGGCGGACGAAGCCGCGGCGGAATTGCATGACGCGCGAATTTCCCAAGACGAGGACCTGCGCGCGGCGCTGGGTGAGGAGGCGCACTTTCACGTAGCTCGCGGAGTTGGTGTAAGCGGCGCCGTGGAGGATCAGGCGGTCGTCCTTGATCTGCCGCGCGACGACGGTGTCCGGGCCGGTGAATTCACCGCCGAGCCACAGGACGAGGGCGGGAATGCCGAAGACAATGCCCAGCGGGAGGAGAAACAGAATGGCGCGCCAGTGCGGTTTCATGCGGGGGCGAGGAAACGCAGAGACGCGGAGGCGCAGAGAGGAGCAGCCAAATATATCTCTTCCCTCCGCGTCTCTGCGTCTCTGCGTTGAAAGAACACCTTCAAAACTGGAAGTAGATGAATTCCTGCCGGCCCTGCTTCGCGAAGAAGACGATGGCGAGGATTAGCGCGTAGTAGGCGGGCCAGCGGATGAAGACGGGCCGCCGCGCCAGGAACTCCCGCGCATTCACCCGCCCGTGCAAAAGATGCACGGCCTCGAGGAGGATGATCGCGCCGAGGGCGATGAGCGCTTCGTGCAATCCGAAGTAGTAGGTGAGCGCGGGGCCTTTGAACGGCTGCTTCGCGATCTTGCGCAGGATGTAGAGCGCGTCCTTCATCGAGTCGGCGCGGAAGAAGACCCATGCGAGTGTCACGAGCTGGAACGTGACGAAAATCTTCCCGGCATTCCACAGCCACGCGGCGGCTTTCGGGAGCGAGGGCTTCCACGGGATTCTTCCGAGCGCATTCGCGAGGAGGAAGTATGCGGCGTGGAGCAGGCCCCAGACGGCGAACTTCCAATCCGCGCCGTGCCAGATGCCGCTGACCACGAAGACGACGAGGATGTTGAACTGCCAGCGCAGCCAGGCCACGCGGTTGCCACCCATCGGGATGTAGAGGTAGTCGCGGAACCAGGTGGAAAGCGAGATGTGCCAGCGGCTCCAAAACTCGGGGATCGACCGTGCGAGGTATGGCGCGCGGAAATTCTCCATGAGATTGATGCCGAGGATGCGCGCGGTGCCGCGGGCGATGTCGGTGTAGGCGGAGAAATCGCAGAAGATCTGGAAGGCAAACGCGTAGCTGGCGAGGAGGAGCTGAAGGCCGGTGTGATTGTGTGGGAGCGCGTAGGCGCCCTTCACGAAGACGGCGAGTCGATCGGCGATGACGAGCTTCTTGAAGAGGCCCCAGAGGATGAGCTGACATCCGCTCGCGACGCGTTCGTAGTCCCAGCGATGGTCGATCTTGAGCTGCGGAATGACGTTGGCGGGACGCTCGATCGGGCCGGCGACGAGCTGTGGGAAGAAGGCTTTGTAGGCGGCGAAAATATCGAAGCGGCGTTCGGCGGGGAAGCGGCCCGAGTAAACGTCGAGGACATAGCTCAGTGCCTGGAAGGTGAAGAACGAAATGCCCACCGGGAGGACGACGTTCAGCAGCGGCAAATTGGTGTGGGCAGACTGATTGAGGGTCGAGATGAAGAGGTTGGCGTACTTGAAGTAGATGAGCAGGCCGGCATTTGCCGCGACCGCGGCGACGAGCACGGCGCGGCGGTGGAGCGGATCGCGCCAGCGTTCCAGCGCGAGTCCGCTCGCGTAGGCGATGACCGTGCAGGCGAAGAGCACCCACCACCATTCGGGATGCACGTACATATAGAAAAAGTAGCTGGCGACGACCAGCAGCGCCGGCCGGAAGAGCAGCGGGAGCAGGAAGTAGAGCGGGATCAGAACGCACAGGAAGAGCGCGTAGTCGAAGGAGTTGAAGAGCATCCGTGGGGTGAGCGGAACGCGTGTCAGCGCGCCCTATCCAAGGCGTCATCCTGAGCGGAGCGCAGGCGGGAAGGTGGGCGGAGCGCAGTCGAAGGATCTCTGACTTCCGCGGGCAGCGGTGGTGCGGAGCAGGCGCGCGCTCCGCGCCACCGCTGCCCGCGGATGCGAGA
>JANOAZ010000298.1:0-3133 GCA_031411395.1 Chthoniobacteraceae bacterium
GAAAGCGCCGCCCGCGCTCCCGCGTTTCGTGAATCTCCGCATAGGCGCGCGCGGTCAGCGATTCGAGGTAGCGGCGCAGCTCCGGCTCCGCCGCGAAAGTGGCGATGCGCCCGAGATCCGCAGACACTTTCTGGTAGAGCAGTTGGAAGCGCTTCGCCTCATCGAGCGACATTTCCTTTGCGTCGCCGCGCTCCAGCCGGTCCACCGTTTCCTCGAGCTCCGTCCACGTCGGACGCTGCGCGGCGATGAAGCGCGTGAGGTCAATAATCATAGCAACTGCCTTTGCTTCACGTCCGCGTGCTGCGCCACCACCTGCCCGGCGAGCTTCTCCGCATCGAGGAGGGAAAAGCGCACGCCTCGGCGGCGGAGCACCTTCTCGAGTTCGCGCAGATCGCGCCAGCGGAGATGGCCGCCGAGCTTGCGGTAGAGATCGTTCACACCGCCGATGTCCGCGTCGCTGAAGAGCGGCTCGGCGCCTGCGGGTTGCACCATGTTCACCAGGACGAGGTGCTGGCGGCAGATCAGCTCGACACTGCGGCTGAAGCTTTCCGCGAGCATCGGATCATCGAGCGCGGTGAGGAAAATGAGCAGGGCCCGCTTGCGCAGCCGGAGCCGGATGAACGAACACAGCTCATCGAAGTCCGGCGTCACGCCCTGCGGCTGCAACGTGTAGAGCCGGTCGCGGCAAGCGTCGTAATGCGCCTGCCCGTTTTTCGCGCGAACGAAACTGAGCACGCGATCGCTGAAAGTGAGCAGGCCAAATTGATCCCCCTGCCGCTCCGCCGCCGCCCCGAGAATCAGCGCCGCCGTAACAAATCGCTCCAGCGCGGTGGTGCTCCCGCGCTCCATCGCCAGCGGGCGCGCGCTCAAGCGGGACGCATCCAGGATCAGATACACCTCCTGCGTCCGTTCGATCTGAAACACCTTCGTCACCGGATGCCCGCGCTTCGCCGACGCCTTCCAGTGGATCTCATCGTAGCTGTCGCCCGGCACGTACTCGCGCAGCTTCTCAAACTCCCTCCCCTGCCCCGCCTGTCGATGCGCGTGGCTGCCGAGCGATCCACGGCGGAGGAAAAGCGCGGCGACATGCTTCCGCTCCGAATGCAGATCGGGATACACTCGCAATTCCGCGCGCGCTGGCTGGCTTATACGCGCCGCCCAGAAGCCGAGCGGCGAGACGGCTTCGAGGTACACGTGGTCGAGAAAATATTGCCCGCGCTGCGTCGGCGTCACCGGCCACTCGAGCCGCGAATGTGCGACGCCATCCGCCAGCACCGTGATCCGGTCGTCCGATGAGGACGAGACCTCCGGCGGAAACGCCAGCCCGATGCGGAGCGTCCGCCCGTGCTGGGAGTCATTGTGAATGTGCAACTCCAGCGTGCCCGCTCGATCCTTCTGCAGGCGCACCAATTCTGGCAGTGCCACGCGCACGCCCGTGAGGCGCTGCGGAGCGAGCAGCGCATCCATAATCACCGCGACCATCAACCCGCCGATGCACAGCACCGACACCGGCCACGCCCCCGGCACCGTCGGACCGACGGCTGCGAACGGCAGCACGATCAGCGCGGTCCAGAGGATGAGGCGGTTGCGGGGAACGATCATCGAATCACCTCGGCACCGCGACTTGTTCGAGAATCTTCGCGATCACTTCGCCGATCGTCGTCCCCTCGATCTCGTACTCGGGTCGCAACACGAGCCGATGCCCGAGCACCGGTTCGCACATTCCGCGCACGTCGTCGGGGGTGACAAAATCGCGGCCTTCCAGCGCGGCATTGGCGCGACTTGCGAGCAGGAGCGCCTGTGTCGCGCGCGGACCGGCGCCGACCAGCACGCTGTCGTTTTGCCGCGTGGCGCGGACCACATCCACGACGTAGGCGGTCAGCTCCTCGCGTACCGTCACGCCTTCGAATGCGCGGCGCATTTGTGCGAGATCATCTCCCGCGATCACGGCCTGCACCGCGCCGGCGGCGAGCGTGGCCTCCGGCGAATCCGAGCCGAGCATCCGTTGCGCGAGTTGCAGCTCGCTCACCCGGTCCGGCGCGGCCATCGACACCTTCAACATAAAGCGATCCTTCTGCGCCTCGGGCAGCGGGTAGGTGCCCTCGTATTCCACCGGATTCTGCGTGGCGAAGACGGTGAAGTTTGGCGAAAGCTCGTGCGTCTCGCGGTCGATCGTCACCTTCCGCTCCTGCATCGCCTGGAGCAGCGCGGACTGCGTCTTCGCGGGCGCGCGGTTGATTTCATCGGCGAGCAAAAAGGTGGTGAAGACCGGTCCCTTGATCAGCGTGAACTCGCTCGTCTTCATGTTGAAGATGTTCGTGCCGGTGATGTCCGCGGGCAGCAGATCGGGCGTGAACTGGATGCGATCGAACTCGCAGCCGAGCACGCGCGCCAGCGTGCGCACGAGCAGCGTTTTGGCCACGCCCGGCACACCCTCGATGAGCGCGTGATGGCCGGTGAAGATGGCGATGAGCGCTTTGTCGATCACCGCGTCCTGGCCGATGATGACCTTGCGCACCTCGGCTCGGGCGCGGTTGAGAAGTTCGTGGATGGCTGGGGTGTTCATGATTGGGTGGTTCGGGTTTTTCGCGCGAGCCGCTCCGCGATCTCGCGGTAGTTCTTCACCGGATCGCGCTGGCGCGGCGGCAGCAATTGTTCGGCGGCATTGATCTCTTCGGCGATCGCGATCGCGGAGTCCGGATGGGTCTGCGCACGGCGCCATTCATCCACGCACACCGGCAGCAGGTCGGCGGGCTTCACCGCGCGGTGCAGCAGGTTCTCAAAGCCCTGCGCGGCCTCGCGGCCGGCGACCGCCGGATCGTCACGGTCGGTCTCCGCGTAGGCGGGAATGAAGCGCACCGAGTTCTTCCACACGAAGAGCGCGGCGATGAGGACGAGCCCGGCGATCACGCCGTGCAGCTTGTATTTCAGTGCGAGCTGCGCGAGGCCGGGTTGGTCGGTCACGCCGAGGTGCTCCTCGTCGAAGATGATGGTCGGCGGACCGCCGAAAAGCCGCGCGATGAGCTGCGGGTGTCGCTCGTCGCGGAGCGCTTCGTTGCTGAGAAAGAACGTGTCCGCCGCGAGGACGATGCTGCCGCGGCCGTAGGCGCGCTCGATGATCACGGGCTTCGTT
>JANOAZ010000299.1:0-8368 GCA_031411395.1 Chthoniobacteraceae bacterium
GCGACGACGAATGGCCGCGGATGCTCTGCATTGAAACCGCGAACACCGGCACCGACGCCATCACCCTCCCCCCCGGCTCACGGCAGGCGATGAGCGCCACGGTGCGGTTGGATTGATCCTGGAGGGACACGACGGAGCGTGTCCCTCCATCACCAGGCGAGCGCCTGGCCTGGCACGCGCGGCTCGCTGACACCGATGAATTTCCCGTCGAAAAATCCGACGGCGTTGCTCGCGCCGGTGAGCGTGACGACGTTCAACCTGTGCCCGAAACCCGTCAGCCGCTCGATCACGCCATCGGGCCAGCCCTGCTCGATGCGCAGTTCGTTCGGCTGCCATTGATGATGGAAACGCGGCTGCGCGAGGGCCGCGTCGAGCGACAGGCCGAGGTCGAGGACGCCGACGAGATTGATCACCGTCTGGGTGATGATTGTCGGCCCGCCCGCCGCTCCGAGCGAGAGGATCGGTCGGCCGTCGCGCAGCACGATCGTCGGCGACATGCTGGAGAGCGGGCGCTTGCCGGGTGCGATCGCGTTCGCCTCCGCACCCACGAGCTTGAAGGCATTCGGCACGCCGGGTTCGACTGAGAAATCATCCATCTGATTGTTGAGCAGGATGCCGGTGCCGGGGATTACGACCTTGGAGCCAAAGGCGGTGTTGACCGTGGCGGTGCAGGCGACCCAATTGCCTTCGGCGTCGGCGGTGGAGAAGTGCGTGGTGTGTTTGCCGAAGACATCGGTCATCGCATCCGGCGGCTCGCCGTGGGTCGGCGCGTCGCAGACCGCATCGGGCTGGATCCGCGCCGCGAGCGTCTTCGCGTAGTCCACTCGGAGCAAGCCACGCGGCACCGGCACGAAATCCGGATCGCCGAGCCAGAACGCGCGATCGGCGAAGGCGAGCTTCATCGCCTCGGCGATGACGTTGACTCGCGAGGCGTCATCCATCGGCTTGAGGTCGAAATTCGCGAGGATGTTCAGGATTTGCAGGACGTGGACACCACCGGAACTCGGCGGGGGGAAGCTCACCACCTCACAGCCGCGATAGGTGCCGCGCACCGGCTCCCGGAGCACGGTGCGATAGCTCGCGAAATCCTGCGCGGTGAGGATGCCGCCATTCGCTTTCATCCAAGCTTCGACCTGCTGCGGGTAGGCTCCGCGATAAAACCAGTCCGCGCCTTCCTTCGCGAGCGCCCGGTAGCTCGCCGCGAGGTCCGGCTGCTGGAGCACCTCGCCCTCTGCGAGCGGCTCACCGTCGGGCTTGAGAAAGATCGCGCGGCTCGCGTCGAAGCGCCGGAGATCGCCCGCCGTGGCTTTCAATTTCCGGGCGTACACCTCATCGATCGGGAAGCCTTCTTCCGCGATGCGCGCCGCCGGTTCCAGCACCTCGGCGAATTTCTTCCGGCCAAATTTTTCCAACGCGTAGCTGAACACGGCCACCGATCCCGGCACGCCGCTCGCCAGCGCGCCCGTCTGGCTCAGCGCAGTCTCGCCCTTGCCGCCACGGAGGAACATATCGCGCGTCGCCGCGGCTCCCGCCATCTCCCGGCCATCGATCGTCACGAACTCTCCATTCGCCCGCCGGATCAGCATGAAACACCCGCCGCCGATCCCCGAATCGTGCCCATCGACCACCCCGAGCGTCAGCCCGATCGCCACCGCCGCATCGATCGCATTGCCCCCGCCTTGCATCGCCGCCAGCCCCGCGCGCGAGGCCAGCGGATGCACCGAGGCCACCGCGCCTTTCTCCCCACGGGCCACGGAAGGCGCGGCCGACACCGGCCCGGCTGCAAGGATGCAGACAAACGTGACGAGACGGATGAACATCGGGGCACTATTCACAACCTACCCGCAGTGACGAGCCCTGAGGTTTAGAACTGGAAGTAGATAAACGCCTTGTACTTCGTCGGAACGAAGAACAGCGCGATGGCGAAACCGCCGCCGAGGAGCGCCGAGTAGAGCCAGTCCGGGATACGCTGCCACCACGTGGAGAGCCAGCGGCGCGAATTCGCGTAATGCAGCGCGGCGAGACCGAGGAAGAGCCAGAGGCACCAGATGGTGAAGGTGCGCGACCCGCCGCCCTGGAAGAGGCAGATGCTTTCGAGCACGTCCTTGGCGACGGAGAAGCCGCTGCGCTTAAACTCGCGGGTCTCTTCGTCGAAGACATTCTGCGCCCGGAAGAAGACCCATGTGATCATGATCCAGTAGAAGGTGAGCGGCACGGCGAGCCACGACATCACGGTCTTGAAGGTGGCGTTGGCGTTCTCCGTCAGGCGCACCCATTCGCGATGGACGATGAGCGCGAGGCCGTGCAGGCCGCCCCAGATCACGAAGGTCCACGAGGCGCCATGCCACAGGCCGCCGAGCAGCATGGTGACCATGAGATTGCGATAGACGAAGATTTTCGAACCACGATTCCCCCCGAGCGAGATGTAGAGGTAATCGCGCAGCCAGGTGCTCAGCGAGATATGCCACTTCCGCCAGAACTCCGTGATGTTGCGGGAGAAATACGGGAAGTCGAAATTGATGGTGAGCTCGTAGCCCAGCAGCCGCGAACAGGCGATGGCCATGTCGGTGTATCCGCTGAAGTCGCAGTAAATCTGGATGGCGTAAAAGGCGACGCCGATGAAGGCGGAGTAAACGTCGTACTTGCCGGGGGCAGCAAAGAAAGCGTCGGCGACCGGGGCGACGTTTTCCGAGATGCAGGCTTTTTTCACGAAGCCGATGAAGAAGAGCGTAAGACACGCGCGAACGTTGACGTTGGACCAGACCCGCGTGACGAAGACCTGCGGGAGGAAGGTCATCGCGCGGACGATGGGGCCGGCGACGAGCTGCGGGAAAAAGGAGATGAAGAACGCGAGATCGAGGAAGCTGCGGATGGGCTCGAGGCGGCGGCGATAGACATCGATGGAGTAACTCATCGACTGGAAGGTGTAGAAGCTGATCCCGTAAGGCAGGAAGATGCCGAGCACCGGCTTGCTGGTGTGCAGGCCGAACCAGTTCAGCGCGGCGTACACGGAATCGAGGGCGAAGTTCGCGTACTTGAACAGGCAGAGGACGCCGAGATTGATCGCGAGCGAGACGAAGAGCCAGACGCGGCGCTTCGTCTCTGTCTTCGCATCGCCGATCCCGAGGCCGACGATGTAATCCATGATCGTCGAGCCCCAAAGGACGATCGGGAACCACCAGCCGATGGGCAGCGGTTGGTGGTCGCGGATCTTCTCGTAGAAGGTCCACATCGGGAAGGTATCGGCGCTCGCGCTATCCGGTCCGCCGACGAAGAGACACGCATAGAAAAAGTGGCTGGCGAGGAGGAGCCAGACCTTGCGCGAGGTATTCCCGCGCAGCGCCCAATGCACGGCGAAGACGATCAGGAAATAGATGAGAAAGCGAAATTGGACGAACAGCATGGAAAGTGGCGGGCGAGACTAGAGGTTACTGGCTCGGATTGTCAGCGACGTTCCGCAGGCTGTTTGGGCAGCGCGAAGAAACGGTCCACGAGAGCCCGGGTAAAGATCTCGGCGCCCGCAGTGTTAAGATGGCCGGCATCGGCCCGATATCGGGGATCGAAAAGCTCGGGCCAGCGGAGGGGATCGGAAAAGTCGAGCAGGGGCGCGACCTCGCGGCGCGGCTGGTTGGTGTAACCGGACTGACTCGGCGCGATGAAAAGAATCGGCTCCGCGCCATGCCGGCGAATCCTCGCGACAAGGCGTTCCAGGTTGGCCTGCGGCACGGGATCCATGATGCGTTCGCGCGGCTTCCCGGTCTTGAGCTTCGCAAGCTCCTCCTCATACGCGGCCAGGGCGGCCCCGCGGATCACGAGGTCATTTGAGGAGGGAATGAAACCATCGAGGCCTGGTCCGAGCGGTCCGAGCGGGTTGGTGGGCGTGCGCAGGCCTGCCGCGGTCGGCCACAATGCCGCGACGCGGCCGAGATTCGTGGCGCGCTGGAGAAAGAGCCGGCCGTGCTGGGTGACGAGGGCCGCCCATTCGCTCATTTCCGCGAGCCACGTTTTGGAAGTGCGATTCTTCTTCCGCTTCTTGGGCGGCTTGATGCGCCGGAGATCCTGGTCGATCAAATGATCCCACACCGTGCGGGTCCGCTCCCAGTCGTGCCAGTAGGCCGCGCGAATCGTATCCGGGGCCTGGCCCAGGAAGTTTGCGCGAAAGAAGCTCAGCTCGATGAAGACGTAGCGCAGCTTCGGCGGCCTCGTGGCGAGCGCCAGGTCCAGGACGTAACCGTCCTCCGGCGCCATGAGGGTATCCACCCCGAGATTGAATGACCGCATCTCCATTCCCTTCTCCGCGGCGAGCTGGTCGAACAAGGATGGGATGATATGCCGCCGCACGCGGCTCGTGCCGAGGAAGATCGCCGTGTACTCGTCGCGATGCGCGCGGAACCACTCAATCTTTTCCTTCACCTGCGGCACATTGGGCGGCGGCAGCATGCGTCCGATCGCGGCACATCCCAGCGCCAACCCGCCCGCAAAAAGCGCCACACTCAGCAACGCGCGCAACACCTTCGTCCTCATTGGCGGCGTTTGACCTCCTCGGCCCATGCCTTCACGAAGATGCGGGTAAACACGCGCGCACCCTCCGAATTGAGATGATCGGTGTCGAGCCGGTAGCGGTGTTCATAGAGTTCGGGATATTTCTCCAGGTCGCAGAAATCGAGGACAATGGATTTTTGCTCGCGCTCGGGGCTGGGCACGAAGTTGCGTTTGTTGGTCGTGGGCGGCACCACGAGCACAGGCGTGGCGCCGAGCTTCTCGATTTTGGCAATCATCGTCTCGAGCGCCTCCTGGCTCACCGGATCGCCCGGATCGCGACGCGCCTTCTCCATCCGGCGCTGGCCCAGCGCCTTGTCAAAAGCAGCGAGTTGATCGCCAGCCATGGCCTCCCCGCGACCGGTCGGAATCCAGCCGGCATGATCTTCACCCAAAACGCTGCGAGCGGGCGAAGGCGGACGCAACTTTGCATAGATGAGCCGTGAGGTGAGGATCGTGCCGCGCCCCAGATTGGTCTGATTTTGAAGGAAGATCGGAAGGTGAGCCCAGAAGTCGCTGAACTCGTCGAGCCGGGGTTCGATCTGCTTTTTCCATTTCCGCTTTTTGATTTCGGGATGCACCGCGAGGCCGCGTTTGAAGAGGATCCACAGCCGCGCCCAATCGTGCCAGTACACGGCGCGCACCGTCCCGATCTTGTCGGGGTCCATCGCCGTGCGCAGACCGGCGAGCTCGATGAAAACCCAGCGCAGATTCTTCGGCGGATGCCGCAGGATGTAGTCGAGGTAGTAAGCGTCCTCCGGCGGCCGCATGCCGGCGATGGCGGCATTGAAGGAACGCGCCGGCAGGCCCTGCTCCGCGGCGAGCTGGTCGAACAGCGCGGGGATGATCTGGTAATAGATCCGGCTCGAGCCGAGGAAGAGCGTGTCGTAGTCGTCGTGATGTTTGGCGAGGTATTCGAGTTTCACCTTCACGAGTGGCACCGCGGGAAAAGGCAACGCCTCGCGAATCGCCCAGCAGACGGCGCACAGCCCGAGGACGAACAAGACGAGGCAGCGCGCGCCGCGCAAGATGGAAAGCAGGCGCGGGATCATCGGGCGGCGGTGAATTCCTCCGCGAGCGCTTTGCTGAAGAGCGCAGCGCCGGCGGCATTGAGATGCACGGTGTCGCTGTAGTGCCGGGGATCGAGCAGCGCAGCGTGGCGCGATTCGTCGTGGAAGGTGAGCAGCCGCGCGCCGTCGGGAGCGGCGAGGCGGTCGCGCCAGTTGAACGTGGGCGCGATGAAAAACACCGGCTCGATGCCGGCGCGGCGAATCTCGCCGGCGAGATCGAGCAACGCCTCGCGATACGCCGGGCGCAGCGGGACGAGCGGCCAGGAGCGGCTGTGCAATTCATCGAGCGTGCTGCGGATGCGGCGGAGGTGATCCGGGCTGAGCGACGAAGCCGTGACGCTGCTGAAGCCGCCATTTTCCACGACTGCCGGACGCTTTTCCTTCCGCGGCGGAGGCGTGAACCGTTGAGCGATGAACGCGGCTCCGCGACCAATGCCGGCCGCGCGCGTGGCAAACAGGCGCGCGTGTTCGGCGAGGATTTCGAGCTTGCGCATGGTGGGGCGGGAGGACTGCCAGAGGTCGCGGATGGCCAGCCAGGTGTGTCGCGCGTCGTGCCAGTACGCCGCGCGCGCGCTGCTCGCATTGCGCGCATCGATCACGGGATCGAGGTCGGCGAGTTCGATGAAGAGCCACTTCAGCCGCGGCAGCCGCAGCGCGAGCACGCAGCGCGCGAAGTAGAGGCTCTCCGGCGGGACCATGCCGGCCACGCCGAGATTGAAGGAATGCGTCGCCGCGAACTGGTCGAAGATCGCGGGCATGAGCTGGAACTGCACACGGCTCGATCCGATGAAGAGCGCGTCGAAGTCCCCGCGATGCCGCGCGAGGTGCGCCAGCTTCGGCGCCGCCACCGGCACATCCGGGAAGGGCGCGCGCGCGGCGAGCACGGCGCCCACCAGGCCGAACGCAAGCAGTGAAGCCACTCCACAGCCGGCCACACGGGCGAAGGTCACGGCGCTGCCTTCCTCCTCTCGATGAATTTTTCCGCGAGGATCGCGGTGAAATCGACGGCGCCTTTTTCGTTGAGGTGCCAGGCGTCGTAATGTTTGTCCGGGTTGAAGAGCTCGGGAAATTCCGCCGGGTCGTTCAGCGCGAAAACGGCGGCGTCGCCAGGGATCTCGGTGAAGTTTTCACGGCCATTGATCGTCGGGGCGATGACAAAGATTGGCTCGGCCCCGGCGCGGCGGATATCGGCGATGAGATCGTGCAAGGCGTCGCGGAAAACCGGGCGCACGGGCATCGGCGCGAGGCCTTTCTTGAGCCGATCGACGGTGGTCACGAAGCCCTCGCGGATCTTCCCTTCCATCGCGCGATCCGGCCCGGGCTCATAGCCGGCGGTGGCTTCCCACGAGTAGGGTTTCTTGCGCGGCTTCTTCTCCTCCAGCCGCTTCGCGAGGAGCTCGGCGCCGCGGCCGAGATTGAGCATTTCCGAAAAGCCGAACCGGCCGTGCTGCGCGAGGAGATCGAGTTTTTGCTCGCGATTCAGCCCCGATGCGAGGATGTCGCGGAAGGCGATCCGCGTGTGGGCGAGGTCGTGCCAGTAGGCCATCCGCAGGGTCGAGTTGTTGCGCTCGTCGAGCTGCGTGTTGATGTCCATGAGGTCGATGACGACCCACTTCAACCGCGCAGGCCGGAGCGCGAGCAACTGCCGGAGGAGGTAAAAACTCTCGGGCGGCCACATCCCGTCGTAGCCGAAATTGAATGACCGCACCGAGCCCACGGCGGCGTCGAACTGCGGCGGGAGGATCTGGTGATAAAAGCGGCTGGAGCCGACGAAGAGCACGTCGAAGCGATCGCGATGCTTCTTGAAGTGGGTCCACTTCGGAAAGATGCCCGGCACCTCGGGAAAGGGCGCGAGCCTCCCGGCCAGCGCGCAGCCGGCGGCGCAGGCCGCGAGGAAGAGGACGCCGTTGAGCAGCGCCCGCCAGAGGCCCGGAGGCGCAGGGGAAATGGGAGAGTCGGCCGTCGCGAGGCCGGCTGGTTTGATCACGCCGCGGATGATTAGAAACGAGGCCGGGAGCCGACAAGGAAATTGGCCGCATCGCAGATGACAAAGCTCCCGCCTTCCGCTAACAACGCGCCTCCCCATGCCCGCCATCTTCTCCCGAAATCTGCTCCTCACGCTATGGCTGGCGGCGCTGCCAGTCGTGGCTGCGGAGCCGATGGTGGATCTCCGGCAAGCCTGTCCGGGCGTGGTGATCGAGCTGCGCTACGCCACGTCGCGGAACATCACCGGCAAGCCGATCTATCCGGCCGGTTCGCGGGCGTTGCTCCGCAAGAGTGTGGCGGAACGTCTGAACCGCGCGCAGGCGTTTCTCCAGAATCGCGGCTTCGGCCTGAAAGTGTGGGATGCCTACCGGCCGGCGGCGGTGCAGAAACTACTTTGGGATGCGATCCGCAATCCGGCCTACGTCGTGGAGCCGAGCAGCACCGGCTCGCTGCACAACTGGGGCGCGGCGGTGGATGTCACCCTCGTCGATTTTCGCGGGCGCGAGGCGAAGATGCCGACGGATTTCGATGCCTTCAGCGAAGCCGCGCGCTACGACTACAAAGGCAAAGACCCGGAGATCGCCTTCAACCTCTCGACGTTGAAACGCGCCATGGCGGAGGCGGGCTTCCGTCACATCCGCGACGAATGGTGGCACTACAGCGTCGGCCACATCCCGTTTGGCCCGATCGAAACGCCGCTCGTCGATTCGGACGAAAAAGTCGCCAAGGCGGAGCCCGAGGAATCCTCCGCTTCATCGAAGAAGAAGCCGCGC
>JANOAZ010000300.1:0-30220 GCA_031411395.1 Chthoniobacteraceae bacterium
CAAACGGCGGCTTTGGGGCAACGCGGGGATTCTCGGACACGACGGAGCGTGTCCCTCCAGGCCATCGCGCGGCGCTGCCGATCTTCTCGCCTATCCGCCTTCACCACGACTATGCTCCTCGCTCTCCCCCATGAAAACGAAGCACCTTCCTCTCGCTATTCTCACCGGCGCCACGGCGCTCAGTCTTTCCCTTCCCTCCGTGGCGGCCGACAAACCGCTCAAGCCGGGTCTGAAATTCCGCGTGCAGCAACTGCACATGGACAACAACGAAGGCTGCGCGATCGCTGATTTCAACAAGGACGGCAAGCCGGACATCAGCGCGGGTGAGTTCTGGTATCCGGGGCCGGATTGCAAAGAAAAGAAGCCGCTGCGGAAGCTGCAGGTCCAGCCACCAGACTACGTGACGAGCAACGCCGAGCACGCTTGGGATGTGAATGGCGACGGCTGGCCGGACATCATCAGCGGCTCCTTCCTCGACCTCGAAATTTCCTGGTATGAAAATCCGAAAGCCGACGGCCTCGCGAAGGGCGACCTCTGGGCGAAGCACGTGCTCGTGGATACGAAGCTCAGCCAGAATGAATGGACGGAATTCCGCGACATGGATGGCGATGGGGTACCGGAGTTCGTGGTGAACTCGTGGAACGACAACAACCCGATGGCCTGCTACCGGCTCGCGAAGAACGAGGCGGGTGCGCCGGTCTTGAAGCCGTGGATCATTCACGAGGCCGGCAAGCTGACCAACGGCCACGGGATCGGCTTCGGCGATCTCAATGGCGACGGACTCGAGGACATCCTCTACGGCAAAGGCTGGTACGAGCGGCCGAAGACGGGTGCCACGACCCAGCCGTGGACGATGCACCAGGACTGGAACTTTCCCCACGCGAGCTGCCCGATGCTGGTGGTGGATTTGAACGGCGACGGACGCAACGACATCATCTGGGGCCACGGCCACAACTACGGTCTCTATTGGGAGGAACGCCGCGACGACAACAAGGATGGCAGCACCAACTGGCGGCATCACCTGATCGACGACCGCTTTTCCCAGCCGCACGTGCTGGTCTGGGAAGACCTCGATAAAGATGGCCAGCCGGAGCTGATCACCGGTCGCCGCGTCCGCGCGCACAGCGGCAATGACCCGGGCGATAACGAGCCGGGCGTCATCTACTACTTCAAGTGGAACAAGGAGGCGCAGAAGTTCCAAAAATTTCCCGTCGCCGAAAACGGTCCCGGCATCGGCCTGCAAATCCGCGTGGCCGACCTCGACGGCAACGGCTGGCGGGACATCGTGTGCGCGGGCAAGAGCGGGACGCACATTCTCTGGAACGACGGGAAGTAATCCGCCGACCCACCGCCACGGTCTGGCTTATTTTCCCAGCCGGTCGAGCACGTTGCGGGTGATGCGATCCACGGCCACATCGCCGCCGCGCAGGCCGTGCGCCCAGTCGGTGGTGGCGGCGGTGAAGACCGTGCCGCCCTTCGTGTAGATGCCCATGCAGGCCGCGCCGGTGCGGCCCTTCTCCCAGCGCTCGTACCACTCGCAATCATCCGGATGCCACCGCACCGGACAGCTGCCCAACACGGTGAAACCTTCCGGCGTGCCGACCTTGTGCGTCGGGAAGGGAAGGCCGTCGCGCCACTCCAGTTCGCAGCCGTCCGTCTCGTAGCCGACGATCGTGTCCTTGCCGCCGAATTCATCGCCGCGCTTCAGCCCAGTGCCGGCGAAGATCCAGTGCTCGGGCCGATGCACGGTGTAAGCCGCCGTGCCATCCATGAACTGACCGTGACTGCGATGGTAGCCGCCCCACAGGAATCCCACGCCGGTGAGCTGGTTCTCAGGACGCTGAACGAGGTGATGACTCCAGGCGGTGGAGAGCGTCTTGAAGTCGCGGGTCTGGAAGACGGGATCGAGGTGATAGTTCTGCTTCCAGCAGGTGAACGCCTTGCCTTGGTCTTCACTCCGCACCTGCCAGCAGACGGAGTTGCCGCTGAAGAAGGCGACGTTTCCGCCCTTCGCGATGAAGGCCTCGAGGTGATCGCGCATCGGCGCGGACCAATATTCGTCGTGACCCACGCTGAGCACGAGCCTGTAGCGATCGAGTAACTCAGGGTGAAACTCAAGGTCGGCATTGGTCGCGTAGTCGAGTTCGTAGCCATTGCGCTCGCACCATTCGACGAAGGGTTGTTCCCAGCGGGAGAATTGCGAACTCAGCGGTCGCTCGAAGGAAACCCGGCTGCCCTGGTTCTTCGCGCGGCCATGGAACGCATAGACGCTGAATCCGCCCCAGTTCGTGTAGGCGTTGTAGGTGTTCGTGGAGAGCTGGAGCAGGATCTTCGTGCGAGCGCCGGGCGCCGCGGCGCGCACCACGAAACAAGCCTCGCTCTCCGCGGTGCGCTTGCCGCGATGGGTCCACTTTCCGCCGCCATCCGCGATCTGAAAACGCGCGGTGTAGTAGCCGCTCTTCCACTCCCTGCCGATCGGCACGCGCAATGCCTCCGGCCAGCGGCAGCCCATCGACGACGCATCTTCCGGCACCGGATGCGTCTTCCCCGGAATATCTTTCCGTGTCCATACCACTTCGTTCTTTGCGCCCCAGCGCATGATTTCGACGGCAAACTTGGGCGCGCTCGTCGAGACGTGAATGGCCAGTTCCTCGCCGGGAGCGACGCTGAGCTGCGCGGCGTAGCCTTCAATGAACAGCGGCGGCCCGTCTTCCGCGGCAAATCCAGTGAGTGACAGGAACAGGCTGCAAACGAGGAGGCGGATGGATGTCATGGGGGAAAGCCGGTCGCGTCATCCTCATCCTCTTCCTCATTCGCCATCGAGCAGGACGAAGAGGAAAAGGATGAGAACGAGGAATGTTCGCGCGACTTGTTAGCTGAACTGCGTGATCCCCGGCATCGCCACCGGCGGCACGGGCAGCTTCATGTCCCAGTCGAACTTCTCGGGGACGAGCTGCTCCTTGGAGGTCGCCGCCATTTCCCAAGTAATCTCCTGGCCCGTGTAGGCGGCCATGCGGCCCATGATCGCGAGCAGCGTGCTCGAGGCCATCCGGTCGCCGTCGTTGATCGGCTTGCCCGCGCGGATCGAGGCGAAGAACTCGTTGTGCTCGATCTGATACATGTCTTCGGACTCCGGCTTGTGCCGCCACTTCACCTCTCCCTTGAGGTCCTTGATGATCCACTGCTTGAGCGAGCCGTTGATTTCGCAAATGCCTTCGCTGCCGAAAAACGTGTCCGTGTTCGAGGCGGCGGTGCGGTTGATCTGGCGGCTGAAATGGAAGCCGCGCGCGCCGGCGTCGTAGTCGTACACGATGGCGAAGTGATCGTAGATGTTCCCGTAGTCTTCGCCCGAGCGGACCTGCCGTCCGCCATGGCCCACGCACTTGGTCGGCGGTTTGTCGCCGAAGACCCATGCCATCTTGTCGATGCTATGGCACGCCTGCTCGACGATGCTGTCGCCGCTCAGCCACGTGAAGTAATACCAGCGACGGAGCTGCCACTCGAGATCCCGCGGGGTGTTCGCGCGATTCCATTTGGGATAACGATCCACCGCGCCGCCGTTGTAGGTGTTGTAGTTCGCGGTGATCGTCCCGATCTCGCCGCCGAGGAGGCGCTTGAAGGTCTCGCGCATCCCGGGATGGTAGCGCCAGCAAAAGCCCGCGCAGACGCCGAGGTTCTTCTTCTTTGCTTCCGCGACGGTCTCGATCACGGAACGGTAGCCGGGGGCGTCGGTGGCCATCGGCTTTTCGAGGAAGCAATGTTTGCCTGCGGCGACCGCGGCCTTGAAATGAATCGGCCGGAACGCGGGCGGCGTCGTGAGCAGCACCACATCCACGCCGCTGTCGATGACCTTCTGATAAGCGTCGAGCCCCACGAATTGCCGGTCCTTCGGCACGTCCACCTTGTCGGTGTGCATCTTCTTCAAACTCTCCAGGCTCGAGTCGATCTTGTCCTGGAAAGCATCGCCCACGGCCCACAGCACGCAGTCGCTATCCGCGGTCAGCGCTTGATTGGCCGCGCCGGTGCCGCGACCGCCGCAGCCGATGAAGCCGATCTTGATCTTCCCGCTGGGCTGCGCGCCGGTGAGGATGGCCGGGAAGCCGAGCGTGGCGGCGAGGCTGCCGGCGACGGCGGCGGCGGAGGTGTTCTTGAGGAATTCGCGACGGGAACTGGGGAGGTCTGGGTGGTTCATGTGGATAGGGTTAAAAGGTTGTGCAGGCAGTCTCTTGAACAACCCCGTCAGCCCGAGCTTGTCGAGTAATCTCTCGCACTGGGGTCTTCCTCGATTACCGGTGGTTTCGGAAGGAATCCGATGGTCGCGGAAAAGCCGGCGGCCCCCACGCGCGCAGCGCATCCAAAATGCCGTCATCCTGAGCTTGCGATGGACCACTGATCTCCGTGGGCGGAGGCGGTGCGGAGCGTGCGCCAACGTGCTCCGCACCGCCGCTGCCCGCGGAAGTCAGTGATCCTTCGCAAGCTCAGAATGACAGGGTTTTTTCGAACGCGCTGCGCGCCCCGCCAGCCATCCACTTCCCCCTCCCCGCCTCACTCGTAACGCAGCGATTCGATGGGATCGAGATTCGCCGCTTTGTAGGCGGGATAACTTCCGAAGATCACCCCGATCAGCGAGCAGATCACGAGGCCGATGATCGCCCAATCCACCGGGAATGCCGGCGGGAGCTTGAGCAGATAGATCGCCAGCGCATTCGCGCCCGCCATGCCGAGCGCCACGCCGAGCACGCCGCCGATCTCGCAGAGCACGATGGCCTCGATGATGAATTGGGTCATGATGTTGCGCTTCTTCGCGCCGATCGCGCGGCGCACGCCGATCTCGCGGGTGCGCTCGGTGACGGAGACGAGCATGATGTTCATGATCCCCACACCGGCCGCGACGAGCGCGATGGAACTGACCAGCGCCAGCCCGGTGCGGACGGCGAAGGTCACCTTCTCGAACTGCGCGATCATCGAGTCGCTGGTGAGGATCTCGAAGTCATCCTCCTGCCCGGGCGGGACTTTGCGGATCGAGCGCATCAGTCCGCGCGACTGCTCCAGGATGTCGCCGAAGGACTCGGGATCGAGCGCTTGGACGAGGATTTCCGTGTCGCGCCAGCGGCCATAGTGGTTCAGCCCGGTGGTGAGGGGAATCGCGGCCACGGCGCGCGCTTCATCGCCCGTGTTGGTGCGCTCGAAGACCCCCACGACCGTGCATTTCAGCGAGGCGACTTTGATCCGCTTGCCGAGCGGCGAGCCGCGTGGGAACAGCGTCTTCGCGAGATCGGCGCTGAGCACGCAGACATCGCGCGCCGACTCCACATCGGAGTCGAGGAGGGCGCGGCCCTCGGTGATCGACCAATTGGAAACCTGAAACACGCCCGGCGTGATTCCTTCGATGGATACGTTGGGCGGCGTTTTGGCGAATTCGGAACTGAGTTCGGCCATCAGCAGCCCCGAATGCATTCCGACATACGGGGCGAAGGTGGCCTTCTCCTGGAACTTTTTCGCCTGAGCGAAGGTGACCGGCTTCCGGCGGAGGAATTTCATGAATTCCTCGGGGCCGCTGAAGAAGGCGCCCGGCATTTTCTGGATCACGAAACTCTTGCTGCCGAGCGATCCGAGACTTTGTTCGATGTTGTTCTGCATCGCGCGCATCGCCGTCATGACGAGGATGATGGAGAAGACGCCGACGAGCACGCCGAGCAGCGTGAGCCCCGAGCGGAGCTTGTGCGTGGCGATCGCATCGAGCGCCATGAGGAAACTTTCGCGGAGTTCGGCAAGGAGGCCTTTCATGGTTCAAGAGGATGATCGAATGTGCCAAGGCACACGCGACGAGGCGAGCGCTTGCGCAAGCAACGAGCGAAGCGCTGCATCCAAAAAAGAGCCGTCATTCCGAGCGAAGCCGAGGAATCTCTCGCATCCGCGGGCGGAGGCGGTGCGGAGCGCTGCATCCAAACGCTCCGCACCGCCGCTGCCCCCAGATGCGAGAGATTGCCCCCTCCTTCGCCCGCGGCCGTCTCGCAGACTCGGCTCCTCCACTTCGCTCCGCTCCGGTCGGAATGACGGCGTGGATGGGCGGGCGTTCGTCCGTTCAACTCCGCGAACTCCGCGGACTTTCTGCATCGGTGTTCACTCATTTCTCAAGGCATCGACCGGGCTCATGCGGGCCGCGCGCCAGGCGGGGAGGAAGCCGGAGACGATGCCGGTGACCAGCGCGACGGTGAGGGCGAGCAGCACGACGGAAGGCGAGAGCGCGACTTTCATCGGCAGCATCTTTCCCGCGATCGCCACCAGGCCGCGCGCGATGATCACCGCGATCATTCCGCCGAGCAGGCAGATGCTCGCGGCCTCGATCAGGAATTGCAGCAGGATCGTGCGCCGCTTCGCTCCGATCGCCTTGCGGATGCCGATCTCATGGGTGCGCTCGGCCACGGAGACGAACATGATGTTCATGATCCCGATGCCGCCGACGAAGAGCGACAGGCCGGTGATGAAGAAGCCCGCGGTCGCGATGACGCCGGAGACTTTCCTGAACTGCGCGAGGAGTTGCTCCTGCTGGTTGATCGCGAAGTCGTCGTCCCTGCCCGGCGGCACCTTGCGGATCTTGCGCAGCAGTCCGCGCAATTCCTCGCGCGCCGCGTCGATGCCCGCGGGATCGCCCACCTTCACCTGGATCGTGCAGGTCGGATCCCAGCGGAAGCCGCGGTACATTTTCCCGATCGGGATGATGATCTGGCTGTCGAGGCTCATCTTCCCGAGCACGCTGCCGCGCTTCTCGAGCACGCCGAGGACTTCGAGCGACTCACTGCCCGCGCGGATTTTCAGGCCGAGCGGCGACTCGTTGAGGAAGAGCTTTTCCGCCACCTCCGCGCCGATCACGCAGACATCGCGGTTCGCGCTGGCTTCCGCTTTCGTCATGAAGCGCCCCGCCGTGAGCGTGACGCCGCCGGTGATGAGGAATTGCTCCGTCGTGCCGATGATCGTCACCATGCTCGATGCGCGGTTCTTGTAACGCACCGACTCGATCTGGTGCATGACCGTCGGCGAGACTCCCTTCGCCATGTTCATCGAGCGCTCGACGGCGCGGACCTGCGGCAGCGTGATTTTCCCGCGCTTCGCCACGGCGTCCCATTTCGTGTCCGAGTCGATGAACCACTCGCGGGTGTCCACATAAAGCACGTCGGTGCCGAGGAAGGAGATCGCCTCGCGAAACGCGCCGTTGAGCCCCTCCATCGCGGTCGCCATCAGCGTCACGGTGACGATCCCGATGACGATGCCGAGGGTCGTCAGGACCGAGCGCAGCAGGTTGGCGCGGATCGCCTCCCACGAGATGCGCGCGCCTTCCGTGAGTTCGGCGAGGAGGTTCATAATTGCGAAGATCGCCCCGGTGCGTAACGCGCCCCGTGGCGCACGGCAAATTCAAAGAGAGAAGCACTTTACCGCAATGCCAAATGTGTTGTTTCACGCGGCTGGAGACACGGGTATAAGGGGGATGCTCCGCCGCCCCCCCCGCGTCCCTTTGAGCTCAGTCCCCTCCATCCTTCCCCATCGTACCACCGCGTTCTCGCTCGTCGAGGTCGCGACCGCGATTGCCATCGTGGCGTTTGGGTTTGTGGCATTGCTCGGGTTGGTGCCGATGGGGCTCACGCATTTTCGCGATGCCATGGATGCGACGATCGGCGCGCAGATCGCCCAGCGCGTGATCACCGACGCGGAGCAGACCGACTTCGACCTGCTCCTCGCCGCGGGCGGGAAACCCACGGGTGATTTTTTCACACTGCCGGTGCGTTATTTCGATGAGCAGGCGGGGGAGGTTTTCCCATCCGCTCCGGGCGCGGCGAGCGCAGCGATCTACCGCGTGATGGTCCGCGGATCGTGGCCGGGGCCGCGCGATCTCGCGAGCAAGCCGGGCGGCTTCACCTCCCTGCCGGCGGATGCGGGCAAGATGCGGTTTCGTCCGCGCGACAGCGTCTTTCTCACCGTGCAGGTCGCGCACCGGCCCGGGCTCGAGCCGCTGCCGGTGGGCGCCGATCAGCTCTGGCCGCGGGCCGCCGCGCCGATGAGCCACTATCGCACGGTGCTCACGCGCAACGGCTACACCCCGGGGAAAACGCCATGACGAATCGGCGACGCGGTGCGTTCACGGTGGTCGAGTTGCTCGTCTCCACGGCGGTCATCTCGCTGCTCACGGTGATCCTCGTCACGGCGCTCGGGCAGGTGGGGAATATCTGGCAGCGCAGCGTGGCGAAGACCGAGCAGTTCCGCGAGGCGCGCAATGCGTTCGAGACGATGACCGCGCGGCTCGCCCAGGCCACGCTCGACGTGCATTGGGAATACGACGATCCGGCGCTGCCCACGCGATACCGGCGGGATTCGAACCTGCGTTTCATTTCCGGCTCCGCCGAAGATCTGATCGGTGCGGCGCCTGCCGGGCGCGCCCGGCCGACGCACGCCGTCTTTTTCCAGGCGCCTTTCGGAGTCTCGGCGAATCCCGCCTATCGCGAATACACGAACCTGCTCTGCACCTGGGGCTACTTTCTGGAAGCCGGCGACGACCTCGCGCTCCGCCCGGATTTTCTGCCCAGGAAGTCCGTGCCCGTCCGCCACCGCCCGCGGCTCATGGAGCTGTGGCATCCCGCGGAAAACAATCTGATCTACAAGCTCACCGCCGGCGTCTCCAGCCGCACCTACGCGGGTCGCGATTGGTTTCGCACGCCGCTCAGCCAGCCCACCCCGCCGGTGCGCGCGATCGCGGAAAATATTGTCGCCCTCATCATCATCCCACGGCTCTCGCCGGCGGATGAAGTGGCCGTGAAGGGCAGCGCCCAAGCGAGCACCGCCGACCATTCCCCGCTCGCTCCCCGCTATCTCTACGACTCCGCGCCATTCTCCCCGGCGAACCGCGGCGACGGACGCTACGCCGACGCGCGCCTCAATCCCGTGCATCAGCTTCCCCCGATCCTCCAGGTGAGCATGGTCGCGGTGGATGAGGTGAGCGCCGCACGGCTCGCCTACGACGAGAAGCGGCTCGATCCGCTCGCGCTCGCGGGGAAGTTCCAGCGCAGCGCCGATCTCAGCCGCGAACTCCTCCTCGCGGGCGGAGACGGAGCGATCGAGAGCCGGCTCATCGCACTGCGTGCGAACTACCGCATCTTCACCACCAATGTCATCATCCGCGGCGCGAAGTGGAGCCGCGAACAGGTCGAGGCCGTCACGCCGTGAAATCGCTTCCGCATTCCTCCCGCCGCGGCATCGCGCTCATCCTGGTGCTCGTCTTCCTCATGCTGCTCGCGGCGCTCGTCGTCGCCCTGCTCACCACCGCGCAGACGGAGACGACCTCGGCATCCATCTACCAGTCCGATGTGCAGCTCAAGCATCTCGCCGCCTCCGCGACGGGGCTCGTGACCGGCCAGCTCCTCGACTCCACGCGGAGCACGAAAGGCGCAGGCGCCGCTTCGGGCCGGCTCGCCTGGGCTTCGCAGCCGGGGCTGATCCGCACCTGGGACGACTCCGGCGCGGGAGGCAGGGTCTTCAAGCTCTACTCCGCGCGCGACATGGTCGCCGAGACCGATGCGAATGGCCGCTATTCGGTGAGCGACCACCTTCCGCAGGAGATCCCCGCGGACTGGCCCGCGCAGCCCGCGCACTTCGTCGATCTGAATGAGCCCGTGCTGGTGGAAGATGCCACCGGCGGGAAGATCGCGCGCGACGGGAAAAAACTCCGCGCGAGTTACCCGATCATCGATCCGATGGCCGCGCTGCCGGGCACGGGCACGCTCCCGGCGGTGATGCCCATCGATGGCTTCACCCTCGGCGCCGCGCCGGGCTTTCGTGGAAGCCTCGCGGAGAACGCCGATCCCACCAGCGTGCCCGCCGGCTCGACAGGCAATCCCGCCGCCATGCCGGTGCGCTGGATCTACGTCCTGCAGGATGGGACCTTCACCGTACCCACCGCGGCGACCGACGGCGGCCGCACCGCCACGTGGGCCGGCGCCGCCGCGCCGCTCACCCCGAGCCGCGAGAACCCGATCGTGGGCAGGCTCGCCTTCTGGACCGACGACGAGACGTGCAAACTCAACGTCAATACCGCGAGCGAGCCGACCCCGTGGGACACGCCGCGCGCGATCTCCATCCAGGATCTGAACTACGGCCGGTTCCAGCCCGCGCAGCGCGAATACCAGCGCTTCCCCGGCCACCCGCTCAACACCGCGCTCAGCCCGGTCTTCTTCCCCGGCGTGGTGCTGACTGCGGCGCAAAAGGAGGCGATCTACAAGCTGCTCCCCCGCGTGCAGCCCGGCGGCACCGTCGCCGCGACCGTGGCGGTGACCGCTCCCGTCGCGCTCGATACGGACCGGCTCTACGCCAATGTGGATGAGTTTCTCTTCCGCCCCGAGATGCCCGGAACGATACGCGATGAAAACAAACTCGTGGATTCGCAGCGGCTGCGGCGCGCGCGTTTTTTCCTCACTGCCAACAGCCGCGCACCGGAACTGAATCTCTTCGGCCAGCCCCGCATCTCGCTATGGCCCGTCGGTACGAACGCCACGCAACGCACCGGCTTCGACCGGCTCGCCGCCTTTTGCAGCACCACCGGCGCGGGCGCCACGGCAAAGCCCTACTTCTTCCAGCGCGCCGACTCCACGAGCCCCACCGCCGACTACGCGAACATCCAGCGCAACCGCGAACTCTACGCCTACCTCCAGCGCCTCACCGGCAGTGCGATCCCCGGCTATGGCGGAAATTTCAGCACGAAATGGGGACAGGATCGCGACCAGGTGCTCACCGAGATCTTCGACTACATCCGCTGCGTGAACCTACGCGACCCGGTGCTCGTCAAGCAAGGCAGCCCGCGTTTCGCCGACAATGGCCAGGTCGCCCCGATCCAGATTGGTAACACGCAAGGCTTCGGGCGTTTTTTCACCGTCTCGCAGGCCGGCATGCACTTCATTTGCAGCCAGGAGGGAAATGCCGGAATCCTAGCAGGCAACAAGTCCCCGAACGAAAAACTCGCCACCACCGAGCGTCTCGTGAACACGGCGTTCCTTTTCGAGCCGTGGTCACCGGCGCTGGGATTTCATCCGATCTACGAGAAACTTTTCTTCGATGTGCAATTCGGCGAGACCGGTTTCTTGCTGAATGGGCAGCAGTTGAAGATGCGTCCGGGTGGCAAGCCCCTCAACAACAAGATCGGCTCGGGCTGGCACAACAACGGACGGGAGCACGGCGGTTCTGGCGGACTGCGCGGACCGATGCAGGATTTCGGCGGCGGCGGCTATCAGTGGGTGAGCCAGGTGCAGTCCACTCTCCCTGACGGGAAGACGAAGGTCACCGGCGCGAAGGTCGCGGGCGACACGATGAACTTCGTCGGCGGCGAGGTGACGATCCGGATTTACGCCACAACCAGCGCGGATCCCAAAGCGCTGGTCCAAACGCTCCAACTCACCATCCCGGGGGGCACCTTTCCCGTTCCCAAGTTGGTGCGGACAGGGACGGAAGACTACCGCGGCGGCGACGCGAGAACGGCAGCGTCGTATTGGTGGACCTTCGGTGGTCGCTACTCGAGCCTCGGCACCGTGCCTCACGCGCCGGGGCTGGAATACGCGGATCCGAAACGGCGCTGGGTCGCGAGCCCGCGCACTCCCGACATCCCCGCGCCGCCCGGATTCAAGAAGGGCGGAATTTTCCGCGAAGAGGACGTCGTCCGCACGATCGTGCCCGACCACGGCGACATCCGGCTCATCACTGCAAAGCGAGTCGTTTCCACCACGGACTTTGTGAAGGTCCGCGAAGCAGAGTGGAACAACACTGCGGACCGCATGCTTCACGTTTTCACCTCCTCCGCGGGCTCCCACTTTCTCTATGGCTTTGGGAATGAACCTGGCGATCGGCCGGGTGGACTCGATCGACCGAATCCGGCAGGTGGAACCTTCGGCGGCATCCCCGGCGCGGCCCCCGATGCTCAGCTCACCGCGTCGCCGCTCGTGAAGTATCACTACTCCCGCCTGCCGGAAATCCGGCCGGGCGCGGGGAAGATTCACAACCGGTGGAATGACTACGACAACGGAGTCTCCACCTGGCCCGACGGCGCTTACATCAACAAACCGGATGAGGGAAATTTTGCGTCCACCAACTCGCCCTACACCTATTTCGCGTGGAATCTGGCCTCGGATTCGGACGGGAGGTATTTCTCCCCGAGCCGCCTCGTGCCCTCCGCGGGAATGCTCGGCTCCCTCCCCACGGGAGTGAAGCGCAACCGTCCGTGGGAGACGCTGCTCTTTCGCCCCGAACTGCGGAAAGACGCCGCCGGCAAGTCGCACCCCGGCACGCAATCGCCGAAAGATCACCTGCTCATGGATCTTTTCTGGATGCCGGTGATCGAGCCTTGGGCCATCAGCGAGCCATTCTCCACCGCGGGGAAAATCAACCTCAACTACGAGATCGCACCCTTCAGCTACATCCGGCGCGCCACCGCGCTGCACGGCGCGATGAAAGCCGAGGAGCCGCTCGTACTCCCGAATGCGGCGGCGCCGATTTACAAACTCTGGGACCACGAGACCAACGACCACCCCTACAAGCTGCCGAATGATCCGGGGAACAAGGTCCAGGACCCTGCCGTGAAGTCCGACTTCGACAAGGCCTATCGCGGGCTTGCTCCCTTCGACCGCATGCGCCGCCCGATCGATGTGCCAAAGACGCTGGCGCAGGCGGACACTCGCTTCGCGGCCGGCGACGCCTTTCGCTCCGCGACCGAGATCTGCGAGCTGCATCTCGTCCGCGACGGCGAAACTCTCGCCGATTACCAAAGCGGGAAGATCTGGCAGGACGCGCTGATCACCGGCGACAACACCCGCGAGCGGCCCTACACGAATCTCTATGCGCGCCTGACCACGCGCTCGAACACCTTCACCGTGCATCTCCGCGTGCAGGCGCTGCGCAGCGCCGGAGCCAAGGCCGGGGATTGGGCGGTGTGGCGCGAAGACCGCGTCCAGCCGCTCGGCGAATACCGCGGCTCCAGTATCATCGAACGTTACATCGACCCGGCCGATCCGAGCCTCCCGGACTTCGCCCTCGATCCCACGGCGATCGCCGACACCGCCTACCGCATCCGCATTCTTTCGACGCGAAAATTCACGCCGTAAGCGCTGGAGGGCCGCGCTCCGTCGAGGCCCTGACCTGGCGCGGGCAGCGGCGGTGGGGCGGTGGTCTTCCGCTTCTTCGCCCGAGCCCCAGCCGCCCCGCCGCCTTCGCCCGCGCCGGATGTTGGGGCCTCGACAGAGCGAGGCCCTCCATGGTGTCGAATGTGAATTCTTCTGTGCTGGTTTCCGCGGTTGAGACAGGGGACAGTGAAGGCGTCCCCCCAAATGCCTGCCCCCGACTCCGCCGATGAAACGTCGCTCTCGCCGAGCGGCGCAGCGTACGCGGACTCCATGTCGCTTGCGTTGGGCGCCTTCCCCCAATCTACAATTGCGAAGCGCAATTGGAACTGATACGTAACCAGTTCACCCCCTGAACTTTTCGATGCGCTCCGGCCCCCCCCTGAGAATCCTTGGACGCACGTTGGCCGCGACCATGGCCTTCGCGCTGACGATCCCCGTTACGCCGGGCTTCGCCCAGCAACCGGCGATCCAATCTTCGGCGGCGATGGATCTCGCGGCGATGCACAACGCGGCGATGACGGCGTTCAACAAAGGCGACTGGGGCGCCGCCGCGGATGGCCTCGAGAAGGTGATTGCGGTGATTACCGATCCCGTGGAGCGGTCGAAGATTGCGCCGCTTTTCTACACGCTCGGCGCGGCTTACTTCAACGCGAAGAACTACCCGAAGGCGATCGAGACGTTTCAGACCTACATCTCGCAGTATCCGAAGGCGGAGCGCGTCGGTGAAGCGCGGCTGGCGCTGGCTCGCTCGGCATTCCTCGGCAAGGAATACGAGAAGGCGGCGGGGCTTTTTGCGGCGCTGGAAAATGTGCCGTCGCTGCGCGATGCGGCGCTCGCGGCGCAGGCGGAATGTTACAAGCAACTCAAGCGGCCGGACGACCAGATCCGGATCATCGAGAAGCTCATCCAGCCGGAGATCAAATCCGCGATGCAGGCGACGAGCGCGGTGACGCTCGCGGAGCTTTACCTCGAAAAAAATCAGCCGGACAAGACGCTCAACCTGGTCAACGTGCTCTTCGCCCGGGTGACGCTGGTGGACAACATCGTGGCGCTCAACGCGCTGACCGTGAAGCTCGGTGACGAACTCGCGGAGAAGAAAAACTACACCCAGGCGCTCGCCGCCTATCGCGCGGTGCGGAACCGCGCGCAGGTGATCGCCTTCCAGAACGACCGCATCGCGGGGATGGACAAACGCATGGCCGCGAACCTCGAACGCGCCCGCGGGGATGCGCAGGCCTACATGGCGGCGACCGGCGCGAACCGAGAGATCGAACAGCAGCAGGCGGACGCGAAGAAGCTGCTCGAGGAATTCGAGAAGCTGCCCGACTTCATGCCGTCGATGCTCTTCCGCATCGCGAAGGTCTGGTACGACTGGGACAAGAAGTGGGAATCGATCGTGGCGTTCGACCGCCTGCGGGGGGAATTCCCGGAGGCGAAGGAATCCGAGGCGGCGCTCTATTCCACGCTGGTCTGTTTCGCCGATCTCAATCGCTCGGCGCGCACGCTCCAGCTCTGCGACGAGTATCTGAAGAAGTATCCGAAGGGGCCAAACGCGGCGACGGTGGGGTATCTCAAGGGCGCGTCGGCGTTGCAGAACAACGATCCGAAATCGGCGGCAACGTTCTTCGGCACGATGCTGGAGAAGCAGCCGGACAGTCAGTTCCGCGAGCAGATGCGCTTCCTGCTCGGCAACGCGTTTTTCATGCAGGGGCAGTTTGACGAAGCGCGGAAGCACTACCGCCGCTACCTGAAGGATTTTCCGAAAGGCGGATACTTCGAGGAGTCGGAGTATCGCGAGGCGCTCACGCTGATCTTCGAGGGCAAATACGAGGAGGCGCTGGCGGCGTTCAGCGCGTATCTGCAAAAGCACCCGACCGGGCCCTTCGCGGCGGATGCGGGTTACCGCGTGATGGTCTGCAAATATGCCGCGTCGCTCTATCCCGAAGTGATCGCGGACGCGAAGGCGTGGGAGAAAAAGTTCCCGAAGCACGAGATCACGGGTGAGGTTTTTTCGCTGCTCGGCGATTCGCTCGCGGCGGAGCAGAAGACCGCCGAGGCAGCAGCCGCTTACACCACGGCCTACCAGCGTGCGACGACCGACGAGGTGTTGAATTACGCGCTCTTCGAAGCGAGCAAGCAGCTCCAGAAACTCGGGAAATGGCCGGAGGTCGCGACGATGTTCACCGACTTCGTGAAGGAAAAGCCGGACCACTCGACGGTGGTCGCGGCGATGTTCTGGATCGGCAAGGCGAAGG
Source organism: Chthoniobacteraceae bacterium (assembly GCA_031411395.1). Classification (GTDB taxonomy): domain Bacteria; phylum Verrucomicrobiota; class Verrucomicrobiia; order Chthoniobacterales; family Chthoniobacteraceae; genus Chthoniobacter. Next base: position 15,407 of record JANOAZ010000300.1, read on the forward strand.
CGCGCGAAGGCAAGACGGAGGAAGCGAAAACGTTCCTCGTCGAGCAGCTCAAGCGTTACCTCAACGAGCCGAAACGCGAGGCGGTCGAGCAATTGCTCCAGCAACTCGCGCAGCTCTGCTCGAAGCGCCCGCGGCCTCCCACGCCGGCGGCCACCCCCGCGCCCGCGCCCATCGCGGCCACCAAGCCGGGCGCACCACCCGCCGCGACGCCGGCACCCGCGACCCCGCCGCCACTGCCGCCGTACGATGCGGTGGCGGAGTTGAAAAAGCAGCTCGAGCCGCTCGAAGAAACCGCCAACACGACCGGAAAGGCGCGGCTGCTTTACGCCCGGGCCGAGCTGCTGAAGCTGATCAAGAAGGACAAGGAGGCGCAGGAGATTTACGCGGAGATGGCGGGGCGCTTCGAGCCGGAGAATCTCAGCCCGGTGCTGCTCGCGATCGTCGGCGACTTTCTGCTTTTCAAAGGCGATCACGACAAGGCGGGCAAGATGTACGCGGACCTGCGCGAGGATTATCCGAAGAGCGACTACCTCGACTTTGCCTACGTCGGGCTGGGCGAGATCGCGCTGGCGAAGGCCGACTACAAGAAGGCGCTCGAACTTTTCACCCACGCGGCGGACGAAATCGCAGCGATGAAGGTCAAGGAGGCGACGATCGGCAAATCACGCGCGCAGCTCGAACTCGGCAAATACGCGGAGGCGAAGAAGGGCTTCGAGATGGTGGCCGGCGTGCGCGAATGGCGCGGCGAATCGACGGCGATGGCGGTCTATTACCTCGGCGAGATCGAGGCGCGGCAGGGCCGCTTCGCGGAGGCGATCGCGCACTACCAGCGGGTGTTTGTGGCCTACCAGAAATTCCTGCCGTGGGCGGCGAAGTCCTATGTGCGCAGCGCGGATTGCTTCGACAAAATCGGCAAGCGGCAGGAAGCCGTCGGGCACCTCATGGAGATGCTGCGCAATGAGAAGCTGAAGGAATTCCCGGAAACCAAACAGGCGGCCAAGCTGCTCGCCGAATGGGGGGCCGCGGCATGAAGACAGTCGCACTTCTCCTCGCGCTGGCCTGCGCCGCATCTGCGCAGAACATCATCATGAAAGATGGCAAGGTCATCGCCACAAAGGGTCTGCGCCGGCAGGGCGACACCATCGTGGCGACGGTGGAGATGCCCGGTGGCGAAGCGGGCAAACCGGCCAAGACCGGTGACCTCGGCTATCCCATCGCGCAGATTGCGAAGCTCGACTTCCCCGAACCGCCGCCGATCAAGACCGCCCCGGACCTCATCGCGCAGGGCAAGGCTGCCGACATCCTCCCGCAACTCGACGCGGTGCTGAAATATTACGAGGGCTTTCGCGATGCGCCGGGAAGCTGGTGGCCGCAGACCGCGTTGCTCAAGGTGCAGGCGCTGGCCAGCCTCGGGCGCAGCGCCGAAGCGGAGCCGCTCGCCGAGCAGATCGGCCGCATGGCCACCGACCCGGAAGTGACGCGCGCGGCCAGCGTGCAAATCGCCGCGGGCCTGTCCCGCAAGGGCAACCACGCCCGCGCCCTCGAGATGGCCGAAGCCGCGCTCAAGGAAAGCAAGGATCCCGCGACCCGCGCGCCGGCCTTCGTGATCAAGGGCGAGGCGTTGCTCACGAAAAAGGAGTGGGAGGATGCGATCCTCGCCTTCCTGCAAATTCCGGTCTTTTACCCGAACGAAAAAGTGCTGCTGCCGCAGGTGCTGCTCGGGCGCAGCCGCGCGCACTTCGGGATGGACGATTTTCCCGCCGCGAAAGCCGCGCTCGCTGAATTGAAGAAAACCTTTCCGTCGTCCGCCGAGGCCAAACAGGCCGAGGCGGAGCTGGCGAAAATCGCGCGTCGCGAAAAAGCACTCGCCGACCCGACCAGCCCCCAAGATCCAAAACCAAAACCATGAAACTGAAATCCACCCTCCTCGCCGGCCTGGCCGCCGGCTGCGTCCTCTTCGCCACGACCACGCTGCGCGCGGAAGACGCCAAACCCGGCGGCGACAAGGCGCCCGCCGTGCATACCAAATCGCTCTGGGAACAGATCAAGGAAGGTGGCTGGGTGATGATCCCGCTCGGGTTGTGTTCGGTGCTCACGGTTTATCTCATCGGCGATGGCATCGTGCGCGTGACCAGCCCGAAGAAGCTCCTGCCGCCGCAGCACATCGAGGCCGTGCGCGGCCTGTTCCGCCAGGGCAAATACCCGGATGCCTACGCCTACTGCAAAGCGAACCCGTCCGGCTTTACCAACGTCTGCCGCGTGGCGGTGAGCCTGCTCGGCGAAGGCAAGACGGCGGTCGAGGAAGGGATCATCGCGGAGATGGCCAAGGAGCATTCGCAGATGAACACCTCGATCAGCTACCTCTCGGTGCTCGGCGTTTGCACGCCGATGATCGGCCTCGTCGGCACGGTCACGGGGATGATCAAGGCCTTCGCCACACTCGGCACGTCGGGCATCGGCGATCCGTCCGCGCTCTCCGGCGCGATCGGCGAGGTGCTCGTGGCCACGGCGAGCGGCCTCTTCATCGCGATCCCGGCGTTCGGCGCCTACTACTACCTGCGCAATCGTGCGGCGAAGGTGCTCCACGACATCCAGGACACCATGGCCGGACTGCTGCGCAAGATGCCTTACGACAAACTCGCCGGCTCGCACATCGGCGACGAAGAACTTTACGCCGCCGACCCCGAATGGTGGACGGACGAACAAGGCGGCGAACAAAGCGAAACCACTCACGCCCAAGCCTGATGCGCCTCTCAACTCTCAATTGTCCCCATTGCACCATGGACTTCTCGCAAAGCCTCGAATCTCAACTCTTAACTCCCTGATATGGCCGGCGGAGGCGGAGGCGGAGACGGCGAACCGGAGTTCCAGATCGCGCCGATGATCGACGTGCTGCTGGTGCTGCTCATCTTTTTCATGAGCATCACCACCGCGCAGGTCTTGAAGGTGGATAAATCCATCGAGCTGCCAGCGTCCGTGAACGCGCTGAAGAAGGACAACCAGCGCGCCGAGGCGATCGTGAATGTGAAGTGGGATGGCGCGGCGAAGAAGGCCACCTTCACCATGGATGACCGCGCTTACAACGATCCCGCGGAGCTGAGCAAGGTGCTCGCCGCCGCGAAAAAGACTGGCGAGATGAAGATCACCCAGGGGCCGAATCCGACCTTCCGCTGTGTGATCCGCGGGGATCGCGAGGCGAACGCGCGGAGCATCTCGCGAGCGATGAACGCCGCGGCCGAGGCGGGCATCAGCGACATTTCCTTTTCCGCCGTAAACCGGAACTGACGATGCGATCCGCAGATTGCGCAGATTTTCGCAGATGGGAAAATGAGCTACGGATGCTCACGAATGAAACACGGAAGGTGGGAACAGCCGCCTTCCCCATCCGTGAAGATCCCTGTGAATCCGTGGCTAATTCGAGTGCGACAACCACTGGCCGAAATCTGCGCCCATCTGCGCAATCTGCGGATTCCCTCTCCTCATGAAAACTTTCGATCCCAACGCGGGCGGCGACGGCAATCTCGGCTTCCAGATCGCGCCGATGATCGACGTGGTTTTCGTGATCATGCTCTTCTTTATGGTCATGGCCGGCGCGGTGAAGGTGGAGCGCGAACTGAACACCAAGCTGCCCGGCACGGCGGAGACGAGCGGGCCGACGGACTTCGTCGATGAGATCATCATCAACATCGCGGAGAACGGCGAGGTGATGCTCAACGACGAACCGATGGACACGCCGACGAGCAAGGAAATGACGCAGCTCCGCGGCACTCTGCTCCGGCTCAAACAAGGGAGCGACGCCGCCAAATCGCCCACGCTCGTGACCGTGGTGAGCGAGCCGGAGGCGAAGTATGCGCGCACCATCGATGTGCTCGATGCGCTGGCCGTGGCGCAGATCGAGAACGTGACCTTCACCGTCAGCGAGGAGGAGTAATCGATGCCCGACGACGCCGATCTTTCGTCATGGCTGGAGGCCTTGGGGCTCGGGCAATACGCCGGCATATTCGCGGAGAACGAGATCACGCACGACGTCCTCGCCACGCTGGACGACGGCGACCTGCGCGAGCTCGGCATCACCGCGATGGGGCATCGCAAGAAGATCCTCAAGGCCATCGCGGACGCGGCCGCGGCGGTAAAACCCGCGCCCGAGCCGGCGCCCGTCGCGGAAAAACCGCCCACGAAGAAACCCGAGCCGGCGCCCTTCGATCCGAATAAAGCCGCCAAACTTTTCGTGCCGCCGTCGAGCACGGCGGCGCCCTCCATTTCCGTCCGCCCCGGCACCGCGCCGACGAGCGCCGCGAAGCCGCCCGCGCCCACCGGCCGTCCGCTGCCGCCGCCGACCTCCATCGCCCGGACCTCCGCGCAGACGCTGCATTCTCCACCGACCAAGGCGCCGGCGCCCGCACCCGTCCTGCCCTCCCCTTCGCGCGGCCCGCGCCTGAGCTTTTGGGCGAAAGTTGCCGCGAGCAAATTTCTCTTCATCAGCATCGTCGCGCACCTCGGCTTCGGCGTGGGCGCGACCTACTTCATCGTGCAGCAGATTCAGGCGAAGCGGAAGGTCACCTTCCAGGGCGGGCCGCCGATGGTGGACCCGAGCACCCACGCGCTGGAGCACAAGGTCTCGCTGCAAAAAAAACAAAAGAGCGGCGGTGCGCCAGCGCAGGCGAAGCGCATCGTCACCGCGGGCATCGCGAAAGTTTCGCTGCCCGACCTCCCGAGCATTCCGAGCGCGACGACGGTGGTGCCGGGCATGATCGCCGGCCTCGGCGGCGCGGGCTTTGGTACGGGCACCGGGATTGGGAGCGGATCGGGTGGAGGCATGGGCGGCGGGATGGGTGGGATGGGGCTTGGCTTGAAGATGCTGCCGCCCGCGCTCGCCTGCCGCTGCACCACACATGAGCGGCTTTTGAAACTCAGCCAGAACGGTGGGAAACCCGAGGTGGAGGCGGCGGTCACCCGTTCCCTCGAATGGCTGAAGGCGAAGCAAAACGCCGACGGCACCTGGGGCACGCGCTACCGGGCCGGCATGACGGGCTTCGCGCTGCTCGCGCTCTTCGGCCGTTGCGCCACGCCGGACGATCCCCAGTACGGCGAGGCCGTCTCCAAAGGCCTCAACGCGCTGATCGAGATCGCGAAACGGAGCGAGGACGGCCTCATTTCAAGCAACGGTCCTGACCAGCAAGCCATCTACGAACACGGCATCGCGACCTACGCGCTCGGCGAGATGATCGCCCTCGATCCGATCAGCAAGAAGAAGACTCCCGGCTTGAAGGAAGCGTTTCAGCGGGCGGTAAAGTTCGTCGTGGCCACCCAGCGCCCCGACGGCGGCTGGCGCTACCTCACGGCGATGGAGTCGGGCGGCGGGAGCGATCTGTCGGTGACCGGCTGGCAGTTTCAGGCGTTGAAAGCGGCGAAGATGAACGACCTGCACATCGACGGCGTGACCCCTGCGATCTCGCGCGTGACGGAATACATCAAAAAAACGCAGGCGTTGAAATCCGGCAACGCCACGGCGACCACCGGTGGCTTCGGTTCCACCGCCAAGGCGAAGAGTTACAACCAATGGGCGCTCACGGGCGTCGGCGTGCTCGCGCTCCAGACCCTCGGCAAGGGCGGCAACTACAAGGAAATCCAGCGCGGCCTGCGCTTCGCCAGCCTGCAATTCCGCGAGGACCCGCCAAGTTGGGAAAGCAATTGCGACCTCTACGCGTGGTATTACTACGCGCAGGCCTTTTTCCAGGAAGGCGGCAAGGACTGGGAGGAATGGAACGCCAGCGCCATGCAGATCGTCCTGCAAAATCAAAACCCCGACGGAACGTGGAAGCAGGAAGGCCCTGCCAAACATCATTGCGCGGGCACCAAGGCCGGCGGCGATGCCGAAATCTACCGCACCTGTCTCGCCACGCTGATCCTCGAGGTTTACTACCGGTATCTCAAAGTCGGATCATGAGCGATCCAGGCGCCCCTCGGGGAACACCGCAGGATATTGTGGATTGGTTGCAGGGCCTCGGCCTCGGGCAATACGCCGCTACTTTCGCGGAAAACGAGATCACCCGCGACGTCCTCCTCACGCTCGACGAGGCCGACCTGCGCGGACTGGGCATCACCGCGATGGGCCATCGCAAGAAGATCCTCAAAGCCATCGCCGACGAGGCCACGACGGCCAGACCCGCGCCCGAGGCGGAGCCCGTCGAGGAAGAGCCGCCGGAGACGAAACCCGAGCCGGCACCGTTCGATCCCCACCAGCCTGCGAAGCTCTTCGCGCCACTGTCGAGTGCCGCGAATCCGCCCGCACTGGCCAGCCGCCCGCTCCCGCCGCCAACCGCGATCGCCCGGACCTCGGCGGAAACGCTGCATGCTCCGCCGGCCAAGGCACCGGCCTCCGCGCCCGCTCTGCCCTCCTCTTCCCGCGCCCCGCGCCTCAGCTTTTGGGCGAAGCTCGCCGCGAGCAAGTTCCTGTTCATCAGCATCGTCGCGCATCTGCTCTTCGGGATGGGCGCGACCTATTTCATCGTCCAGCGCATTCAGGCCAAGCGGAAGGTGACTTTCCAGAGCGGCCCACCTTCCACCAACCCGAGCAAACGCGCGCTGGAGCACAAGGTCTCGATGGCGCAGAAAAAGAAAACCGGCGGCGCGCCTCCGCAGGCGAAGCGCATCGTGAGTGCGGGGATCGCGAAAATCTCGCTGCCCGATCTGCCGACGATCCCGACGGCGAACAACGTGGTCCCGGGAATGATGGCAGGCATGGGCGGCGCGGGCTTCGGCACCGGCATGGGCTTCGGCAGCGGCATGGGCAGTGGCATGGGCGGGGGCGGGGGAGGCGGCGCCGGCTTCAGCTTTTTCGGCTTCCGCGGCTCGGCGGCGAATGTCGTCTTCGTCATCGATATCTCCGGCAGCATGGTGCAGGGGAAAAAAGATCGCGCCTCTTACGACCGGCTCGAAAAGGAAGTGCTCACCGCGCTGTCGGCGCTCGGCGCGACGACGAAATTCAACATCATCGCCTTCGCCGGCAAGCCGCACGAGTATGCGAGTGCGATGGTCGGCGCGACGATCGGCGAGAAGGAAAAAGCGGCCGCGTGGCTCAAGAGCTACAGCCCGTGCAACGTGCTGCCGGAGGGTGTGGACAAAGGCAACGGCAAGCTCTGGCTGAGCGGCCCAGGCCACCGCCACGCCGGCACCGGCAGCCAGAAAGCACTCGAGCGCGCGTTCGAGATGAAGCCCGGCACGATCGTCTTCGTCTCCGACGGCGAGCCGACCGACGCGCAACCGGCGGGCATCCTGAGCGACGTGAGCGAGTGGCAGAAAACGCTCGGCGCACGCGCGACGATCAACGCCTTTGCTTACAAAGCCGACAGTGGCGACGACTTCATGGAGAAGCTCGCGAAGCAGAACGGCGGGGAATTCAAAAACATCCGATAGCCCAGGTTCCACCGTCCCCTCGTTGCCTGGTTGCACAGAATGCTGGAGCCCGTCTCGATAAGTTGAAGATCGCCAGCAGCCTCCCTTCCCTCCTGATGAATTTGCCCGCTTCCATCAATTCGATCAGCCGCGCCTGCCTCGGCACGCGGCTCCTCGAGGTTTACCACCGCGACCTCAAAGTCGGATCATGAGCGATCCAGAGTCTCCCACGGAGGTGCCGCAGGATCTTGAAAGTTGGTTGCAGGGCCTCGGCCTGGGGCAATACGCGAAGGCGTTTGCCGAGCACGCGATCACCTTCGAAATGCTGCGCGACCTGACGACCGAGGACTTGAAAGAATGCGGAGTCAATGCCTTGGGGCACCGCAAGACCATCCTCGCGGCGATCGCCGCGCTCGACACTCTCGTCCCGGCGACGCCGGTCGTAGTCGCGCCGAAACCAGCGCCGGCGAAGCCGATAATCCCCGCCATTCCCCAGCCTCCGCCACCGATGCAGAGTCATCCTGAGCCGGGCCCGGCCAGGGCGAAGGATCTCGTGGAAATCCAGAGCGGTCCCGCGCCGCACCACCCGCGCCCGCCGCAACGCTCCGCGCAGGATGACCGCACGGCGGTGATTTCCCCACCCACCCGCACGCCGACGGCGCGCGCTCCCCGCCGCCCCGGTTTTTGGGCAAAGCTCGCCACCAGCAAATTCCTGTTCATCAGCATCGTCGCGCATCTCTTCTTCGGCATCGGCGCGACCTACTTCATCGTCCAGCGCATCCAGGCCAAGCGGAAGGTGACCTTCAAAGGCGGCCCTCCTTCCAGCAACCCGAGCAAACGCGCGCTGGAGCACAAGGTCTCCATGGCGCAGAAAAAGAAAACCGGCGGCGCACCACCGCAGGCCAAGCGCATCGTCAGCGCGGGCATCGCGAAAGTTTCCCTCCCCGATCTGCCGACCATCCCGACCGCGAGCACCGTGGTGCCGGGCATGATGGCCGGCATGGGCGGCGCGGGTTTCGGCACGGGCATGGGCTTCGGCAGCGGCATGGGCAGTGGCATGGGCGGCGGTGGCGGGGGTGGTGGCGGGATGACTTTGTTTGGCTTCCGCGGCGCCGGCTCGGGGCTCGTCGGGACCTTCTACGACCTCAAACAAAAGCGGAACAAACAACCTTCCGGGGTCAACGCGAACAATTACACCGGCATCGTGCGCAAGTGGGTGGATGGCGGGATGAAGGAAAGCGAGCTCGACGATTATTTCAAAGCGCCCAACCGACTCTCGACGAGTCAGTTCATGATCCCCGATATGCCTGCCGAGGAGGCGCCGAAAGCCTACGGAGTGGAGAAGGAAGTGAAGCCCGCGCAATGGCTCGCCGTCTATCGCGGCAAGGTGCAGCCGCCGAAGGAAGGCACCTATCACTTCATCGGCGCGGCGGATGATGTGCTGCTGGTGCGAGTGAACGGGAAGCTCGTGCTCGATGCCTCGTGGGAAGCGACGTCCTCGCTCAAACCGGAGGAGATCATCCCGCCGCAATACGTCGGCTTTCCCCGCAAGGGCTACATCCGCGGTGAGAGCGTGCATTTCAGCGGGACCTCGTGGTCGGAGATTGAAGTGGTGATCGGCGAGCGGCCGGGCGGGCACTTTTGGGGCGTGCTGATGGTCCAGCCATCCGGCAGCGGGAGCGGCGGCAAGATCCCGCTCTTCCGGCTCGCCGACGCGAAGTTTCCCAAGAGCGACGGACCGCCTTTCCCCAACTGCGATCTGAAGGGCCCGATCTGGCGGGTGCAGGCCGCGGGCGGCGGTTCGCTGCTCGATGCGCTGAAGCGATGATCGCGCGGGCGAGCGCGGGGACGGCATGGTGGTCCAGAGACTAAGCCCAGCTTAAGTGTGGAGAATCGGTGGCGCCGGGACCGTAGGCGGTGGACTCTCCCCGAATGCGTCGTTTTGCCATCATCTTTTGCCTGCTCGCGCTCGTGTGCGAATCGCGGGCGGTGCTGCCTCCAGCTTATGGGTGGACGCTGCTTTGGAGTGATGAGTTCGAGGGGACGGCGCTCGATTCGTCAAAGTGGATTCATTGGCTCCCGGGGGCGCGGCGCGATGCGGTGAATACGCCGACGGCGGTGAGCGTGAGCGGCGGGGTGGCGGCGATTTCCACCTACACGTCGGGCGGCACGCACTACACGGGGATGATTTCCACGGATACGAAGCTGACGACGGCTTACGGCTACATCGAGGCGCGGATCAATTACGACAGCTCGCCGGGGATGTGGTCGGCGTTTTGGATGCAGTCGCCGACGATGGGCAATCCCATCGGCGACCCGCAGACGGCGGGGACGGAGATTGATATTTGCGAGCACCGCGTGGTGGATGGCTCGGGCACGGACATCAGCGGGAAGATTGTCGGGAACATTCATTGGGACGGCTACGGCGCATCGCACCAGAGCACCGGCTACACGTCGCCGAGTCTCGGGCTGGGCACGGGGTATCACGTCTATGGGCTGGAGTGGACGCCGACTCAGCAGAAGTTTTACATCGATGGCGTGCTGCGCTGGACGGTGAACGATGCGAGCAATTCGCCGGTGTCGCAGCGGACGGAATTCCTGATTTTGAGCAGCGAGGTGGATGAGACGAGCACGACTTGGGCGGGGCCGATTCCGGCGGGGGGCTACGGCTCGCTGCTGACGACGACGACGAAAATGCAGATTGATTACGTGCGGTTCTACAAACCCGCGGAGACGGCCATCAACGGCGACTTCGAGGGGCGGCTGGAGCCGTTTTCGTCGTCGGCGAGCGCGCAGGCTTTCTGGTCCGCCACGGGCGGAAATGCGGGCGCGGGCGCGGGGAAAATCGCGCCCACTGCGGCGGCAGGCGCGTCGCTCACGCAGACGGTGCGCGGGTTGTTGCCTTCGACGGACTACGTGCTGACGGCGTGGGGAAATGCAGGGACGGTTTCGCCGTCGCTGCTCGTGGGCGTGAAAAATCACGGCGGCACGCAGGTGGCGCAGACTCTGACGAACAGCGCGTATGCAAAGGCGACGGTGCCTTTCACCACGGGCGCGACGAATCGCACGGCGCAGATTTTCGGGTCCTCCACGAGCGTGGGTTCGACGGGATTTGTGGATGATTATTTCCTGCGGCGCGGCGCGGCGGTGAATAACGCGCAGCTCGAAAGCGGCGCGGGCGGCGCGTGGACTTCGTTCTACGGCGGCGCGGCGGTGTCGGGCGATGGGACGAATTTTGGCGGCGATTTCGCGCTGAGATTTCCGAGCAGCGGCTCCGCGGCGGGCGCGGAGCAGGAGATCGTGGGGCTGACTCCGAACACGGCGTATCGCTTCACGGGCTGGACGACGAACGGGAGCCAGGGGCTCGCGTTTGGGGTGAAGAATTTTGGCGGCGCGCAGGTGCTCACGAATGTCGTGGCGGGCTCGTGGACGCGCGGGACGGTGAATTTCACCACGGGCGCGAGCAACACGTCGGCGACGGTTTTTGCGTTTCGCGCGAGCAGCACGGCGACGAGTTATGCGGATGCGTTTTTCCTGTATGAGCCGCTCGTCGCGCCGTGGGCGGCGCAGGATGTGACGGCGATTCCGCTTGGCGGCGTGGCGGGGACGGCGGGGGATAAATTCGTGGTGCAAACGGCGGGCGCGGACATCTGGGGCACGTCGGACAAATTCCATTTCGTGAATCGCGCCGCGACCGGCGACACGCAAATCACCGCGCGCGTGCTCGGGCTGGATGCGACAAATGCGGGGGCGAAAGCGGGCGTGATGATCCGCGAAAGCGCGAGCAGCGGCGTGCGGAGCGCGACCGTGAATTGGACGCCGGGGAGGACGGTCGAGTTCATCCGGCGCACGGCGATCAGCGGGTCGAGCGTGGCGAACGCGAACGCGGGAATTGATACGCCGCCGTGGGTGCGGCTCGCGCGGCGCGGCAATGTTTTCACCGCCTACTTCTCCGACGACGGCGCGACGTGGACGCGCGTCGGCTCGCCCGTGACCATCGCGATGACGAGCGCGACGCTCCTCGGCCTGGCGGTCTGTTCGCACGATGATGCGCTGCTCGCGGAGGCGGTGTTCGACAACGTCACCGTCCAGCTTCCGCCGCCGGATGTCGCCATCACCACGCCAGCAGACGGCGTCACGCTGCCGGGCATCGGGACGAAGCTGCGCGTCTCGGCGACGCTCACAGACATTGGCACGCAGGGCACGCCGGTCGTTGCGTGGACGAAGGTGAGCGGCCCCGGAACGGTGACGTTTGCAAACGCCGCGCTCGGGGACACTACGGCGGGTTTCTCCGCCACGGGCGTCCATGTTTTGCAATGCACCGCGACGACGGCCGCGGGCACGGGCGCCTCGCAAATCACCGTGAACGTCGTTCCCTCGCCCGACGCGAATCGTGTGCTGTGGCTGAAACTCGACGAGAGCAGCGGCACCATGGCGGCGGACAGTTCGGGCAGCGGAAACAACGGCACCGCAACAGGCGCGCTCGCGTGGCAGCCGAGCGGCGGGCAGTTGCGCGGCGCGGCGGACTTCGACGGCGCGACGAGCTACCTCAACGTGCCCGACTCCGCTTCGCTCGATGTCACGACCGCGTTCACGCTCACGTATTGGTTCAAGGTGAACACCATCAACGGCGCGGGCCTCGTCTCGAAACGGAACAGTCTGAATGACAACAACGCCTTCACCACCTTCCTGCAAACGGACGCACGGCTGAACGTGGACATTGATACGAACAACGACCGTTTCACCAGCAACACCGCGTTTTCCACCGGCGTGTGGTATCACGTCGCGGTCGTGTTCGACGGCACCCTCGCCGCCGCGTCGCGCGCGAAACTCTACGTGAACGGCGTGCTCGACATCACCGCCGACGAAACCAGCGCGACCATTCCGAACTACAACTCGCCGTTCAAAGTCGGCCTCATCCACACCGGCGCGACGACCTTCCTCGACGGCCTCGTGGACGACGTGCGCCTCTACCGCCGCGCCCTCCCAGCCAGCGAAGTGGCGATGGTCGCCGCCGGAAATTTCGCGCCTGCCGTGTCGTGCGGCACCGCCCCGAGCGCGACGAACGGCATCGCCGCGAACCTCGCCGGCAGCGCGAGCAACGACATCGCCGGCACGCTCACCACCGCGTGGAGCAAAGTCAGCGGCCCCGGCACCGCCACCTTCGGAAACGCCGCGAGCCCCGCAACGACGGTCACTTTCGACCAACCCGGCACCTACGTCCTGCGCCACACCGCGACCAATTCCGCGGCGCAGGACTTCACGGAAATGACCGTCAGCGTCGCCGCGAACCCGAACATTTTCGCCGACTGGCAGAGCCTCACCTGGCCCGGCGTGACCGACGCAAACATCATCGGCCCGCTCGCCGACCCCGACCGCGACGGCCTGCAAAACCTCGCCGAATGGGCGCTCGGCCTCTCCCCGACACAGCCCGGCGCCCAGCCCGCGAGCATGGCCAAAGTGGGAGCCAACTTGGAATTCACCTACACCCGCGCGAAGAACATCACCGGCGTGACCTTCATAGTCGAGTGGAGCGACACACTCAACGCGTGGAGCAGCGCGGGCGTGACCGAGCAAATCCTCTCCGACAACGGCACCGTGCTGACGGTGCGAGCCAGCTTCCCCGCAGGAACCTTCTCGCGCTTCGCCCGGCTGCGCGTGACGAAGTAGAAATTTTCCCCGGCAAAACGGCGGCGCTTTTGGAGATACCTCTCGACCCCCGCCATGCCGACGCCTGACGACTCCCATCATCACCAGTTTCTCCGCCTGTTCGCCGAACACGAACCGGCGGTGCGGACCTTTGTGCGGTCGCTGCTGCCGTCGCGGGCAGATGCGGGCGAGGTGCTGCAGGAGGTGGCGGTGGTGCTTTGGCAAAAGTTCGGGGAGTTCGACGGGACGCGGGATTTTCGGAAGTGGGCGATGGGCGTTGCGCGGTTCGAAGTGCTGGCGTTCCTGCGCGACCGGGCGCGGGACCGACATGTGTTCGACGATGCGCTGCTCGCGCGACTGGCGGATGAAGCCGTGCTCGCCTCGGGCCGGCACGACACGCAGCGCGAGGCGCTGGAGGCGTGCCTGCAAAAGCTCACCACGCAGCAGCGCGAGCTGGTGCTGCGGGCCTACGCGCCGCGCGCAAACATGGGCGCGATCGCGAGTGAGCGGGGGCAGACGCCGATGTCGCTCTACAAAGTGCTGCATCGCATCCGGCAGACGCTGCTGGACTGCGTGCGGCGGGAAATTCTCAGACACGAATCGATATGAAACACGAAGACGAACTCCTGCACCGCTACGCCGACGGCGTGGCCACGCCTGACGAAGTGGCCGCGCTCGAAGCCCAGCTGCGCGACGACGCGGAGTTGCGCGGGCGGTATCTCGATTTGATGAATCTCGACACGGCGCTCGGCGCTGCTGCGGACGTGGTGCCGCTCTCGGAGACTCCTGCGAGCATGCGCAGCGGTTGGCTGCGGCCCTACGCAGCGGCAGCGGCGGGCGTGGTGCTTGGCGGGCTGGCCGTGGGCACGGCGTGGGCGATTGCTCTGCCGCGTGCGCCGCGCGCGGTGCCGCTCGCGCTGGCGGATGCGGGGTTTGAAAGTGGGAGTGCGCCGATGCTCGGTGGCGTGCCGGATCGTCCGGGCCGGTGGGCGGCGGACCCGCACGAAGTCGTGGAGCGTCACGGCAATGTGATCGCTTACGAAGGCACGCACATACTCCGCTTTCTCGCTGCCTCGACTGGCGGCGATCATGCCGGCAGCAAATGGTCGGGTTCGGACCTGTATCAAGTAGTGGATTTGCCGGGCAACGGGACGCGCACGGTGAAGATTCGGGCATGGTTTAATGCCGACACGGAAGAGGAGGCTCGCTTTCATGTCGCGGCGGTTGCCGGAGCTGGCACCAGCGCGGATGCGAAAGAGCTATGGGAACAACGCCACGTCGAAGGTGCGACGCTGGCCTTTGCCCGTTCGATGACGTCTGTGGATCACGATCCGGCGACTTGGGAAGCCGGTGAACTCACGCTGCAAGTTCCGCCGAAGGCTCGCGTGCTGGTGATTGCGATCGCGGCGTATCGTCTTCCCGTGGAGTCAGCGCGAGAATGGTTCCCGGCGCAGTTTGTGGATGATGTGAGCGTGACGATTCAGGACGCGGAGGTGCATCCGTGAGGTTTCTTTGGCTGTTCCTCTTTCTCGCCACCTCCGCGCTGGCGCAGACGGGCACGGGGCTCACGGGTAAATATTACGATGCCACGGATTTCGTCACGGCTGTCACCACGCGCACGGATGCGAGCATCAACTTCAACTTCGGCACGGCCATTCCCTCCGGCACGGCGATCACGGCGGCGACGACTTATGCCATTGCCTGGTCGGGGCAGATTGAGGCGGCTTACTCGGAGCTTTATACGTTCACGGTCACGGCGGATGATGCGGC
>JANOAZ010000301.1:0-28585 GCA_031411395.1 Chthoniobacteraceae bacterium
TTGATCGAGCCTTCCATCGCGGCTTTGTCCTGGTCGAGAGAGATACCGAGGATCTCGAAACCCTTGTCATGCAGCTTCCCGTAAGCAGCGACGACGTTGGGCATTTCGCTGATGCACGGACCGCACCAGCTTGCCCAGAAGTCCACAAGGACGACCTTCCCGCGCAGCTTTTCCAGATCCACTTCCTTGCCATCGGTGGCGGTAAATTTCAGCTCCACCGGCTTGGTCTTCACATCCTTCAGCTTCTGGCGTTGCGTGAGGATTTGCTTCGCCGCTTCGGCGAGGCGCGCATCGTCGCTCGCGGCAATCTTTGTCAGCACCGCCTCGGCTTCCGGGAACTCCATCTTCGACACGACCTGGAGTTGCATCTGGCGCATCTGCGGCGCCAGCACGTGGGTGCCATACTTTGCGAGGAAGTCGTCGGCGGCTTTGAGGAAGGTGCCCGCCGTCTCGGGCTTGGCCGGGTCGAGAGTTTCCGTGAGCATGATGGCACGGACGAAGGTCGCCTCGCCCTTGGCCACTTCCGGCGCGTCAGGTGCGGCGATGATCGCGTCGATCTGCTTCCGCTGCGCGTCCGGATTCGGCTTTGATTCCGGGGGCGCGCCCGGGATGCGGCCGAGTTGCAGGCTCGACTGGATGGAGAGCATTTGCGCGCTGTAGCGCCGGGGATCTTCGGGGAACCGCTTGAGGAAATCTTCTGCCGCGGCCTTTTGCCCTTTGAACCAACCCGTCACGATGGTGATGAATTCCTCGCGCGACTTTGGCTGGACCGTCGGTTCCTTGCGCAGCTCCTCGATGTGTTTCCACAAATCATCCGCCGTTTTGTAGGAAGCGAGATCATGCGCTTTTGCAGCGGGTGCCTCCGCGGGTTTCGCAGGTGAAGCGGGCTTTTTGTCAGCGGCCTGAGCGGCAAGACTGAGGAGAAGGAGGGGGAGAATCAGGCGCGTTTTCATGTAGGGTGCGGAGAACCTAGCGGGCGGCAGGCCCGTTTCGAGAACTTTTGAGTCTCGTGAAAGTGGTTGGGGAATCCGGGAAGGATACGCTCCGTCGTGTCACCAATCCAGCGGGCGGAGGTGGCGGCTCCCCCACGCCTTCGCCCATGGAAGTCTGGGACACGACGGAGCGTGTCCCTCCAAGGTTTCGTCGTAACCACTTACCCGAAACAATCCGATCCGCCGAACCCGGGGGGTAACGAAACCCGCCGCCGCCGAATCGTC
Organism: Chthoniobacteraceae bacterium; assembly: GCA_031411395.1. Classification (GTDB taxonomy): domain Bacteria; phylum Verrucomicrobiota; class Verrucomicrobiia; order Chthoniobacterales; family Chthoniobacteraceae; genus Chthoniobacter. The sequence continues at coordinate 1,218 of JANOAZ010000301.1, forward strand.
ACCGCAGGGCAATTGACGCTCCCGGAAGCGGATGCTAGCTTCCGCCCAACTTTTTCCGGGCTCCCCACTTATGCTCGACCGCCAAGTTCTCGTTCTGAACAGGCTCTGGCAGGCAATCAATGTCTGCACAGTGCGACGGGCTTTTACCCTACTATGCCAGGGGCACGCGCAGGTCGTGAACGCCGACGGACAGAACAATTTCTTCACTCACGACTTCGAAAGCTGGCACGAACTCTCGCAGCGCGAGCCGGAGCCCGAGATGGTGCATACCATTTCCTTCAAGATCCGCGTGCCGCGCGTGATCGTGCTGATGCTCTTCGATCGCATGCCGAAGAAGGAGGTGAAGTTCACGCGGCACAATATTTTCGAACGCGACAAGAACACCTGCCAGTACTGCGGCAAGGTCTTCGACCGCCGCGATCTCAACCTCGACCACGTCATCCCGCGCGACAAAGGCGGCGCGACCACCTGGGAGAATATCGTCTGCTCGTGCATCGCGTGTAATACGAAGAAGGGCAATCGGCTGCCTTACCAGGCGCACATGCATTTGATCAGGAAGCCGATCCGGCCGAAGTGGCGGCCCTTTGTCCACATCACCTTCGACAGCCACGTCCACGATAGCTGGCGGCACTTTATCGACCTGGCCTACTGGAACGTTGAGTTGGGGGATTGAGCGGATAGACGCGGCAAGCGGAACGCGCGTGCGGTTGGAGTCCAAAAAGCCTGTCATCCTGAGCTGGAACAATGCAGTTGAGCCGCAGATGGGCGCAGATGAAACGCAGATGGGAAACAGGGGGCGTAGGGCAATCGGCATGCGTGAGCGCGATACCCGCAAAGGTGATCTCATTTCCCCCCGCTATTCCTCTCCGCCTCCGCATCTGCGCTCATCTGCGTTCATCTGCGGCTCATTCCAACGGCTTGGATACGGCTGAGCGCAGCGAAGGCGGGCCAGCGGGGATCTCTAACTTTTTACAGGCTACGGCGGTGCGGAGCTTCGCCGCCTGAACGAGCAAGGCTCTTTCAAACCATCCGAGTCGCGTTCATCTTCCCCTCCGCCCACGACCCCGCCCATGCTCCTCGAATTCCGCAACGTCAACAAAACCTATCGCGCCCCCGATGGCGGCGATGCCGTGGATGTGCTCCGCGGCGTGAATCTGCAGGTCGCCGCGGGGGAAAGTGTGGCCATCGTCGGGCCGTCTGGTTCAGGCAAAAGCACCGCGCTCAATCTGATCGGCGCGCTCGATAAGGCCGACTCGGGCGAAGTGATCGTGGACGGGCGCGATGTGGAAAAACTCGGCGAGCAGGATCTCGCCGCGTATCGCAACACCACGGTCGGTTTCATCTTCCAGCTCCACCATCTCCTGCCGCAATGCACGATCCTCGAGAACGTGCTCGTCCCCACGCTCGCCGCGCCGAAGCGCGACACCACCGCGCTCCACGCCCGCGCCGAGTCGTTGCTCGATTCCGTCGGGCTAAAGCATCGCTTGCATCATCGCCCGGGTGAACTCAGCGGCGGTGAACGCCAGCGCGTCGCCGTCGCCCGCGCCCTCATCAACGAGCCCAAGCTGCTCCTCGCCGATGAACCCACCGGCGCGCTCGATCGCACGAACGCGGCGCGCCTCACCGCCGTGCTCGTCGAGCTCAATAAAGCGCACGGAGTCACCCTCATCATGGTCACCCACGCGCTCGAACTCGCGCAGCAGATGGGCCGCGTCTTCGAACTGATCGACGGCCAGCTCGTGGAGAAGAAGTGATGACGGCAAGGAAGCTGATCCTCAGCGGCGCGCGTTTTTACTGGCGGACGCATCTCGGCGTAGTGCTGGGCGCGGCGCTCGCCGCGATGGTGCTCACCGGCTCGCTGCTCGTCGGCGATTCGGTGAAGGCAACGCTCCGGCGGCAGGCGGAATTACGGATCGGCAGGGCGAGCGTTGCGCTGGTCGGCGGTGATCGTTTTTTCCGTTCCCAGCTCGCCGATGATCTGGGCACCACTACGGCGCCCGCGCTGTTGCTCCGCGGCAGCGTGTCGCGAGCCGACGGCGGGGCGCGGGTAAATCAAGCGCAAGTCCTTGGCGTGGATGCACGTTTTTGGAAACTCGCTCCGAGGCCTGCCGAAGATCTACCGAAAGACTCCATCGCGCTGAACGAGCGAGCAGCCGCGCAGCTCGGCGTGAAGGTCGGCGAGACCGTGATTCTGCGCGTGGAGAAACCCGGCTTCTTTTCCAAGGACGCGCCACTCTCCGGCGAGGAAAACGAAGTGGTTGCGATCCGTGCGCCGGTCGCCCGGATCATTGGCGACGAAGCGTTCGGGCGCTTCAGCCTGCAAGCCAGCCAGGTCCCGCCGAGTAGCGTTTTTCTGCCGCTCGAATTCCTCCAGCAGCGCCTCAGCTTCGCCAGTCGTGCGAACTTGTTGCTGCATGCCGAACCTGGCGATCTTGCTGCGGCGGTGACGACTCGTTGGATCGTTCAGGATGCCGGTCTCGAAATCCGCAAGCTGCCCGCCACCGGGGGACACGAGCTGCGTTCGCCGCGCGTCTTTCTCGAACCGCAGATCGTGGCCGCGGCACCGCCGGGCCTCCAGTCGCTGACCTATCTGGTGAACGAACTTCGCGCCGGGGAAAAGGCCGTGCCGTATTCGATGGTCACGGCGCTCGACGCACCTGCGTCCGGCGTTCTCCCGCCGCAACTCGGTGACGGTGAGACGGTGATCAATCAATGGCTGGCCGATGAACTCGGTGTCGGCGTAACCAGCAAGCTCACGCTGAAGTATTTCGTGATGGGCGAGCGCCGCCAACTCACCGAGCAGTCGCGTGAGTTTACGGTCGTGCAAATCCTCCCGATGACCGAGCCGCAGCTCGACGCGTCGTGGATGCCCGATTTTCCCGGACTCACAGACAAGAAGAACTGCCGCGACTGGCAGCCCGGATTTGCGATGGATACCGGCCGCCTGCGCGATCAGGACGAAGCTTACTGGCAGAAATATCGCGGCACGCCAAAGGCCTTCGTGAACCTCAAGGTGGGTCAGGAAATGTGGGGCAATCGCTGGGGAAAAGTGACCGCGATCCGCTACCCCGCGACGATGCTCGAAGGCGCGCTCTCCTCCGAACTGCGCGCAAAGCTGACCCCGGAAATGGTCGGCCTGAGCTTCCTCCCGTTGCGCGAACAAGCGTTCGCAGCCACGAAGGCGCCGGTCGATTTCGGCGAACTCTTCGTCAGCTTTTCCTTCTTCCTCATCGCCGCCGCCGCCGTGCTCACCGGCCTGCTCTTCGTCTTCTCGCTGGAGCAGCGCAACGCCGAGGCCGGCCTGCTCCTCGCGCTCGGCCTGCGGCCGAAACAAGTGCGCCGGCTCTTCCTCGCGGAAGGCGCCGTGCTTGCGCTTGCGGGAGGAATCCTCGGCGTGCTCGGCGCAGTCGTTTACACCAAGCTGGTGCTCCGCGCGCTCGCGACCGTCTGGAGCGGCGCGGTCGGCGCGGTGCAGTTTGAGTTCGCCGCAAATCCGGTGACGCTGCCCGCCGGACTCGTGGCGAGCGTCTTGATCGCACTGCTCGCCATGTGGCTGGCCAGCCGCCGCCAGCTCCGCCACAGCGCGCGCGCGTTGCTCGCCGGAGAAGCCACGAGCGAATCGGGTCGGGAAGGAAAAAAAGGAACCGCCGTCCCTGCTGTCGTGGCCGGCGTCTCGCTGTTGCTCTCTGCCGCGATTCCATTTCTTGCGGGCGGCGCGGGAGCGTTTTTTGGTGCGGGTTCGCTGTTGCTCATCGCCGGTCTGGCGCTCGCGTGGCGCTGGCTGCGCGGTCTCGCGGACGCCGTCCGTGGACTGGCCAGCGTCGCCCAGCTCGGCGTGCGCAACGCCGCCCGCCGCCGCGGCCGCAGCCTTGCGACGATCGCGGTACTGGCCAGCGGCGTGTTTATGGTCGTGGCCGTCGATTCCTTCCGCCATCAACCGCTGCAGGAAGGCGACACCACCAATCCCGGCACCGGCGGCTTCGCTCTCGTCGGAGAATCCTCCACGCCGATCTACGAAGACCTCAATTCACCGAAGGGCCGCGAGGCTTATGGCCTGAACGAGGAGACGATGCGCGACGTCCACGTCGTGCCGATGCGGGTGAAGGACGGCGACGACGCGAGCTGCCTGAATCTCAACCGCGCGCTCCAGCCGCGGCTGCTCGGGGTGAAGCCAAGTGAACTAGACGACCGGCACGCGTTCACCGCGAGCTGGCCACTCCTGAATTTGAACGCCACCGACTCCGAGATTCCCGGCATCGTCGATGCGAACACGCTGCAATGGGCGATGCAGAAGAAGATCGGCGACATGATCGAGTATCGTGATGACCGCGGGCAGATGTTGCGCGTGCGGGTCGTCGCGACGCTCACCGGATCGATGCTCCAGGGGAGCGTGTTCGTTGCGGAAAGCGAGTTTGTGAAGCGCTTCCCCAACTCCGGCGGCTACCGCTTCTTCCTCATCGCCTGTCCCCCGGAAAAGACTCGCGCAGTCCGGGAACACCTGAGCCGCCAGCTTTCAGACCGCGGCCTCGAACTTGTCACCACCGCGCAGCGGCTCGGCGAATTTCAGGCGGTGGAAAATACCTACCTCTCGATCTTCCAGGCGCTCGGCGGGCTCGGGCTGCTGCTCGGTTCGGCCGGCCTCGCGATCGTCGTCGCGCGCAATGTCCTCGAACGCCGCCGCGAATTCGGGCTGCTCGAGGCGGTCGGCTTCCGCGCGCGGCAATTGCGGCAGCTCGTCTTTGCGGAGCACCGGCGGTTGATCGCTGCCGCCATCTTCATCGGCACCGCGAGTGCGCTGCTCGCGGTGTGGCCGAATCTCGCGGGCAAGGGCGGAGGATTTCCCCTTCGCGAAGTGGCGATCCTGCTCGCCGGCCTCACGGTGGGCTGCCTCTTCTGGACCTGGCTCGCCACGCGCCTCGCGCTGCGGGGGAGCGGAGTGGCGGCGCTGCGTTCCGAATAACGCTCCTGCTCGCCGCAGCGCCGCCTTGGCGCGGTGCGCCGAGTCGAAACACGTCATCCTGAGCTTGCGAAGGATCACTGACTTCCGCGGGCGGAGGCGGTGCGGAGCGACCGTCCCGATGCTCCGCACCACCGCTGCCCGCGGAGATCAGAGGTTCTTCGCAAGCTCAGAATGACGGTTTTCGATGCGGCGCTGCGCGCCAACGTGTTCGTCTCCCCCAGATCAAACGCCTCTTAGCGCAAGCGCGCCGCCGCCCGAAGAGCCATCCGGATCAACGCCTCCCCGCCTTCAAAAAACTCCTGGGCGTTCTCCGCGAACTCACCTGCGAACGACGCGAAGGTGACCTCTGGCGCGCCCACCACGAGGAAGAGCGCGAGGAGCAGCACATTCATGAGATAGATGACGACGAGCGAGAACCACGTCCCGTGATAGGTGAGATCGGTCTGGCCTTTCGGGATCATCCAGATCGTGAAGCTGAGGTGAAACGCCCAGGTGATGCCGAGCAGGATGAAGAGCCATCGCAGCGGCGTCATGAAGAGGAACGTGTCGGTCGCCCCGGCGACATCGTAGAAGATGCTCGCCGCCGCATAGAGCACGATCACGGCAAAGCTGTAGATCGGGTAAAAGTAGGGCGCGAGTGCGATCCAGAAATTGTGCGTGTCGGTGATGATGAATCCGCCGTCGCGGCTCCAGCCCTTGAACTTCGAGACCCGTCCCTGCCACGCCCACACCCACACCGCGTGCGTCAGCTCGTGGCCGAAGACATAAAGCCGCAGCGGCCGCGGCTCACCGAACGCCCAGAAGCTGCCGACAAACCATAGTGCCCAGAGCGCGGCGCCGAGCCCGAAAAACCAGAACTCTTCCGTGAGCCAAAACTCCTGTTCGACGGTCGCCCGATGGAACGAAGTGAAAAACGTCTGGGTCAGAATCCAGACCAGCGGGAGCAGCGCGAAACCGGCGAAGAACTTGATCGTCCGCGTGGAGATCATCCACGGCTCCGGGGAGGCTTGCTCCGAGGCCAGGGCGAGGCGTTTGCCCGCCTTGCGATTGCCCGTTTTCGCCTCGGATCGACCGCCTGGTTTTGTCTTGGGTTTGCGGGCGCGGCTCACGGGATGGCCGCACCTTGTAGAGCAAAATATCGCGGGGGAAATGCGAAAGTCGCCTTCGCTGCTCCGCGGTGAAAAAAGACGGGCGCCGCTCTTTCGAAACGGCGCCCGCGCAGTTTTGGTGGTGAGTGTAACGTCGCGTTCCCGCTTACGCCCGACCCATGTAGTTGCCCGTCTCGGTCGAAATTTTGATCTTCTCGCCTTCCTTGATGAAGAGCGGGACGTTGATCACCTTGCCCGTCTCCAGCGTCGCGGGCTTCTGCACGTTGTTTGCGCTATCCCCACGCACGCCCTCCGCGCTTTCGGTGACGGTGAGCACCACCGATGACGGCAGCGCGATGCTCGCGGCCTTCCCTTCCACATAGAGGATTTCGCACTTCAAGTTTTCGGTCAGGTAGTCCTTCGCATCCGCCACGAACGACGGATCGAACGTGATCGTCTCGTAGGACTCCGGGTCCATGAAGTAGTACCCGCTTTGATCCTTGTAGGAGAATTCGAGCTCCTTCCTCTCCACGTCCACGGTATCCATCTTGTCGGTGGAACCGAAGCGCACGTCCGCGCTCTTCCCGGTGCCGATGTAGCGGATGATGGCTTGCACAAACGCGCGCAAATTGCCGGGTGTGCGGTGCATGACCTCCAGCACGATCGCGGGGTTGCCGTTGTAGCGAATGCACATGCCCTTGCGGAGTTCGTTAGCGTTGGCCATTGCGGGGAAGGTGGGGAGTTGAGGGTTGCGGGTTGAGAGGCGTTCTTCGAAAGGGGGCGGGAGTATTGCCACCGGCCTCGATGCCGTCAAACGGAAGATTCCGCAGGACGGCGGATCAGCGCGGGCGATCGAGTGCGCGGCGAAAGCTCTCGATCGTCTGCCGCGCCGCAGTCAGCGAATCAGGCAACGGGAGAATCTCCGCGGAGAGATAGCCTGCATAACCAATCTCACGCAGCGCCGCGATCACCGGCGCGACCGCGGTGTGTCCGAATCCGATCGCCTGGCGATTCGAGTCCGCAAAATGCACATGCCCGACGAGCGGCCCGGCCTCGCGCAGCGCGCCGGCGAGGTCACGTTCCTCCAGGTTCATGTGGAAGAGATCGGCGAGGATGCGCACGTTCCGGGTCCGCAGCGACCGGAGATACGCGGCACTGTCGCCAAGGCGGTTGAACAGATTCGTCTCGTAGCGATTCAGCGGTTCGTAAAGCAGCGGTACGCCATGCCCGGCGGCGTGTTCGCCGAGATCGTCGAGCGCCTCGCCGAGCCAGCTCAAGGCCTGTGCGCGGCTGACTTCGCCATCCCAGCGCCCCTGCATCGAGCCGATGATCGCAGGTGCGCTCAGGCCGCCCGCGACCTCGATCACCGCGCGGATGAATTTCCGCGCCTGCCCGCGGATCGCCGGATCGGCATTCGTCAGCGTCCACTTGTTCACCACCCATCCCCCGCCGGTCCCGATCGCCGCGATGCCCAGCGCATGCTGATCGGCGAGCGCCTGGACCTCGACCGCATCGAGGGCATCCGCCGAGGGAGGGAAAATTTCCACCGCTTCGAAGCCGACCGCCGCCGCCTGCGCGAACGCATCGGCCAGCCCATTCCAAAAAACGAACGGACCGCCTTTGGCTTGCGGGACGAGGGAGATAGTGATGGCGGAACGCATATTTTAATACCGCGGATTTCGCGGGTTAACGCGGATTTTTCGGGACAGCTAATCCGCGTAAATCCGCGAAATCCGCGGTTTCTTCATCCGACAAACAGCGGCTTGAGATGCCGCACATAAAGGTTCTCCGTCACGTTCTTCGCCACGATCTCCTCGTTCGCCCCGAGCAGATCGAGGTATCGCTGGCCCTGCTTCGCCGCGAGCTTGAAGGAGACATGCAGGAGCTGGCGGAAGCTTGAGTTGAAGAGCGGATGCTTTTGATCGTGTCGGAGCGCGCCGGTGTATTGCTCGCTCGTCCAGCCGTTCACCTCCTCCGCGGTGGGCAACTTCGCCTTGTCGATGTCGATGACCGAGGCGTAGGGCGCGCAGAATTCGTCCACGTGTCCGATCGCGCCCGCGTAGATTTCCTTCGCCAGCGCGAGCCCTTCGCCGCCCGCTTCGGCGAGGCCGATGAGTTCCTCCAGCCAGGTCGTCCCCGCGGTCTTGATGTGCAGCCCGGCGCCGAATTTCGGCAGCGTGCGGCGGATGATCGGGTAGAGCGAAAACTTGTCGCTGCCGCTGTGGACGCTGAGCTTGAGATTGGCCGGCAGCCCGTAGCGCGCGATGGCAAAGGCGATCACCGCAAGGTCGTCGTGAAACTCCTTCTCGAACTGCGCGAGGTCGCCAACGTAATCCACGCCCTTGTTGAAACGCCCGGTGAACTTCGGCGCGATGGTCTGCGCGGGAATCCCCTCGTCTGCCATGGCGGCGAGGATCACCAGCAACTCCGGCGGCGTCTGCGGCGAGTCGGTTTCGTCCATCGACACCTCGGCGATCATCTGGTCCGCGCCCTTCTGCGCGATGATGTGGCGATGGATCTTTCCCGCGTCCTGCACCGCGAGGAGAAACTTCTCCGCGATCCGCTGCACCTCTTCGCGGGTCGTCTGAAACGGCGTCGCGATCTGCGGAATCGTGATGGTCCCGATCAGCTCGGGATGCCGATCGACAAATGCTTTCACCTCCTCCGGCGCCGCCGGCTGCCCGATGGAGTCCGCGACATCGAGGGTGAAAAAATCCGAGTGCGGAATGAAGCGATCGACTGTCTCGAGCCGGATGTGGTCCGCATCGACATGCCAGCCCTGCTTCCAGTCCAGCGCTGTCACCGCGGCCTGCGCCGCCGCGAGCACCGAGGACGGCTCGGAGCCGATGAAGGTGTGCTCGCGGTTCGACTTGTTCCAGACCGGGACCACTTCGAAGCCGTCGGCGAGGATGAGCTGGCATGCGCGAAGTTGCGCCTTGGCTTGATGAGCGAATCGGTCGCCAACTCCGAGGGAGAATTTTTCGAGGATCAACATATGGGGCGCGAAGGTAGGCTGGGGCTGGGTTTGAATGGCAAGCGAGTCACTTCCACCGCTCGACCAACTCGACCAGCGTGCGCACGCCGAAGCCGGTGGCGCCGCGGGCGAGATCCGCGCGGTCTTTGCCGGTGTGGGCGACTGGCGCGATGTCGAGGTGCGCCCAAGGCGTGTCTTCCGCGAAAGTCTTCAAGAACGCGGCCGCCGTGGAGGCGCCGCCGAGGCGTCCGCCGGTGTTTTTGATCAGGGCCACGTCGCTCTTGATCTGGTCTTCGTGCTCGGGGAAGAGCGGGAGCGGCCAGAGACGTTCGCCGGTCGTCTCGGCGGCGGCGAGGAGGCGTTGCCGCAGGGCGTCGTCATTGTCGAAAAGCCCGGCGGCGTATTCGCCGAGCGCCACGACGCACGCGCCGGTGAGCGTGGCCAGATCGACGATCGCCGAGGCCCGGCAATCGCGGCGCGCGTAGGCGATGGCATCGGCGAGGACCACGCGGCCCTCGGCGTCGGTGTTGATGATCTCGATGTGTTTTCCGTCGTAAGTCGTGACGATGTCGCCGGGGCGGTAGGCGTTGCTGCCGGGCATGTTTTCCGCGCTGGCGATGAGGCCGATGACGTTGCGCTTGAGCTTGAGGCGTGCGATCGCCGTCATCGCGCCGAGCACCGCCATGCCGCCGCATTTGTCGAAGATCATGTCCTCCATGTTCGCCGCGGGTTTGATGGAGATGCCGCCGGTGTCGAAGGTGATCGCCTTGCCGACAAGCGCGATCGGACGCTGTGTCTTCGGTCCGCCGCGATGCTCGAGGATGATGAATCGCGGGTCGCGGTCGCTCCCCTGCCCGACGGCGAGCAGCCCGCCAAAACCGCGCGCACGCAGCGTTTTCACGTCGAGCACGGTGACCTTGAGCTTTGCCTGGCGGGCGAGTTTCACCGCGAGGGCGGCGAGCGATTCCGGATAGAGCACATTTCCGGGAAGATTGCCGATGTCGCGCACGGCGTTCGTCGCCTCGGTGACAAGGAGGGCGCGGAGACCCGCCGCCTTCGCTTTCGCGATGTCCCCGGCGGGAAGTTGCAGGTGAAGGCTCCCGATCGGTTCGTTGACCTTCGTCGCGTAGCGGTCGAAGCGGTAATCGGCGAGCGCGATGCCTTCGACAACCGCGCCGGCAAACTGCGGCCACGCGTCGAGTTGCACGGCGAGACGGGTGCGGCCGATTTTCTTGAGCGCCATCGCCGCCGCGCCGGCCGCGCTGCGCAGCGTCGCGGCATTGACCTTCGCACGCTCACCGAGCCCGACGTAGAGCGTGGATTCGTGCGGGTGGCGCAGGAGCGCGTTTGGCTTCCCGGAAAATTCCTTCTCCGAAATGCGCGGCAGCCGTTTTTCGCGCTCCTCGCGGATCACGAAACAGATCCGCGTGCGCCCCTCGGAGGGCTTCGGCGGACGCGCCTCGAAGGTCAGCTTCACAGCGTGACGACTTGCGCGTTGATGATGTCGTCCTCGGAAAGCAGTTCCTTGATCAAGGCATCGCCGGGCACGGAATCGAGATTGAGCACGGTGAGCGCATGCCCGCCCGCCGAGTCGCGGCTCAGGGACATGCCGGCGATATTCACATTGTGCCCGCCCATGAGCGTGCCGACGCGGCCGACGATGCCGGGGCGGTCGCGATTTTCGAGGAGGAAGATCACGCCCTCGGGCTTCGCTTCGATGTGGCGGCCATTCACTTTCACGATCCGCGGAGTGCTGCCGAAGAAAGTGCCCGCGACGGAAACCCAGCCGCTTTCGCCGGTGGCGGTGAGTTCGATCAGCTCGGCGAAATCGCCCACGCTGCTCTCGCGCGACTCGGTCACCTTCAAGCCGAGTTGCTCCGCGAAGGCGGGCGCGTTCACCACATTCACCTCGCCTCCGCCGGCGGCGCGCAGGAAGCCGCTGAGCACGGCGCGGGTGATCGGGGTGGTGTCGGTGTCGTTGATCTTGCCGCTGTAGTTGATGTTCAGGCTGAGCAGCCGCTTGGCCGCGATCTGCGACAGGAAAAGGCCGAGCTTTTCACCCAAGGCAAGATGCGGTCCGATGACGGCGAGGGTCTTCGCGTCGATGCTCGGCATGTTCACCGCGTTGCGCACTTCGCCCTGGAGGAGCACGGCCTTGATCTGCTCGGCGATCTCGAGGCCGACGCCTTCCTGCGCCTCCGCGGTGGAAGCGCCGAGGTGCGGGGTGAGGACGATATTCGGCAATTCGCGCAGCGGCACGTCGGCGGGCAGCGGCTCGTTTTCAAAGACATCCAGCGCCGCCGCCGCGACGTGGCCCGACTTGAGCGCGGCGATCAAGGCCGCCTCTTCGATCAGTCCGCCGCGCGCGCAGTTCACGATCCGCACGCCCTTCTTCGCTTTGGCGAGGCGCTCGGCGTTGAGCATGTATTTCGTCTCCGCGGTGAGCGGCATGTGCATGGTGATGAAGTCGGCCTGCGGGATGATCGCGTCGAGATCCTCGACCAGCTCGACCTGGAGCGAACGCGCGCGGCTCGGCGAGAGATACGGATCGTAGGCCAGCACGCGCATCCCGAAGGCGATGGCCCGCCGCGCGATCTCCGTGCCGATGCGGCCCATGCCGAGGATGGCGAGCGTCTTGTTGTAAAGTTCGACGCCCACGAAGGTCTTGCGATCCCACTTGCCGGCCTTCACCGAAGCGTCGGCCTGCGGGATGTTCCGCGCCGTGGAGACCATGAGCGAGAAGGCGTGCTCGGCGGTCGAGATGGTGTTCCCGCCCGGGGTGTTCATGACGATAATGCCGCGCTTGGTCGCCGCATCGACATCCACATTATCCACACCCACGCCGGCGCGGCCGATGACTTTCAGCTTGTGCGCGGCTTCGATGACCTTCGCGTTCGCCTTCGTCTCGCTGCGCACGACAAGCGCGGAATATTCGCCAATGATCTCGATGAGCTGATCCTCCTTGAGCCCGAGTTTCACCACCACCTCGAGGGAGCCGCCCGCGGCGAGTTCATCAATGCCCCGCTGGGCGATGGGATCGGCGACGAGGACTTTGGGCTTGTTCATAGAGGTGGAAAAAAGGGAGCGGGATTGTCTGCGGGAGCGAGTAAAGCGCAAACGCAAAATCGGCGAAGCCGAGGCGTCTCCGGTGGGTTCGAGAGTGGGAAAATGACCGCGGATTTCGCGGATTTACGCGGATTACCCGGTCCGCTAATCCGCGTTAATCCGCGAAATCCGCGGTTTCATTTCTCTCCACAAAGTTTCGGTACGCACCCCGAGCGCACTTGACTCCGCCCCGGGATTGGCGCGTCCTTCCCGACCCATCCCTCCGACATGAAATCACTCGCACTTTTTCTCCTCGCCACGATCGCCGCACTGCTCGCCGACGCCTCCGCGAAGACCGCCGACGGAAAGCAAAAACTCGTCTTCATCGCTGGCAAACCATCGCACCCACCGCGGATGCACGAGTTCAACGCCGGCGTGCAATTGCTCGCCCAATGCCTCGCGAACGTGCAAGGGCTGAAGACCGAAGTCGTGCTCAACGGCTGGCCCGCGGACGAGAGTGTCTTCGAGGGCGCGGACGCGGTGGTCTTCTTTATGGATGGCGGGCCGAAACACGAAGTGGTGCAGGACGGCGGCAAGCGCCTTCCGAAAATCGAGGAGTGGGTGAAAAAGGGCGTCGGGATCGGCTGCATGCACTACGGGGTGGAAGTGGTGGCCGATCAGGCCGGCGATCAATTCAAGCGCTGGATCGGCGGGCATTATGAGAACTCGTACTCCTGCAATCCGATCTGGGAGCCGAGCTTCGCCAGCTTTCTCCCGCACCCGATCACGCGCGGCGTGAAGCCCTTCCAGATCAAAGACGAGTGGTATTTCAACATGCGCTTCGCCGACGCCTTCACGGCCGACGGCGCGAAGGAGAGCGACGGCGTGAAGTTCACCCCCATCCTCGTGGCCAAGCCGAGCGATCAGGTGCGCGGCGGACCCTACGTCTATCCGAAAGGCCCCTACCCACACATCCAGGCCGCGAGCGGTCGGGCCGAGGCGATGATGTGGGCGGTCGAACGCCCCGCGAGCGGAGGCGAGCACGCCTCGGGAGGACGCGGCTTCGGCTTCACCGGCGGCCATTTTCACGACAACTGGGGCAACGACAATTTCCGGAAGACGGTGCTGAACGCACTCGTCTGGGTGGCGAAAGTGGAGGTGCCGGCGGAAGGGATCGCCTCCAGCGTCACGGCCGCGGATCTCGACGCGAACCTCGATCCGAAGCCGGAGCCGAAGAAGAAGTAGCTGATGGCGGTGCGGAGCAGGCGGGTGCGCCAATCTCCTGATTGGCTTTGGAGCGCAGGCCCATCGGGAGATTGGCGCTCCCGGGGTCGCCGCCCTTGACATGGCACGGCGGATGCACCACTTCGGCGGCTAATGCCGACGGCGCGAATTCCAGTCCATCTTCTGCGCTGGATCATCGCGCCTGCATTCCTCGCGAATCTCGCGCTGGGTGCCGGACCGCAACTCAACGAAGCGCCCACCGCGCCCGCGATCGTCGCGGCGCCGGCGACGCAGGCCGAGGTGGCGGAGGCGGCGCCGAGCGGATTCGTCATTGGCCCTTCCAGCCGGGAGGCGGCGCGGATCTTTTTCCGGACCGTGTATGCGGCGTCGGAGAACGTGGCGAGCGGATGGAATGGCGACGTGGCCGCGGGAAACGCGGGCACGACCAGCGCCGCTTTCAAGGACGCGGTGCTGCGGAGGGTGAACTGGTTCCGCGCGATGGCGGGCGTGCCGGCGGGCATCACCTTCGACACGACCTATAACACCAAGGCCCAGAAGGCCGCGCTGATGATGAGCGCGAATGACGCGCTCAGCCATGCGCCGCCCACGAACTGGCTCCACTACAGCGCCGACGGCGCGGAGGCCGCGGGAAAGTCAGACATTTTCCTCGGGTACTTCGGCCCGGCCGCGATCACGGGATACATCGAGGATTTCGGCAGCCCGAACACGAGCGCGGGCCATCGGCGGTGGATCCTTTATCCGCAGACGCGCACCATGGGCACGGGCGACATCCCGCCCGATGGCGACTACCAATCGGCGAATGCACTGTGGGTCGTGACGCCGGACTACGGCACCGCCCGCCCCTCGGTGCGCGACGAATTCGTGGCGTGGCCGCCACCGGGATTCGTGCCGCATTCGATGGTCTTCCCACGCTGGTCGTTTTCGTATCCGGGCGCGGACTTTGGCAGCGCGACGGTCACCATGCGGCGAGGTGGCGCGAGCGTCCCGGTGGTCATTCAGAACCGCGGGACCGGGGCCGGCGAAGCGTCGCTCGTGTGGGTGTGGGATGGGCTCGATGCCAACGCCGTGACGCTTCCCGGTGCGCCGCCGGCGAGCGATACGCCGGTGCAGGTCGCGGTGAACGGCGTGGTGATCAACGGCCAGACCCGCAACTTTTCCTACACGGTCACGCTCTTCGATCCGCGGAAGGCGGGCGCGGACACCGTGCTCGCGGCCGTCTCGGGTGCGGCGCAGGCGGTGGTGGGCGCGAGCAACGGCTACTCCTGCAACACGATCCCCGGCGCGAACGGTTACCAGTGGCGCACCGCGTCGCTCAGTGCGCTCACCGCGATCGAGGGTGCGGAGAGCGGCACTGGGAATGTGGTGATCAGCGCGCCGGCGGGCTACGCGGTCATCTCGTCGGCGTACCACGCGGGCGGGACGAAATCGTTTCATCTCACGACCCCGGAATACGAACCGCAGTCGGTCACGCTGACCCGCAATGTGCTCGCGTCGGCGGGCACGGAACTCAAGTTCAAGAGCCGCTTTCAATACGCGTTGCCGAGCCAGGTCGCGCACGTCCAGGTCTCGACGGATGACGGCAGTTCCTGGGACACGATCTTCACCCAAGCGGGCGCCGATGCACCCGCTGCGGCATTTTCCGATCAGACCCTCCCGCTCGCCGCCTACGCGAATCGCACGCTCAAGGTGCGCTTCCTTTTCGCCTACGAAGGCGACGGAGATTCCTACAACGGCACGGAAAGCAATGTCGGCTGGTACTTCGACGATGTGTCCTTCACCAATGCCCAGGAACGGAACGGCGCCGCGCTGAGTTCCGTGAGTGCGGGCACGACTTACGCGTTCACTCCGCCCGCGGCCGGCGGCTTCGCGGTGCAGGCACGCGGACGATTCCAGGGCGATTATCTTTTCGAATGGGGACCGGTGCTCGCGGTCAACGCCGTCGTCAACGGCCCGCCGAAGATCTCCACTCATCCGGCCAGCCGCACCGCGAACGTCGGCGGTGCCGTGCAGTTTTCCGTCGTGGCCAGCGGCCTCGGAACGCTCAGCTACCAATGGTTCCACGGCACCACGCCGATCCCCAACGCGAACGGCCCGACGCTCGATCTCACCGGGTTGGGCTCGGACGACGCGGGCACTTACCACGTCGATGTCACCAACGCCTCCGGCACCACGCCGAGCAATTCCGCGACGCTCACTGTCGTGTTGCCAAATCCCGTCGCGACCACCCTAGCCGGCACGTCGTTGAGCGAGAGTTCGGTGAAGATGAACGGGCACGTCGAGGTGAGCGCGCAGACTGTCGTGTGCGGCTTCGAATATGGCCTCACCTCCAGCCTCGGCTCGACCGCGAGCGCCGGTTCCGCGTCGGGACCACGCGATTTCGAGGCGACGCTTTCGTCCCTCGCGGCGAATGCCACGATTTACTACCGGGCATTCGCCGAGGTCAGCGGCGGTGCGCGTTTCCGCGGAGTGGTGAAAACGATCGCGCCAATGAAGCCGGTCGCTTTGCTGAATGTCACTGCCGATGCCGGCGGCACCGTGGCCGGCGTCCCGGGGACGGTTCGCGTCGGCGATGCCGTGTCGCTCCTCGCGCAGCCGGCGAGCGGATATGCCTTCACCGGCTGGACCGGCGGAAAGACAAGTGCGAACGCCACGCTCGCGTTCGTCATGCCCGCGTCGCTCACCCTCGTCGCGCATTTTTCCTCGAGCCCGATCGTGAATTCCGCCGGGCGATACCGCGGCCTCGCGCTGACCACTCCGACGACCCACGCGTCCTGCGGATTGATCACCGTGACGATCGCGGCCAAGGGCGCGTTCACCGGACAGGCAGTCATCGGCGGTGCAAAATTCACCCTAAGGGGCGTGTTCGACGCGGACGGCGTCGCTCACTTTGGCGCAGCCACCGAGGCCACACTCCCGCGGATGGGAAAACCACCGCTGCTCCTCCGGCTGCACCTTCCCCCCGGCAGCGCCAACCCGGCGCGAATCCTCGGTGACATTCGCGAGGCGTCGGGATTCCAGGCGACGATTGACGCCCCGCGCGCGGTCTTCACGGCCGCAAAAAATCCCCTCCTCCCGCTGCTCAACCCTCCGACGACCTGGCCCGGCGCCTACACCGCCGATTTGACCCTCAGCGCAACCACGCCGGTCGCCGGTCTCGAGGGCTGGGGCTGGATCGCGATCACGATCGCGAAGGACGGCGGCGCGCGTTTCGTCGGGACGCTTGCCGATGGCACCCACTGGACCTCGACCCAACCGCTCGCCGCCGACGGCACGGTGCCCATCTTCGCCTCGCTCTACGGCGGCGCGGGCTCGATCTTCGGTGTGGTGCAACTCAGCGGATCGCCGGTGACGCTCGCTTCCACGGCGACTTGGTTCCGTCCCGCCCAACTCCCCGGCATGCGCTTCACTGCCGGCTGGCCCGCGGGCGTGCTCCTCACCCTCGACGGAGGCGCGTGGACACCCTCCAAGCCGAACCTCACCTGGCCGCTCCCCGGCCTCGCTCCGACCGCCGGTTCCGCGCATCTCTGGGCGACGGGTCCCGGAGCATCGCCTGCCTTCGATTGGTCCGCGGTTTTTGCGCTGAAAACCGGCACCGCCACGGTCACCCCGAATCCCGCCGGCGTCACCGCCACATTCGTGATCACCAACACCACGGGCGCCTTCACGGGCAGCATCAAGACCTCGGCGAACGCCACTCCGTCTTATTTCAGCGGCGTGCTCGCGCCCGGTTCGAATCGGGCGCGCGGCTTCTACCTCACGCCATCGGGTTGCGGTCCCGTCACCCTCCTCCCTCAGTAGCCACGCTCCCGCCTAGTGCCGCGCGAGCGTCTTCGCTTTCTTGAAAGCCTCGAGCGCCTTTTTTGGAACGCCGGCTTTTTCGTAGAGCAGGGCCAGATTTTCCCACGCGTCGCCAAAGCTCGGATCGAGTTTCACCGCTTCCTCAAAGGCCTGAACGGCCTCCTCGTCGCGTTCGGCGCGCAGACAGAAGATCCCGCGCGAATAGGCGTCGCCCACTTTTTCCACGAGCGCATCCTTTGCCGGCATCGGTGGCTCCACGACGGGTCCGCTCGCTCCCACCTCGGGGGATCCCGGAGCCGGTGTCGGCGCCGGGAGTTTCACGAGCT
The DNA here is from genome assembly GCA_031411395.1 of Chthoniobacteraceae bacterium. GTDB lineage: Bacteria > Verrucomicrobiota > Verrucomicrobiia > Chthoniobacterales > Chthoniobacteraceae > Chthoniobacter. Next base: position 18,654 of record JANOAZ010000301.1, read on the forward strand.
CGGCTTTCTTCGCGAGCGCCACCTCCACCGAAGTCCCCGGCGGGGTATGCGTGGTATAGGCGCAACCCGCGAGCGAGAGCGCCGCGGCGAGGGCGGTGGAGCGAACTTTCGGGTTCATCGGAGGATTTCTGCGAGCTGTGATTAGCATGTTCCCGGCCCGGCGCGCACGTTTCTTCTGCGCGGCTGGACAGTGACCCGCCGCACGGCTCTAGTGCCACCTCATGCTGGTCCGCAACTACGCCAAGCCGTTCTGCATCGCGGGGTTCATCCTCGCGGAGATTTACATGCTGTTCGTGGTCCTCGCGCCGAATACCGGCCATGCACAGCACCGCGTCCTCCTCGCGCCCGTCGCCTTCGAGTCCCGCGCCGCCGATCCCGCGCTGGTGCCGACCGGGTACAAAGTTGGCAGGGTCCTCGTCGCGGGGATGTACTTCGGTCCGGCGGGAGCGCTGGTCGGACTGGGCGTCGGGCTCGTCTTCAGCGCGGTCCTTCAGGCCGTCCGCCGAAAGTGATCCCGAATCGGTGCCGCTCGTGAAATCCCCCGGTGCGCGTCTTCCATGAGGCTGTTTTTTTCCGCGATCGTTCTCGCCGCCGCCGGTTACCTCGGCTGGGTTTTTTTCCACGAATCACGCGATACCCCGCCGTCGTCTTTCGCGGAAAAGGAAGCGCCGCCAGGCTCGGTTACGACCGCCGCCCGACCTGCTCCGGCCACGCTCCAGATCGCCCCGCCCGGTGTCTTCTACGCCACGGAGCGGGTCGCCGTGCAGACCGCCACCGGCGTGAAAGCGCTGCATCGCGGCGAGGAGGTGAAGCTTATGTATCGCAACAAGGACGGGACGATGCTCGTCACCAATGGGCGGGATGAATTCGTGGTGAAACCGTCTTCGTTAACCAAAAACCGCCCGCAGCCATGACTGAAACCGAGGCCTGCGTCGCGCTGAACATGGTCCCGAATGTCGGGCCGATGCGGATGCGGAAAATGCTCGAGGTTTTTGAAACGCCCGATCGCATCCTGCTCGCCCGACCGAATGCCTTGCGGGCGGTCGATGGCATCGGCGAAGAGCTGGCGCAGACGATCGCAGATTGGGAAAAACACGTCGATCTGGGCGCGGAGCTCAAGCGCATCGAAGCGTTCGGCGCGCACGTCGTCACTCAAGCCTCGCCGGAATATCCGCGCGAGCTGCGCGAGATCTACAATCCACCCATCCTGCTCTACGTCTGGGGCACGCTCACGGAGCGCGATCACCGGGCGATCAGCGTGGTAGGCTCGCGCAAGACCAGCCACTACGGCCTGGAGAGCGCGAAGCGGCTTTCCTACCAGCTCGCTTATGCCGGCCTCACCGTGGTCAGCGGGCTCGCGCGCGGCATCGACACCGCGGCGCACCAGGGCGCGCTCGCCGCCGGGGGCCGCACGGTCGCGGTCATCGGCTCGGGTTTGATGGAGCTGTATCCACCGGAAAATCTCGGGCTCGCGGAAAAGATCGCGCAATCCGGAGCGGTGGTCAGCGAGTTCCCGATGACCATGCCGCCGGATCGCAAAACCTTCCCCTATCGCAACCGCATCGTCGCCGGCTGGGGCGCCGGGTTGCTCGTGGTGGAGGCAGGATTGAATAGCGGCGCGCTGATCACCGCCGGCCAGGCGCTCGAGCACGGCCGCCTCGTCTATGCCGTGCCCGGCCAGATCGATCGCCCCACTTCCATGGGCTCGAACAAACTCATCCAGCAAGGCGCGAAACTCGTGATGAGCGCCTCCGACATCCTCGACGATCTGCATTCGCTCTTCCCGCAAACTCCCGCGGAACGGGCCGCCCACGCCGCTCCGCCCACGCTCTCCGCCGACGAGCAGACGCTCTTCGACGTGCTCGATTCCACCGAGACCGCGCTCGACACACTCGTCACGCGCACCGGCCTCCCCGCGGCCCGCGTCTCCACCAGTCTCCTCACGCTCGAGATGAAGCGCCTGGTCAAACAACTGCCCGGCCAGCATTTCGTGCGGCTCGGGTGACCGCGGAGGGAGACGCGAGGCGGCCGGGCGTCACTGGTCGAGCGTGACGCGCAGGGTCAGCGTGCCCGTTCCGCCCGGCGGCAGCGTGCCGGTGAAGGTCCAGCGAATCGCGCCCGTCGCGCCTGCGCCCGGCGCGGCGACCGTCACGCCAGTCAAACCCGCCGGCAGCGGGCCGTTGCTTGCGCTCGCGAATGTCGTGAACGCCGGGGTGCCGTCGGAGATCACGACGTTGCCGAGCCCCTCGCTCGCGTTGTTCGTGAAGGTGATCGTGTACGCGATCACCTCGCCCGGCCGCGCCGTCGCCTTGTCCACGGTTTTCATCAGCGTGAGGCCGGCGGTCGTGGGATTGCCGACGGTGGTGAGGTCGATGCGCGAGGCGGACGAGGCGAGCGCGGGGCTGGCATTCGTGTAGGAAAAGTTCGCAGTCACCTTGAGCCTGTCCTGGGCGTTGAAGGGCGCGTTCGCCGGAATGAATTCCTTCACCAAAATCTGAATCGTCTGTCCCGCAGTGAGCGCGATCGGCGCGATAATCTGCGTTTCGCCAGGATCGATCGCGCCGTTGCCGCTCGCATCGAGATACAGCGCGGAACTCCATCCGCTCACGCTCGGCGTCGAAGTGCGCGCGAGGGCGAACGTGACCTGCCCCGCGCTGCCGGCGCGGAACGCGTGGCTGTAAAGGATCGCGCTCCCCGGCAACCCGGCCTGCGCGTTGTCCGGCGCGAACGTGATGCCCGGCACATCGCCGAAGTTCACGCCGGTGACCGCGGTGTTGAGCGCGAGGTTGAACGTGACGGTGTCGCTCGCGCGGTCGTAGCTCCCGCCGCTGCTGCCCGCGCTCGCACCGGTCGAGAGATGGGCCGCGGGATTGGTCTCGGTGACTTTGAGCAGCGTGCCGCTGGCGAGCGTGTTTGGAACGAGCAGCGCATAGTTTCCCCCGCCGTCGCTCGTCGCGGTGTCGTAAATCGTCGCGCCGGTTGCGTCGGTGAGTTTCACGATCACGCCGGCGAGGCCGCCTTCGCCGCCGTTGAGCACGCCGTCATTCGCCGTGCCTCCGCCCGCACCGGTATCGGCGAAGACGCGCCCGCTCAGGATCAGCGCGTGAATCAATCCGAAGTTTTGGTTCGTCACCGCGATTGCCGTCACCGCCACGCTGCGCGTTTGACTTGGAAACTCCGTGCCGGACCAGCCCGCGGGAATCGCCGGCGTCACGTTCGCGAGCACGTTGTCGCCGTTGAGCACGATCGTGTAGCTGCCGGCTGGGACATTTGGGATGGTGAACGCGCCCGTCACCGGATCGACCGCCACTGCTTGCAGCGCGGGACCCGCCGGCTGCGCTGCGGCGATGATTTTTGCATAAAGGACGAGCCCTGTGCCGCTCTCCGCCGCGTCTTTTTGAATGTTGTGGTTCGCGTCGTTGTAAACCGTGCCCGAGACATTCACGCCGCTGGTTACCGTCGTCGTCACGCGCGATGCCGCGGCGCTGCCATCGTTATTCGCCGGAGTGGCATCCGCCGTCGCCGAGGTGCTCGAGGCCACGTCGAGCAGCGTGCCGCTCGAGGGCGCGGTGACGGTGATCGTGTAGGTGACGCTGCCGCCATTCGCCAGCGAAGCGATGGCCGGCCACGTCACGACACTGCCGCTGAGCGTGCCGCCATTCGAGGCGCTCACGAAAATGACCGTCGCGGGCAGCGCGTCGCTGAGCACGACGTTCGTCGCCGGTGAAGGGCCGTTGTTTGTGACAGCCACGGTGTAGTTGAACGTCGCGCCCGGCAGCACCGAGGCCGGGCCGCTCACCGTCGCCGCCACGTCAGCTTGCGCCGTGATCGTCGTCGTCACGCGCGCCGCGGCGGCCGAGCCGTCGTTGTTCGCCGGGGTCGGATCGCCCGAGTCCGCGGTGCTCGAGGCGCTATTCAGCACGGAGCCGCTCGCCGGCGCGCGCACCGTGACGGTGTAGCTGCCGCCCGCGGCATTCGCCAGCGACGCGATCGCCGGCCACGTCACCACGCCACCGCTGTGCGTGCCGCCATTCGACGCGCTCACAAACGTCACCGCGCCCGGCAACGCGTCGCGCACGATCACGTTCACCGCGGCGTCCGGCCCGTTGTTCACGTAGTTGATCGTGTAGGAAAAGGTCACGCCTGCGCCGATGCTGGCGGGTCCTGTTTTGGTGACGCTCACATCGGCGAGCGCGAGGACGGTCGCCGCCGTGGCTGGCGGGCTGCCCAGCGTCTCGGTGCGGCCGATCACGCCGGTGCCGATGCGCCCGATCACGCTATTGGTGTAGGTGCCGCTGGTATTGGGGATCGTGGCGTCGAAGGCCAGTCGCAGCGTGCCGCCCGCCGGCACCACCAGCGTGCCGCCGGGATCGCTGAAGGTCAGCGTGGAGCCGGAGACGACGGGCGCGAGCGTCGAGGCCACCCCATTGAGTTTCACATTCCCCGCGTAAGTCACCCCCGCGGGCAGCGTGTCCGCGAGATCGTCGAGGGTGGTCGCGGCGCTGCCGCTGTTGCTCGCGGTGATCGTGTAGGTCACGGTCGCGCCCGCGTTCAGCGTCGTGGCGCTTACGCTCTTGGCGAGGCTCACGCGATTCACCGCCGCGGGGATCGTCACGTTCACCGGCGGCACGCTGAAGTCGGCGTTGTATTTGTATTGGCCGCTGCGCGCCGAGACGAGCGGCGAGAGGGAAGTCGAAGACGATCCCACGGCCTGGAAGGTGAATGTGGCGCGCACGCTGTTCACGCCGCTGCCCGTGCTCAAAAAGTAGAGCTGGTTGGTGAGCGTCGCGAGCGGGACGCCCGTGCCGTCGGAGCTGCCGTAGAGTTGCACCACGGTATTGCCCAGCCGCAAAACGCCGGGATCGAACGCCGCAGTGCCAGCCGGTTGCACGAGAATGTTGATCGTCGAATTCACCGTATAAACGACGACCGCGTCGAAGTTTTGCCCGAGCACGATCGGGTTGCCGCCATTGATCGCCACGCTGTTGATTTTGTTCGCCGACGCGGCCTGGTCCGAGTCGAGGCTGCGCAGCGTGTAGCTCGCGGAAGTCGCCTGCAGCACGCCGCCCGAAGCCGGATTGCCCACGTAGATTTGGACCTGGAAGGTGCCGTTCCCCGTCGTCGGATTATTGATGAACCAGTACGAAGTCTTCGCCGTGGTGCTGAGGTTGCCGATGAAGTGCGTGCCCGTTTCCGTGGCGTCGAGCGAGTAGCCCACGCCGCCCACCGTGGCGCGCGCATACACATTGGTCAGCGGCGTGCTGCTGTTGAAGCGCAGGCCGATGTATTGCCCGGTCGGCGCGCCCGCGGCGGTGTCCTGCACCAGCTCGAGCGTCGTGGCGGCGCTCGTGCCGCCGGAGGGCGTGGCATCGAAGGTGATCGCGCTGTGCGCGGAGAGGGCGAAGAGCAGGACCGAGCTGAAAACGAGAAGCAGAAAACGTCGAACATCGAACATCGAACACCGAATATCGAACGCCGACCCGCCCGGGCACGGCTCCCGAAACTTCGAAGTTCGGTGTTCGTCGTTCGATGTTCGGCGTTCTCCCCTCGCTTTCATTTTGCCCCCTTCCGGCGTTGGAAAAGGCCTTCGTCAAACTTCAGTCGCAGCGCGATGTATAACCCGCGCGACGTGTATTGCTCCTGCGTCAGGTCGTCGTCCTGGAATCCGCTGAAGTTGTAGCCGACGCCGACGCGCAGATTCTCCGCCACGGTGAATCCGATCTCGGGGCCCGCGCCGTACCGGACGCTGCGGCCATCGCCGCTGAAAATCGCGCTCGCGTTCAGCCCCACGTCGAGCCGCGCGGTGAGATCGCGCGTGACGTGGCCCACCACGAGATGCGCGCTCGAGGTGTCGTCGCGTCCGCCCGATGACTCGAAGCCGAGCTTGCCCGCGTAATGCGCGCCCAGCACCCAATCCGCATCCGGCTGGCAGTTCACATCCAGCGACACGATATGCACGCGCCGCCGCGCGCTGCCCGCCGATGGGCTCACGCCCAGCGCGTCGAAGCCGCCCGGCGCGCCATCCTCCCAGCGGAACTCGTATTTCCCCAGCGCGTTCCAGACGTCCGTCTCCGTCTGCCGCCACGCGAGGCCGGCCTGCACGCGCGCCTGGGTCTGGTCGGTCGCTTGCGCGCCTTTGTTTTGCGCGAGATAGACGATCGACTTGCCGAGCGCGGTCCAGTTGTCGTTGAGCCGGGTGGCGAGCCCGAAGGTATTGAGCGCGCTGTCCACGGTGTCGCTGGTGCGCAGTTCCAGCCGCACGGAGCCCTTCCAGTCGGGATCGCCGGTGTATTCCAGCGCGCCGGTGATGGCCGTCGATTCATTCGCGCGGACGAGCCCCTCGACCGGCGCGACACGCTCGAAGGTCGTGTGTGCGCGCAGCCCATCGCCGAGGTGCCAGGTATTGCGCAGGCCGATCGCCGCCTCCGCCTCGCGTCCACTGATTCCGCCGCGCGCGCGGTACTCGTTGAAAAGAGCCGAGTCTTTCGAGAGCGCGCTCTCGACCCCGGCGACCGTCGTGTTCTGCTGCTGCACGGTGTTCAGCTCGAATGGCCCGCCGAGCGAGGAGATCAGCTCGTGCCGCAGGTAGAGCCGCGTCTTCGTGTCGAGCTGGTAGGTGCCGCCGATCGCTGCGAGCCGTTTGTCCGCGTCGAAAATATCCTGCTCGTATTCCCCGTAGGCGTGCGCCGCGCCGCTCGTCCACGGCAGCGGCACGGTCAGCTTCAGGCGTGCGCTGCGGACTTCATTCGGCGTCGCGCCGGGAGTCAGCGCGGTCGAGGTGCTCGCCGGCGTGCCCGTCTCGGTGCTGTAGCGTCCGCCGACTTCGACGCGGATGTCGCGCCCGAGGGTCTGCTCGACCGCCGCCAGCACGCCGCGCCGCGTGCCGCCGTCGCGCGATTCGCTGTCCACGCCTTGCAGGAGCGCGCGCGAGTTTTTCGCGAGCTGCCAGAAAATCTGCGCGCCGCCTTCCGTGCGGCCCGCGGTGAGGATCGCCGTCTGGTTTTTAAAACGCTCGTCGGCGCGTCCCCAAAAAATCCGCGCGAACCATTTCTCCGAAGCGTGCCGCAGCTCCACGCGCTCCGCGTTGCCGGCGCCGAGGATCGCATCCTCGGAGTGCGCGAACTCGCCGAGCAGGAACGTTTTCCGGCCCAGATTGAAAACCGCGTTGCCGCTGTAGAGGCCGTAGCGGCCGAGTGGATTTTCGTCGCGCGCAAAGGTGCCGCCGATCTGGAGGCGGTCGCTGATTTTCACCTCCGCATCCGCGCCATAGACCCAGAAGCGCTCGCCGCCCTGCTCGATCTCGCTGGTCACGCGGATCGACACGGGATTGAGGTCCGCATCGAGGCTCGGCACCGGCGCCTTGAAGAGGATGCGCCCGGTGAGCGGCTCGAACTCGTAATCGCTGAACCGCGTCATCGCCGCCGCCAGCAGGATGAGGCCGGGATTGTTCCGGTCGCGGGTGAGGATCTCGACTTTCTCGCTGTTCACCACTCCGTTCGCGGTGTGGAAAAGGTACGGTCCGCTGGTGCCGTTGGCGCGCACTTCCTCGACCACCTGCCTCGTGTTGTCGTAGCTCGCCCACGCGTTCGCGCGCAGGTGTTTGTTTTCAAAATGTTCGCGCACCCCGTTCAGGCTGCGGCTGTAACCGCCGAGCTGCTGCACCTCGCCCGCCGTCTGGGTGACGAAGTCGCCGTAGAGCAGATACGACCGTTTGTGGTCGATGCGGACGTAGAGTTTGCCCGTCGATTGCGCCTCGAATCCCTTCACCGACGAGTCCCCATAGACCGGGTAAAACTCGTCCGGCTGGATGTCGCGGAAGAGCCGCTCGCGGGTGTCCTTTTCCGAATCGTAAGCGGCGGTGAGCAGGTAGCTGCCGAGGATTTTGCCCTTGATGAAAAACGCGGCGCGCCCCGCGGCGGAGCTGCCATTCCCGCGCGCGGCAAACTCGCGCAGCTCGGTGTCGAAGGTGTCGCGCGAATTGACCGGGCGCAGCGAGCCCGCGCTGAGTTTGGTGACGTTGATCGCACCTTCGATCACGCCCGCGGCTATGAGCGGACGCAGCTCGGGGAGGAAAGAAACCGCAGCGTCTGCTTCCAACACGCCGCTGGAGACGCGCACGCGGCTCTCGCCCGGCTCGATCGGCGCGGCGAGCCGATACTCCGCGTGGCCACCTTCGATGAAGACCTGCGTGCCCGGCTCGCGCGGATTGATGTCCTCGACGAGCCACTGGCCGAGGCTTGCATCGAGCGTGAGTGCCGTGCGAGCGGTCACGGGCACGCCGTTCGCATCGACGAGATCGACGCCGATGCGTGCGGGCGTGCGGCCATCGGCAACGGCGTCGTCAGGCGCGGTGATCTTGATGCGGCCGAGTTTGTCCGGCGCGATCACGGTGATCTTCTGCGCACCGCGCGCGTTGCCGAAGGGATCGAACTGCACGAGTTCGAGCGTGTTTTCGCCTGGCTCGAGAGTGAGGCCGATGAACTCCGTCGCCTCGACGCCTTGCGCCGCGAGCGTCACGCGCTTGCCGATGCGCGTGGCGGGAATCTCGCGGCCATTCACCCGCAGCGCGATCTTCGCGCCGGGCGAGGATTTCACGCGCACCGCCGTCTGCGCGACGGGCAGCGTGTCGCGGTCTTTGAGATCGATGAAGCCGAAGGGCTCCGCGCTCGCAGTCGCCGACTGTTCCAGCGGAATGGTCGGCGCCGTGACACTGGCCTCCGGCCTGTGCGGCGGGAGTTCCGCGGGCTGGAAGCCCGCGGCACTCACTGGCGGGACGCCAGTGTCACGCTGCCCGCCGAGCACGAGTGTGTCGGAGGAATGGATGCGCTCCTGCGTCGTCGGCTGCACCGAGACGCCCGGCGTGATCGTGCCGCTCGCCGGCAGCGAACGCGGATCGGCGGCATTCGGCAGCTCGCCTTCGCGCCGCAGATCGCCCTTCAGATTCGACACCGCCTCGCCGGCCTCCGCGCGCTCCGCCGCGTCGCGCAGCTTCGCGACCTCCATCAGGATTTTCTCGGTGGCATTGGCGATGGCGAAGTTCGCCTTGTGCAGCTCGGCGGGTTTCAGGATCGCGAAGACGCTGCCGCCGTCGCCGGCGTTGCGCGTGTTCAGCGGTGCGAGCTTTGCGCCGGCGGGGAGCGTCGTGCGATCGAGCTTCACGACGTGCGTGCCGGGCTTGATCCCGTAGAAGGAGCATTTCCCTTCGCTGTCGGTGACGACGTAGCTGCCGTCCTCGATGTAGAGCCGCACGCCGGGCACGCCGGGCTCCGCGGCTTCGTGCGTGCGGCTGCCGTTTTTATCTACAAAAACTTTGCCGAAGATCGTGCCGCGATCGGTGAAGACGCCGCCTTCGACGAGCACGCGCGCGGTGGCGACATTGCTCACGACGCGCGGCGTCGCGCTGTTCACAGCCTGGGCGCGATTGATGCCGTCGCCCTGCCGCGCGCCCGCGCCGATGCGCACGCGATAGCTGAGCGTGACGACTGCGCCGGGCGCGAGCCTGCCGATCTCGAAACGCAAATCCGGCCCGCTCCCACCGCGAGGATCGTCCACCCGCCGGCCCTCAAAGCGCGTGGATTTTTTCACATACACGAAACCGAAGGGCAGCCGATCCTCGATCGCCACGCCGGCGAGCGGGACCGTGGCGACGCTTTTCACGCGCAGCGTGTAATCCACGAAGTCGCCGATCTCCGCCGTGCTGCGCGACGCCGTCTTTTGCACGAAGAGAATGCCGGACGACACGGGATCGAGCGGGTAGTCGAGCGTGACCGCGCCCGTGCGCTCGGACACTTCGAAATTTCCGCCATAGGAACCGACCGCATCGATGAGGTGTCCGGGCGGCAGCGCGCCGGGGGCGACTTTCGACGGGCCGGTGAACTCCGGCGGCGGCAGCACTTCGAGGCGAGACGAGCCCGGCGCGACTGCGGGAAAAC
>JANOAZ010000302.1:0-82543 GCA_031411395.1 Chthoniobacteraceae bacterium
ATCTGATCGCCGCCCGCTGCGGGCTGCGCCGAGGCCGCTGCCACGGGAGCGGCCGCTCCGGGAGCGGCGGGAGCCACCGCGCCGGCCGCGTCGGGCAGGGTCTCGTCGGCTGGAATTTGAAGCACCTCTGCTTCCGTCCACTGCACCTTCTGCGCGGCGAATTCCTTGCGCGCCGCGGCGACCTTCGCTTCGGAAATTTCCGGCGCGCCGTTCCCCCAGCTCGCGCGGATGTAGCTGGCGACCGCGGCGATCTTCTTATCCGAGAGGCTGCTTTCCCACCCGACCATGTTGCCGGCGTAGGTTTGCTTCGCGCCCTGGATCTCGATCGGGCCTTGCAGCCCCTTGAGCAGGACGGCCACGAGCCGTTTCTCCGAACCGGTGACCCATTCGGATTTGGCGAGCGGCGGGAATTGGCCAGCGACACCGAGGCCGGAGGGCTGATGGCAGGCGACGCAGTTGGAATAAACTCCCTTGCCGATGTCGGCCAGCGACTGCGCCGAGGCAGCCGCCCCCGCCGCCGCACCGCCGGGCTTCACCGGGATCGGGAAGAGCACACCGGGTGAACTTTCGTATTCGTTGAAGACATCGCCGCTCAGGCCGCCATGAAAGACGCCGAAATACGTGCCGGCCCAGACCATCACCGCACCGCACACGGCGGTGAGCCAGAGCGGGATCGGCGTGACGCGCGCGGAAGGCTCGGAATGTTCGCGCTGGATCGACGCGTGGACTTCGGTGATGTCCGGCGTTTCCTGGTAATCGATGCGATCGGGGGCTTCGGGCATGGACGGGCGATCGTTGGGCGTGCTCACTTCTTCGCGGCCTCCGGTGCGGGTGATTTCACTTCATTCACCGGATGGCTGCGATCCAGCGACAGGAGATAAGCGACGAGATCCTTCGCCTCCTGTTTCGGGACGATCTCGTAGCCGGGCTCCGGAGCATCCTTGCCGCCGAGATCGAGTGCGTCGGCCGATTTCTGCCCGCTTATTTTCCGTTTCTCGAACAGGTAACGGTAGGGCGGCATGTTCGATTCCGTGATGATCGAGGCGGGCGCGTAAAGGTGCAGGAGGTGCCACTTTGCATCGCGTTTCGCGGGCTTGCGCGGATCGTCGAGTGCTTCATTGCGCCACTTGGCGGAACCGACATTCGCAAGATCGGGACCGAGTCGGGTGCTGCCGAGGAAGGGCGGTTGTTCGAAGATGTAATCGCGCGCGACGGTGCGGCGCTCACCCCAGCCGCGCTCGAGGTCGGTGCCATTTTGCACATCGCGCACCTGTTGCGAATGGCAATACATGCAGCCTTCGGATTGATAAACGGCGCGGCCCTTTTCGATCCCGCGATTCTCGACCGGATAAATGCTGGTTGGATCGATCTTGCCTTCGTCCTCCGCGTACTGCGGCTGCAACCCCGCGATCTGGTTTTGCGGGATGATGACCAGCGCGTAGGTGGAGAGCGCGAAGGACGCGATGATCCAGGCGATGAACGTGAGCGAACGAGTCATTTAGTGTTTCTCCTCCTCGATCGGGACAAAGAGTGTGGCCTCGCCGCCGGGCTGGCCGATGCGGAGTAGCATGAGGACGAAATGCAGCGCGAAGATCAGGTGCCCGACGCTGATCAAAAACCACGCGAGCGAACGGCCCGGCAGATAGACAAATCCGATTTGGATGATCTGCGCGAAGGTCGCCTGCGGATCGACGAAGGAAAGTCCCGACGCAATGCCGCCGAAGAGGAGCATGGCGATCATCATTCCACCGCCATACGCCGAGCCGTAGAAGTGCAACGTGATCATCGAGGACGACAGCCATTCGCACCCGACGAGGCGCGGCAGGATGTAGTAGATCGCGCCGAACATCACCATGGTGAAGAAGGCGTAGATCATGATGTGCATCTGCGCGGTCTGGAACTGCGTGAAGTGCAGCAGGCGATCACCGGACCGCAGCGAGGCGAGCAATCCGAGCACACTGCCGATCAGGAACGAAACGACGCCGAAGTAAGTGAACCGGATGGTCGGTGAGTGATAGACCATGTGATATTGGCCGTGCATCGTGCGGACGAGGTTCACGCCGACTGTGATGATCTGGACGAGCAAAAGAATGTTCGCCGAGATGCTGAGCGTCACCAGCCAGGCCGGCACCGGACCGCCGCTCAGCCGGGTCGCGCCGGTCAGTCCGGCGAAGAGAATAAAGGCCCAGAAACCGATCGTCGCGATGTTGTAGCTGAAGATCGGGCGATTGATGACTTTCGGAATCAGGTAATAAGCGACGGCGAGGCCGACCGCGGTGACCCAGACGCTGATGAAACTCTGGCTGGCCCACGCGCCGATGATGTTCTGCACCACGCCCTGGAGCTGCGGCAGGCTCTTCGTGAGGTGGCCGGTGGCGAAGACCCACGGGAACCAGACGAATGCGCCGACGAGATACCACACGGAAATGTAGGCCGAAGTTTCCTTGCGGAGGCCGAAAAGAACGATGCCCCAAAGGCCAACGAGCGCGTAGCCGATGAGCATCAGCACCGCCGACGCGGTCGGAATCTCCAGCCATTCCACGCCGCTGCTGCGACCCGCGAGGATGCTGACGATTCCGAAAGTGAGACCGATCTGCCAAAGTATGGCACCACCGATGAGCACGGAGCCAAAGCGGACTTTCACCCGACAGAGCCGCGCCATCAGCCAGATCGCAACGCCCATCCCGGCGAGACTCGCCCAGCCGTAGGTGAGCACATTGGTATAGGCAGGCCAGAGCCGGCCGTACGTCAGCCACGGGATGTCGGCGAGGAAGCCGGGGTTGTGCAACTGGAGCGAGGTGATGAATCCGAAGACGGTCGCGGCGAGCAACCAGAGCACGGCGTTGCCGAGAAAGAAAAGCACCGGCCCACGGGTGGAGGCATCGATCTCGGCGCGTTCGACGGCATCCATCGGAGGCGCCGAGGAGACGGGCGTGGTGATCAAGGGTGCGGGAGCTGGTTCGGCGGCAGCGGTCATTTCTGTTCGGGCGAATTGATGAGCGGTGGGCGCGCGGGAACCGGACCCGCAGGAGGCGGAGTCGGGGTCGCGGCCGGAGCGCTCGGAGTCGGGCTCGGTGCAGTCGGAGTCGCGGGCGGCGGCAGCGGAGTCGCAGCAGGTGCGGTCGGAGTCGCGGCGGGCGCGGTGGGATTTGAAGCCGGTGCGGCGGGTGCCGCCGGCGCTGGGGTCGCAGGTGCGGTGAATCGAATGGTGTCGGCACCCTGCGGAGCGGAGGTGAGCGCGGGCGGCGGCGGTTCGGTCGCGGCCGGATCGATGACCGGCATCGGGAGCGGCGGCTCCACTTTGATCTGGGATGGCGCAGGCTTCTTGGCCGCAAGTTCCTTCGCGGTCGCAGCGAAGACGCCGGTCACGGGCACCCGGACAATGCCCTTTGCCTTGTCCACCCATGCCTCAGTCGTGAGGGCGTCGGTGGCTTCCTTTTCGAGTTTGGTGCGCACGGCGACGCGCTGGTCGGCCCGTTTCTTGTCGAGGTCGCTCGGGCGCGGGCCAGCGGCGATGGAGAAGACGAAAAGGCCCGCGACGATGAGCAGCGCGAGAAGGCTGCCGCAGAAGACGAGGAAGCTGTTCGGGCTGCGAGTAGAGGAAGCGGTCGCCATCTCAGTTGGTGAGTTTGATCGAACCGGCGAGGCGCGGATCGCGAGTTGGGAAGAGGTTCGAGTTGCGGAGATTCCTGAGGAAGAGCCAGCCGAGAATGCCGCCGATGCCGATTAGCGAGGTAAGATCGAGGAAGCTCGGCGCCCATCCAGTCTTGTGCAGCGAGGGAAGCACGATGACGTAGATCTCAAGGAGCTGCATGACCAGCACCCACACGGCGACGAAGTTAATGAGCTTTGTCTTCTTGGTTGCCTGAAAAAGGAGGATCGGGAACGGCAGGAAGAACCGTCCGATGACCAGGAACTGGCTGAAGTACCACCAGGACTCCGTATTGCGAATCCGGAAGTAGATCGTCTCCTCCGGGATATTCGCATACCAGATGAGCATGTATTGGCTGAAGCCGATGTAGGCCCAGAAGATGGTGAAGGCCAACATGAACTTACCCATGATGTGGTAATGCTCGGCATTCACGACATTCAGGTAACCTTTCGATTTCAACCAAGTCACCAGGAGCACCAGCAGTGACATCGAGCTGCCCGCCGCCCCGGCGAAAAGATAGACGCCCCACATGGTGGAGAACCAGTGGTAGTCGAGGCCCATCAACCAGTCGAAGCCGGCGAAGGTAATGCACAAGGCCAGCGCCGGAATTCCGCCGATGCCGAACTTCCGCATAAGATAGGTATGCTTCGGCGAGCCATCCTTGTCTTGCGAGGTGGATAGCTTCCACTGGCTCCACCCGATCCAGCCGAGCAGCACAAAGTAAACGATCATCCGCACGTAGAAGAAGCCGTGCGAAAGGTAGGGCTGCTTCGCGTCGAGCAGTGGATCGACGCCGGGGGCGATGTCCCACCACTTCCACAGCAAGGGCGCACAGAACAAAATCAGCGGCAGGAAGAAGATGACGAAGATGGGGAGCAGCCGCGCGAGGTTTTCCATCTGCCGCCGCACCACCACTGACCACTCGGCGTCGGTCGCGTGATGGAGGCAGGTCCAGAAGAGCGCGCCGATCGCGATGGTGAAAAAATAGCTGAAGCCGAACAACCAGGAGAAGGCGAACTGCTCCCGCGAAACGAAGAAACCGATGAGGCTGCCGACCAGGCCGATGACGCCCGCTCCGAGAAAAAGCGTAGGCAGTCCACCCGCGCTCTTCGGGTCAAACGTCTCCGCGGTGATGTCGTGGGAGTGATCGCTCATGGCTTCGCTTGAAGTTCCTTCTGCTTCTCCGCCGGGAGATCGGCGAGCTTGAACGCCTGGCTCTTTTGCAGCGCCCGGAGATAGCCGAGAATCGCCCAGCGATCTTCCACGGCGACGTTCGGGCCATAAGCGCCCATGGTGTTTTTGCCGTGGGTGATCGTGGAGAAAATCTGGCCGTCCGGCATCACGCGGATGCGCTCATCGAGCAGGTTGGCGATGGCCACCAGACCGAACTGGCCGATGACGCCGTTGCCCTGGCCCGTCTTCCCATGACACGGCGTGCAGTGGATCTCGTAGCGCTCGTGACCGCGCTTGAGAAACGCCTCGTCCACCTTCACCTGCGTGGGGAAACCGTCGCCGTACACGTCGCCGAATTTGCCGGTGTTAAAGTAGTCCGGCTGGTTGGTGAAGCCCGCTGGGCTGAAGGTGGCGTTGCGCGCCGGCGCCTGGAGGTAGGATCCCTTCATTTCGTAGCCGATCGGGATGGTGCCCTCCACCGGCTGGCGCGCCGCACGTCCGTCCGCGAAGAACGAACTCGGGTGCTGCGGCTGATATTTTGGCTGGTGATCCATGTCCCGGAAAATCTCGATGGGCGGGTTCGGGCTCTTGGTGCCGCGGAAACCGGCGAAGAGCACGATGACGAGACCGCCGAAGACGAAGAGGGCGAAAAAGTAGCGAAGCATGATCAGTCGTGAATCAAGGTGACGTGCTGGCCGCCGATACCCTCGATCAGTTCGCGCGTCTTGCTTTCGGAGAACTTGGGATCGCGCGCCTCGACAACGAGGAAGAAGCCGTTGTCGGTCACCTTCTTGAAGCGCTCCCAGTTGAAGACCGGGTGATACCACTTAGGCAGTTGATTGAAGATCAGCAGGGCGAAGACAGTGGTGAACGCGGAGAAGAGCACCGTGAGTTCAAAGAAGATCGGGAAAAACGCCGGCAGCGTGCGCCAGTCGTATGGCTTGCCGTGGACGATCAGCGGGTAAATGCCAAACGACGGAATGCAGCAGAGCAACACCGCGGTGAGCAACCCGGCAGCTCCGCCGATGAACACCGGCGCGGAGAGCCACGACTTGCCGAGGCCCATCGCTTTGTCCATCCCATGCACGGGAAAGGGCGTATGCACATCCCACTTGGTAAAGCCGGAATCGCGGATCTTTTCCGCCGCGTGCATGAGCGACGCTGCGCTGTCGAACTCCGCGCCCAGACCGTAGATCTTACGATATTCAGCCATCTTAGTGAGCGCCCTCCTTGGCGGATTCAGCCGGCTTTTCAGGATGCGGATGGTGATGCGGATCGGCCTCCGGCGTGACTATCTTGATTTCGCTCATCGCGATCATGGGCAGGAAGCGCATGAAGAGCAGGAAGAGCGAAAGGAAGATGCCGAACGTGCCGATGAAGGTCCAGATCTCGACCCATGACGGCGAGTAATGTCCCCACGAACTCGGCAGAAAATCCTGGGCGAGCGAGGTGACGATGATGACGAAACGCTCGAACCACATGCCGATGTTCACAAACTGGCAGACGATGAAGACGACGATGTAGTTCTGGCGCATCGACTTGATCCAGAAGATCTGCGGCGAGATGACGTTGCAGAACATCATGCAGTAGTAAGCCCAGGCGTACCAGCCGCTGTTGTCGATGCCGATGCGGGCGCTGAAGAAGGTGAAGATCTCGTACTTGTTGGAGCTATACCACGCGATGAACAACTCCATCAGGTAGGCGTAACCGACGATCGAGCCGGTGAGCAGGATGATCTTGGCCATCTTGTCCACGTGCTGCCGGGTGATCATGTCATCCAGCTTCGGATAACACAGCCGCGCGGGAAGCAGGATGGTGAGCACCATTGCGAAGCCGCCGAAGATCGCGCCGGCGACGAAGTAAGGCGGGAAGATGGTGGTGTGCCAACCGGGCATGATCGACGTGGCGAAGTCGAAGGACACGACTGAGTGCACGGAGAGCACGAGCGGCGTGGAGAGGCCGGCGAGAATGAGATACGCCATCTCGTAGTGGCGCCATTGGCGGTTACCGCCGCGCCAACCGAGGGCGAAGATGCCGTAGATGTATTTGGCGACCCGGGACTTGGCGCGATCACGCAGCGTGCCGAGGTCGGGCACGAGGCCGACATACCAGAAGAGCACGGAAACCGTGAAATAGGTCGAGACCGCGAACACGTCCCAGAGCAATGGCGAGCGAAAGTTCGGCCAGATGCCGTTCGCATTCGGGAGCGGGGCGAGGAACCAGGCCATCCAGACACGACCGACATGGATGCCGGGGAAGATACCGGCGCAAATGACCGCGAAGAGCGTCATTGCTTCGGCCGCGCGGTTGATCGAGGTGCGCCACTTCTGCCGGGTCAGGAAAAGGATCGCCGAGATGAGCGTTCCGGCATGGCCGATGCCGATCCAGAACACGAAGTTGGTAATATCCCACGCCCAGCCGGCCGGATGATTTTCACCCCAGACACCGACGCCATTCGAGATCTGGTAGCCGATGCAAATCAGCCCGAACAACGCGATCGGCACCGTGATGAGAAAGCCGATCCACCACCAGAGCGGGGTGCGGCCTTCGACGATCTCGGAAACGGAATCACTGATCCACGGAAGCTTGCGATCATTGGTGACCAGCGGCACGCGCTGGAGTTCCTTCGGCGTTTCTAGAGCGATGACGGCGTCAGACATTAGCTATGGCCTCCGGGTTTGGCGGCGCCTTCGTGTTTCTCACCATGTCCGTGGTGAGTCTTCATCGCTGCGCCGATCTTGTCGGCACCAGGCATCTTCATGTTGGGATTGCGAATGCGGGCGAGGTAGGTGACGCGGGAGCTGACATTCAAGTATTCCAACAGCCGGTAACCGCGCTCGCTGGCGCGAATCTTCGAGACGGTGCTCTCCTTGTTATTGATGTCGCCGAACGTGATCGCCCCGGTCGGGCATACCTGCGCGCAGGCGCTGGTGAAAGCATCGGCGGGAATCCGCACGTCGGCGGAATCACGCACCGCGACCTTGGTTGCGATCTTCGCCTCTTGGATGCGCTGCACGCAAAAGGTGCATTTCTCCATGACGCCGCGCATGCGCACAGTGACATTCGGGTTTTTGCTCAGCTTCAGCGAATCCTCCATGCCCCGGTCGCTGACCAGGTTCCACTTCCGCAGTTCGGGCAGCTTGCGCTCGTTGTAATCGAAGAAATTGAAGCGCCGCACCTTGAAAGGGCAGTTGTTCGCGCAGTAGCGAGTGCCGATGCAGCGGTTGTAGGCCATGACGTTCAGACCGTCCTCGCTGTGGACCGTGGCGTTGACCGGGCAGACGGTCTCGCACGGCGCGTTTTCGCAGTGCTGGCACATCATCGGTTGCGAGACGAGTTCCGGATCGTCCATGTCCGCGTCGCCTTCGCTCGCGAAGTAACGATCGGTGCGAATCCAGTGCATCTCGCGGCCGTCGATGACCTGCCGCTTGCCGACGACCGGGATGTTATTCTCCGCCTGACACGCCACCATGCACGCAGAGCAGCCGGTGCAGACATTGAGATCGACGGTCATGCCCCACGCGTGCGGGTCGATGCTGTCCGGCTTGTTCAGCGCCGGGTTGCCGTAGAGGGAAACATTCCTCGGAATATGGGAATCCATCCCCATCTTCTTGAAGTATTCCTTGTTCTCGCGGTTGTCCTTGTATTCGCCGAGCGTGGCCTCGCGGGTGAGATCCGCGCCGCGACCTTCGAGCACGCCGTGCTCCTGCGTGACGGCGAGCTGATACTCCTTGCCGGTGACGCGGACGCTGGCGCCGGTGGCGAAGTAAGGCGTCGCCGAGGTGCGCAGCTTGTAAGCGTCAAACCCGGCGCCGGTGCCGACGCGACCCGTGCGCGTCCGCCCGTAACCGAGCGCGACGGAGACAGAGTGATCCGCGTGGCCGGGAGAGATCAGTGCCGGAAGTTCGAGGGTCGCGTTGCCGACCTTCACCTCGATGGTGGCAACCGTCATGTGCCGGTCCGGAGCGCTTACGCCGAGCTTCTTCGCGGTCGCCGGGCTGATCAGCGCGGCGTTGTCCCACGTCAGCTTGCTGATGGGATCGGGAACTTCCTGGAGCCAGCCATTGTTGCTAAAACGTCCGTCATCGACCTTCGGGCAGGCGAGGAAAACGACCTCGTAGGTGTTGTCCCCGGTCGCCGCGGGCGCCGGGCTTTGCGCGACAGCCTGAGTGGCTGCGGCTGCGTTAAAAACAAGCGCCTCGGCCTTCGGCGTCTCGCCGGCGAGGAAGCCGTCGTGGAGGAACTTCGCCCATGCCACGGTGAAGTCGTTTGGCTTCACGAGCTCCTTGTAAGCCTCCTGCACCAGCTCCGGCCCGGTCGGTTTCGGCAGCCCGGCGAACTTCGCCAGCACATCGTTTTCCGACCAAGCGCCGTAGAGCGGCAGGATCATCGGCTGCACGGAAACGTAGCTGCCGTCCGCCGCGCGCCCGTCGCCCCAGCTCTCGAGATAATGCGCGAGCGGCGCGTGCCAGGTGGCGCCCTGCGACGTCTCGTCTTCGTAAGCGCCGAGCCGCACGACCGTCCCCACCGAACCTTGAAGTTTTGCCCACTCCAGATCCGATGGTGCGTTGTAAACCGGGTTGCCGCCCACGATGATGATCGCACTGACCTGCTTGTCGGAAATCTGTTTCGCGAGTTGGGCGAGGTTTTGCGATGCGGTTCCCGCGGCCTTACGGCCGGTGAGGGTTTTGCCGAGATTCCCCAGCGCCGCATTGATCGCCGCGGCAATGTGCTGCACCGCCGCAGGCTGGCGCGGCCCGGCGAGCACGAGGCTCCTGCCCTTATTCGCGACGAGATCCTCGGCGGAATATTTGACCCAATCCTGATTGAAGTTCGCCGCCGTAAACTTTGCGGCCTTCGCAACGCCGTCGAGTCCCACGTCCTTGGTCGCAGCCGCGATTTCCACCGCGAGCGCCGCCGCAAACGCACCCACCTGGCTCGCCGGCAACCGCAGCCGATGGTCCGCGATGCCACCGGTCACGGTGTAGCGGTTTTCGACGACGTAGAGCCGGTTCATCTTCGAGTCCGGGCCAGTCACCGCGCGGCGCGAACTGAAGGCGCGGCTGCTCGCGACATCGCCATCGGTTCCGAGGAAATCGTTGTCCAGCGAGAGGATCACATCCGCCTTCTCGATCGCCGGGATCACTTCAATCCCGGGGCCGAAAATGCCCGCGCCTTCCGCACCAAGCGGCTCGTAGATCGTCCACGTCGCCTTCGGAAGCTTCTTCGCGATCAGCCCGCGCAACCGCTCCCGGCTCGGAGTGGAAATGTCTTCGAGGAGAAAGGCGAGGCCAGTGCCGTCACCCGCACCCTTGATCAGTTCATCGAGTGCCTTTTCAAAGGAAGCGGAGTCCGACAGCCCGCCCTTGTTCAGGAAATGGCGGGAACGATCCGGATCGTAGAGATCGAGAATGGATGCCTGGGTCAGCAAGTCCGTCGCGCCTTTGCTGACGGGATGCGCCGGGTTGCCCTCGATCTTCGTGGGCCGTCCGTCATGCGTCGCGACCACGAGCGGCGCGGCGCCTTTCCGGGTCGGGTACGAGGTCGCGAAGAAAAGCGCCTTGCCAGGAATCGACCACTCCACGCCGCGGGTGAAGGGAACGAGATGTTTTTCCGGCCGGCGGCAGCCCGCAAAGCTGAGCCCGGCGAGAGCCATCGAGGCGCCCATGAGTTGGAGGAAGTTGCGGCGCGTCGTTTCGCCGCCATTGAATTCCGCCGCACCTTGCGGGAACTCGCGTTCGAGCCAGCCCTTGAATTCCGGCGTGCCGGAAAGCTGCCCGAGGGAGCGCCAGTATTTCTTGCCGGTCGTCGGCTCTGCGGGGTGTTGGAGAATTCGTTTCATCGATGGCAGCCGGCGCAGTTCATATCGGGCGGGTTGATGCGCCAGTGGTCCTTGAGCAGCTTGCCCTGCTCCAACTGGGCTTCCGCGACGGTCTGGCCGGCCTTGGGCGTGGGCTGCCAGCCGAGATTGGTGATCTGGTCGAGCGGCCGTAGCGCGCTCTCGGGATTGCGATGGCAATCGAGGCACCACTTCATCGAGTGGGACTCGGCATGATACACGATCGGCATCTTATCCACCCGGCCGTGGCAGCTCACACAGGAGACGCCGCGATTCACGTGCGCCGAGTGATTGAAATAAACGTAGTCCGGCGTCTTGTGGACCTGCACCCACTCGACCGGCTTGCCCGTCGCCCAGGATTCCCGCAGCGGCGCGAGCTTCGGGTTGTCCTTCTGGACCTGCGTGTGGCAGTTCATGCAGACCTGCGTCGTAGGCACATTGGAGTGGGCGGCCACTTCGACGAAGCTGTGGCAGTAGCGGCAATCCATCCCGAGCTGGGAGGTATGAATATCGTGCGGGAATGCGACCGGCTGACTCGGCTGATACCCGACGCGAGTGTATTTCGGCGTGAAATAGTACCACATCGCCCCCGACACCGCGGGCCCGAGGATCAGCACGCAGAGGACGATTTTGAGGGGAAGCAGGTTGCTGCCGCGCGGGAAGATGTTCGCCATGCTAGAGCGTTTCGGAGCTGCGGAGGTTCAGGAAATTGGCGATGAACATCGAAGAGAAATCGAAGTAGGCGGTCACTAAATAATTTCCGGGAAAGCGATGCAAGCGTTGTTTGTGAAAAATTTCACAAGCGGGATATTCCGACCGAACTCGCACAGTCGGAACGTCCTGCCTGCCGGGATCAGGGGGCGGGCAGCTTTTGAATTCCGACCCGGGGTTGCAAGAGCAAAAGCTCGTCGCCGCGCTGCCCGGCTATGACCCGGGCCACTAGGAGGTCCGGGCGCTTTTCGGCGAACTTCTCGCGCTCCTTTCCCCGCGCGAGCACCCACGGGACGTCGGCGGGAATCTCCGCCCGCGAGAGGACGTAGCGATACGGAGTGCGAAGGTAGAAGATCGCCGCGAGGTAGCCGGGATCGTAGATGACGAGCCGCTCTCCGGGTGGAATGGCCGCGTCGATCGCCGCTGCCACCGGGCGCACATCGTCCCGGCGCGTGATCCAGGGGATCGCCGCGATCGCGTAAAGGCACGCGCCCATCGCGAATACCGCTCCCGTCGCCGCCGCAAGCCCTGCGGGGCGCAGCGCCACCGGCCGCCGGGCGACGATCACTGCCCCCAACGCCAGCAGCGGCGCACAGAGTAACGCCGCGCGGATCGGCGCGAGTCCTCCGGGCGCCGACTGGCTCGCGCTGACGATGAACGGCGCGGCGCAACAGGCGATCAGCAGGAGCGCGGCGAGGACGCGATTCACGAGATGCCAGCATCGGAAGAGCCGCGAACTTTCCTCCACCCTCGCCACCGCGACGGCGAGCAACACCGCGAACGGAGGACCCAGCGGCAGCACGTACCGCGGCAACGTGCCGGGGATCAGGAGCACAACGAAAAAGCATCCCGCGACCGCCCACGCAAGCGCACGGACCGTGCAATCGGGGAAACCGGCCTCCGGGAATGACCGCGGATTACGCGGATTACGCAGATTACGCGGATTTGGGGAATAACTCCCATCACTCACATCACTCCCCTCACCTGCGTGCGCCCGAACTCCCACTCCGAAAATCCGCGTCAATCCGCGAAATCCGCGTAATGCGCGGTCATCCGTCCGCGGTTCCACCACCTCGTCCCTTTTCCTCCGCAGCGCCGCCGCGAGCACCGGCGCGAGGAGCAGCCACGGGAGTTGGTCCGCGAGGCCGCGCGGGATGTTCAGGAAGTAATTCCCCGCGTTGAATTCACTGTCCGTAAAGCGATCGATCCCCTGCCGCTTCCAGACCGCGGCCGCGTCCTTCGCTTCCGGCGTCTTGAAATACGGCACCGCCCACGCGGCGAAAAGCCCCGCGCACACCGCCAGCCCCGCGAAGTGCGCGGGATGCAGCAGCTCGCGCCAGCGCCGGGCCGAGCCGAGCACCGTGAGCACGATCGCGTAATAGAAGACGAGGTGAAGCGACGGTCCTTTCGCGAGCGACGCCAGCCCGAGCACGAAGCCCGGCACCACCCACACCAGCCACGGCGATCGGCCCCGCGACCACCACGCCAGCCAGCACACGATCGCGATCCCCGCGAGCGGCGCGTAAATCCCCTCGATCTCCGCGCCGGCGAACCGCGCCTTGGCCAGCAGCCCGAACTGCGTCATCGCCAGCACCGCCGCCACGAACGCCGTCTCCGCATTCATCCAACCGCGACCGCTCGTCCCCACGATCGTGAGCGCCAGCGCCAGCACGCAGAGCGCGGAAGGCAGCCGCGCCGTCCATTCGTTGCGGACACCCGTGATCTTGAAGGACACCGCGATGGCCCAATTCACGAGCGGCGGTTTGCGGAGGAAAGGTTTGCCGCCCACGTAAGGCACGAGCCAGTCCCCCGTCTCCAGCATCGTGACGGCGGGGAGAATGCGCCTGCCTTCCTCTCCCTTCAACTCCGTGGAACCGAGCCCGGGCAGATAGATCCCGGCCCAGAGCAAGAGCACGAAAAGCGAAGCCTGGAGGCGGGTCATGATCGCGCGGTTTCTCGCGGATGCCCCTCACGATGGCAAGGACGGGCGGATGATTACGAGGCATTCCCCCGTCCGCGTTTCAACGGTCGGGAAGCAGATCGGCGAACGCGTCGTTGCTCCGGATGAGCGCCTGGTCGCGTTCGAGATCGCGCAGTCCGGCGGGGGAAAAGAGGGATTCGCCGAGGGCCTGCGCGCTCCGGTAGA
Source organism: Chthoniobacteraceae bacterium (assembly GCA_031411395.1). Classification (GTDB taxonomy): domain Bacteria; phylum Verrucomicrobiota; class Verrucomicrobiia; order Chthoniobacterales; family Chthoniobacteraceae; genus Chthoniobacter. Next base: position 13,522 of record JANOAZ010000302.1, read on the forward strand.
AGCGGCCCGCCTGCTCCAGCCGCCACTGCCGGTGCCAGTGGACGCCGCAGAGGGCATGCACCGTGCCGGAGTGCGGCGCGGCCGCGAGCGCCCGCTCGAAGATCCCGTCGGCGCGAGTCACTTCACCCAGATCGTCGAGCACCTGGCCGAGCTTGAGGAGCAGGCGCACGTCGCGCGGAAAAACCTTCAGCCCGTCTTCAAACGCAGTCGCGGCCTCGCGGCGCCACTCGCCGGCCTGCCGCGCATCGCCGGATTCCAGCGCGAGGTGACGCAATGCTTCCCCGGCGAGGTAGGACGCGCTCGCATTTCCCGAGTCACTCCTGGATGCCCGCCGCGCGAGGTCCCGCGCCGCTGGATAGTCCCGGTCGCGAAGCGCGAGGCGTGCCCGCTCCACGAGCACCTCCGACGGGAGACGGGCGGCAGCGGCGATCAGGAGCAGTGCGGCGGCGATCGGCGCCAGCCAGGCGAGGCTGCGAGGGAAGGCGCGGCGTTCGCGGCGCGCGGCGGTCTCGACGGTGGGATTCGCGAGGATGGCAAAGAGGAAGCTGGCGATGAGCGCGTTGGCCGGCAGGTGGAAAGTAAAATCCCGCGCCGAATGGACAAAGCCGATGGTGAGCGCGCAACAGGCCCCGGCGAGCAGCGCGAGTTCATTGCTCGCCGTCCATGCGGTCGGCTTGAGCTTTTGATCGAGGACCCGGCGCACCCCGCCGATCGCGGCGCGCAGATGCGCGAGGAGGAACACCACAAACAGGCCGACGCCGGTCCAGCCATACTCCGCGAGCAGCTCGAGATACTCATTGTGGACGTGCTGCGGATCGGTCTGCACCTCGGGACCGTGAAACTCCCGGCTGTAGTAAAGGAACGTGCCGCCGCCCGTGCCAAACGCGGGATTGAGCCGGTGCTGGCGGCGCGCCGCGGGCGCGAGCACTTCCGCCTGCCGGCTGGGATCGTGGACATGGCGGAGCCGCTTCTCATAGATCTCGCTGCGCACCACGAAGAGCAGCGCCACCGCCACCACCGCCGTGAGCACGAACGCGGTCGCCATGGCCACTCCGAAAAAGTTCGGCCGGTTGAAACGCCGGGCCAGGTAAACGCTCACCGCCGCAAACAACCCCAGCCCGACGGCCGTGCTGATGTACCCGAACCGGCTGCCCGTGAGCGCGATCCCCGTCAGGCACGCGATGAATCCATAGAACGCAAATGCGCGCGTGGTCAGCGCCACGCGGCTCCAGCAGCAGATGCTCAAGGTGAGGACACCGAGCATGCCGAGGAGGGCGGCGAGATGATTCGGGCTGATGTAAAAGCCGCTCGCCCGGAAGCCGAAGTCGGGCCGGACAATCCACGGCAGCGGCATGAAATTGAGCTGATCCTTGAACTGAAAAATCCCGATCGCCACATGCACGATGCCGGCCAGCGCGAGGGCGAGCGTCATCGCGAAACGATGATGGGTATCGCTGAGGTAGAGCGTGCAGACGAGATAGACCACGAGCGCCGCCGCAACCATGTAGAGATCCGGCCGCGCGAGCTCGGGCACGGGGGAAAGGAGGGCGCGCCCGGCCACATAGGCGGCGAAGGCCACGGCGCTCGCGAGACAGAGGAGGTCCGGGCGCACGCGCACGCCCTTGCGCAGCGCGATCGCACCCACGCCCGCGGCGGCGATGAGGAGGTACGCGGGCAGGGCGTCCACGAGCCGGGCGCCACCGATCGCGATCTGGAGAACGATCAGACCGCTGGCAAGCAGGATGAGGATCAGCGCAGGCACGGACATTCGGCTCACAGATCGCGAAATGGAGTCATGGGCAGCCCGGGCACGCTGTCGTGCGCGCGATCGACCAGCGCCTTTACCTCCGCGGCGGGCACCTGCTGGTCGGCTTCCGCGAAGCCGGTCGCGATGGCATCGGCGATCTTCGCCGACTCCGTGCGCGGACCGGCTCCGAGCACGGCATCCCTGATCGCGCCCGCATTCACCTCCCTGCACGAGAGTGCGCGCACCGTCCGCGCCGCGGCCCGTGCGATCGCGACCGAATGTCCGCGAGTCGCGCGGATGGCCGACGAGATCACCGCCACGATCGCCGCCGCCTCGCCTGGCGCCGAAGCGGCCACGCGCCCGCGCCCGATGGCGACGACCGATTTGATCGACGCCGCGACCACCTCGGAGATCGCGCGACTTTCCGCATCGGCATCGAGCCGGGCGTCGATCACTCCCTGCATCACTCCGCTGGTTAGAGCCGCAAATTCCCCCGGAGCATCCACCGGCTCCGGGCTCGCGGGATGCCGCACCGTCGAGAAGGCAAACAACCGCGGAACGATTTGCGTGACCGCCTCGGGCGCCGCGAGCGCGGCGGCGGGGCCGGTCACGTGGCCGAGGGAAGGCGCGACCGCCATGGCGCCGGTGACGATCCCGGCGGCGCGCTCCGGACGTGCCGAAACCTGCTGCCGCACGAACCGAAAAAGATCCGCGGAACCGCCCTTCACGTGGACCGCGTGATCCACCGCCGAGCCGATTTGCTCCGCGAATGCGGGCGCGCCTCGGGAAGCGGAGGCGGCGATCCGTTCCGGCGGCAGGTCCGTGGTCGCCACGGCCGCCGCGGCCACCGCCGCCGCGCCTCGCGGATTGGCGAGCGCCGCACCGAGCACGATCGCGTCGGCGATGTCGGGCGCAGCTTTCCCCCCCTCGATCAACCGGCGCACCGCGGCGCGGAAAAACTCCGCCGCATCGGCTTGGATCGCGATGACCACGGCTCCGCCCGCGGCGAGCGGCCCGGCCTGGCCGGCGGCGAGGTCGCCATGTTTGAGCGCTCGATCGAGCAGGACACCCGCCTCCTCCCGCCGGGCCGCGAGCATGCCCAGAAGCGCGGCCGATTGACGTTCGTCCGGCGCGGAAACGAGGATTTGGTCGAGCATCTCGACGCCCCGCGTGGTGTGCGCCGCGATGGTCTGAGTGATGGCGCTCAGCGCGCTCCCCTTCTTTGCCACGACGGCCCCTTCCACCGCTCCCGCGACCGTCGCCTTGATCTCTGCCGCACTATCTCCCTGCGCCCGCAGGAGCGCGTCCAGGGCCGCGCCGATCCCCGCCATAGGCGTGCCGCGGATGAGCCCTTCGGCGATTTGCGCCGGCGAGTTTCCTTCCATGAGATCCCCCCGGCCCACCGCGGCGGCGGCGAGTTCCGGGGCCCGCTCTTCGCAGGCCATCACCGCTGCCTCCAGGATGTCGCGAGTGGTCGAGCGGCCGTGGAGCACGAGGTCCCGATTCAGCCCGTCGTGCAGTATTTTTGCGGCAGCAGGAGGATTCGCCGTGATTGCGCCGATCATCACCGCGGGGATGTAGTCGGCATTCGGCAGCGTGATGAGGCGCGACACATCGGGCGGCGGCGACTGAGGCGCCGCGGCCACCGCGACGTAGGCATTGCAGACGATCGTCGCATAGGCGGCGAGAGGGACGGACAGATTCAGCGCGGCCTCGTCCTTGATCACCGACGCGGACTCCGAACCGGCGCCTCGCAGGGCGCCTGCGCAGATGATCCCGGTCTCTTGCTGGCTGTGCGCGAATTTCCTGAAAGCGAATCTGGCGAGATCGGCAGGCCGCACGCCGTCCAGGCCGGCGCTGCCTTTCACGAGCGCAGCCATGGTCTCGACGACGAGGTAGTTCGACTGGCGCGCGGCGGCTTCCGCGAGGGCTTGTTCGGCGATGCCGTGAATCAACACGACCGCATCGGGCCGCGCTCTTACCGAGTGCACCGCGGTGAGCACGATCGTGCCGGCGTAACGCCGCGCCGTCTCCGCCTCGGTCCGGCCCGGGGTGCGCCGCGCGCCGGCTTCGACCCGCGAATCGATCTCCCGCAGCGTCCGGCTCACCACGCCTCCAGCCGCGGTCGGCCGCGCCGAGATGGCGGCGGCGACGGCGGTGTTGAGATCCTTTTCCGCCGTGGGAAGCGAGTGCCGGAGGATCGCGTCCGCGGCCACCGCGATCCACTCCGCGGTGTGCTCCGGTCGGGCGCGGCAGACCTCGCCGATCAAGTCCCCGGCCTTATCCGCGAGAGTCGAGGGCGGGGCGAGGAATTCATCGAGCACGCCCGCGAAGACCACCCGCAAGAGGCCGTCGGTCGCGACCTGCCTGGCCTCCGCCGGCTCCGGCGGAATCGCAATCGTGGCAGTCGCCGGGAGTCGTTGCTCGATGAATTGCAGCACCGGATGCCGGCTGAAAAACGGGCTCATCGGAGCCTCGTCTTGAGCCGCGGCCGCACAGCAGCCCCCGGCCATGCCGAGCACGGCCGCCCACAGCGGGCTACGGCCTGTCATGCGCGCAAAGCACCGGCGTGCCGCGGGTGCGGTGGCTGGCTCCGTGAAGCGTTGTTGTCCGGGAAGGCACTGGATGAGTGTGGGAGGTCGTCGGCGGAAAAGTTCGCGCGCGAAACGGCGGGCGAGATTTATAGGGTCCCCATTTTGTGTCAATAGAACCGCGCCATTGGCAGTGGCGCCGTGCCGCGGGGTTGAAATTCAGCCGCGTCTGAAAAGCCCCAATGGGCGCCCTGCTCATCCTCTTTGTCATGCTCTTGCTCTTGCTCCCATAAAGCACGGAGGAGCAGGAGCAAGAGCAAGACAAAGAGTAAGATTGCCCGATTCCGAGTCTTTAGGCGCGCCCCTTAAACAGCGGCAGCGCTGCCATCGATCGAGCGATGGGAGGCGGCGATGCGGGCCTGATGATTGAGAAAACTGTCGGCGATGGCGTCGTGAATCGAGAGCGTGGCGCCGAGCAGTTCGTCGAGCAGCGGCTCAAGTGCGTCCAGATGGGAGGCGCCGAGAATCGCGTCAGGATTGGCGGGTTGATCTTCCGCCTGCGAGGGCCGGACGAAGACACGCCAGTCGATTTCCTTGAGCCGCGCGATCAGCGAATCGATGGCACTCGGCGCGCCGGAGGTGCCGAGCAGTTCGGGCGCGATCGATTCGCGGAGCAGATCGCCGCAGCGGGTGAGACAGCGGGCGACGGAACGCGGGACCTGCGGATTTTGCCAGAGGAGCTCGAGCGTGGGGATGGGCTCGGCGCGCATCTGGTAGATGCGGCGGTAGGCGTCGCGGCAGCCGAGGAGGCGGAGGAAGGCGCTGAGCTGGATCTCTCCGCCGTGCAGCGATTCGGCGCCGGCGGTCCAGTCGAGGTCCTTGCTGATCGAGACCACGGAGTTCGCGGTGATGATCGCGCGTTCGAGCATCTGGCCCATTTCGCAGAAGCGCCAGCCATCGTCGGCGAGCATGGTATTCGCGCAAACGGCGAAAAATTGCGGGATGAGCTGGGTGGCAAAATCGGCGATGCGGCGGGTGGTCCGGACGGCCTCCGACTCGTTGATTTCCTCGCGAAAGCGGGCGCGCTGAAAACGCGTGCGGAGATTGGTGATCGTCGCCCACGCTTCCGGGCTGAGGCTGTCCTGCACGCTCTCGGCATTGTGCGCGGCGCGGAGGAAGGTGCTGACCACCGAGCCGCGCTCGGGCGAAAGGACGAGGCGGTAGCGATCGAGCCGGGTGACGATGCTGCGGCGGCTGGTGCCCGCGCTTTTCTCGAGCGGCGGGAGCAGGCGGTTCCACATCGGGCGGTAATGTTTGCGCTCCGCGGAGTTGAGTTCCTCGGTCTCGAGCGTCTCGATGACGCCGATCAGGCAGGCCTGGTGATGCGCACGTTCCATGTAGCGGCCCATCCAGAAGAATGACTCTGCGACGCGACTCGTGGTCTGGCGGGAAGGCAGGCCCGAGTCGGGAATGCGGCGCCCGAGGGTCGGGAGCAGCGACTCGGTCGTCTCGTCGCTGAGCACCCATGAGTCCTTGCTGGTCCAGCCGAAGCCAAATTCATCCGCAGTCGCGCTGCGGGAGTGAACGCGGGTGAGCGCACCGGGGAAGACCTGAAAGTCATTCCCCGAACGAACGGCAAACATGATGTGATCCTGCGGATACTCCACCTTCCGTCCGCGCTCGTAACAGACGGTCGTCGCGCCTTCCTCCCGCGGCTGGGCGACATAGGCCGCGGGCAGGCGGCGGATTTCCTGGCGCAGATTCGCTTCGTCGGCCGGCAGTCCGCGCTCGAAGGACCCGCTGGTATTCTCCCGAAAGATGGGGCGGATGCGGTAATCGCCGAGGTTCTCGATGACGAGTTCGCACTGGTCGATGTCGCCCAGCCAGAGCGTCGGCGTGCTCGGGAGGATCGCCGTTTCGCCGAGGTAAAAGCGGATGATCTGCGGCGCAAAGCCGAGCAGGCTGCGATCGTCGGCGAGTTGCGCGCCCACGGTGTTGACGAGCGCCACGGTGCCCTTGCGCAGGCAGTGGATGAGCCCGGGCACGCCGAGCAGCGACTCGCGGCGAAAAACGAGCGGGTCGAGCCACGCGTCGGCGACGCGGTTCTGGATGACCTCGACTCGTTCCAGCCCGCGGACGGTCTTGAGGAAGACACGGTCATTCAAAACCAGAAGATCGCCGCCCTGCACCATGGGGATACCCATGCGCCGCGCCAGGAAGCTCTGCTCCGTGGAAAGCGCGCGCCCCGCCCCCGGCGAGAGCAGCACGACGGTCGGATCCCCGCCAAAGGTCGCCGCCGTCTCGCGCAGACGCTCGAGCACGACGAGCGGCACTTCGGCGAGCGACTGCACGGCGGCGTCCTGGAAAATCTCCGGGAGCACGCGCGCGAGCGCGCGGCGGTTCTGCATCATGTAGCTGATGCCCGTGGCGTGGCTGAAGTGATGGTGCTTCACCTGCCATGCGCCGCGCCTGTCGCGCGAGAGGCAGATGCCGCTGAGGTGGAGAAAGGAATCGCGCGGCCGGGGCAGGCCGATGGCGGCATTCTGGTAATGCGGGCTGCCGAGCACCACGTGGGTCGGCACCACGCCGGCCCGGAGAATCTCGCGGCGGTCATATACGTCGCGCAGGAAACACTCGAACGCCCGCAACCGCTGGCGAATGCCGCGGACGATCAAAGCCCAATCCGCGCTCTCGAATACGTGGGGAAGAAGATCGCACGTCCACGGCTGCTGGCCCCACGGATCGGTGCGGATGACATCGAAGGTGACGCCCATCTCCCGGAGCGTGGCCTCCATGCGATCGTCAAGGATGCGCATGTCCGCGGGCGAGAGATCGGAGAGATCGCGCACCAGCTTCTCAAAAAGCGGGCGCGGACGGCCATCCGCGCCATGGACTTCATGCCAGCGCTGGGCTGGGGAAGTGGTCGCTTTGCGCTGAGCCGGGACGGCGTTCTCCATGTATGCGGGGGAAAGTCGAACATCGGGCCTCGCGCGGTCAAGCGGGGAAGGCCGTGTGTGCGGAGCATTCCAAAAAAAAAACCGTCATTCCGACCGGAGCGGAACGAAGTGGAGAAATCTCTCGCAAACTGGGGTCGGAGGTGGCGCGGAGCCGGACGCACAGCTGCTCCGCACCGCCGCTGCCCGCGGATGCGAGAGATTCCTCCACTCCGCTACGCTCCGGTCGGAATGACAGGCTCTTACTTGGTCTGGAAAAGTCGTTGACACCCCTTTGCCACCCGCCTAGTTTGCGCGCCCCTTTCCACAGGGACAGAATCGCCATGAAAACATTTTCAGCCAAAGCCAACGAAGTGAAACGCAACTGGTGGGTCATCGACGCCGCCGACCAGGTCCTGGGTCGCGTCGCCGTGAAAGCCGCCAATCTCCTTCGTGGCAAAGAAAAGGCGATCTACACGACGCACTGCGACACCGGCGACTTCGTCATCGTGATCAACGCCGAGAAAGTCCGCGTCACCGGCAAGAAGGAAGTGCAGAAGAGCTACATGACCTTTTCCGGCTACGTCGGCGGCCACAAGCACGAGACCGTCAAGGCTCGCCGTGAGCGCCGTCCGGAGTTGCTCATCGAGAAAGCCGTCAAGGGCATGATCCCTCACAACTGTCTCGGACGCGCCACCTTCACCAAGCTGAAGGTCTATCGCGGCTCGGAACACCCGCACGAGGCGCAGCAGCCGCAGGCCGTGACCGCGATCGTTTAATTTCCCATCCCAACAAACTCATGTCCCAGGAATTCATCGCCACCGGTCGCCGCAAGGAAGCCGTCGCCCGCATCCGTATGTCGCCCGGCACGGGCAAGATCGAAGTGAACGGCCGGACGTTCGAAGAATACTTCAAGACGACCAATCTCCAGAACATCGTCCTCCAGCCTTTCGAAGTGGCGAAGACCATCAACCAGTTCGACGTGAGCGTGAACGCACACGGCGGTGGTCAGAATGGCCAGGCCGGCGCCGTGCGGCTCGCGGTCTCCCGCGCCTTAACCGAGGCGAACCCCGAACTCCGCGCGCTGCTCAAGCCCGCCGGCCTGCTCACCCGCGACCCGCGGATGAAGGAGCGCAAAAAGCCCGGCCAGCCCGGCGCCCGCAAGCGCTTCCAGTTCAGCAAACGCTGATCGTTTTTTCCGAGAGCGGATCCCGCTTTCCTCCTCGAGACCCGCGCTGCGCGCCCCCCATATTTGCGCGCAGCGCGGGTTTTCTTTTTCCGGCGGGGCTGCTGTCATAGGTCACATGAGACTCACTCATCCCATGCCTCCCATCGAACGGGACCGAATGGGAAGAATGTGAGTTATGCTGATCACCTCCATGTTTACTCACCTCCTCCGCACACTCCTCGTTGTCCTTCCGATCGCCGCTTCCCTGGCCGCCGACCCGAAACGCACACCTCACGTTTTTTTTATGATCGGGGAGACGGAATACGCGACGGCCACGACGCTTCCGGCTTTCGCCAAGGCAGAACTCGAACCGCGTGGCATCCGCAGCACCTTCTCGATCCTGCCCGAGTCCGGCACGGAAGAGTTCCCGAATTTCGGCGCGCTCAAGGATGCGGATCTCCTTTTCGTCAGTGTCCGCCGGCACGCGCCACCCAAGCCGCAGATGGACGCGATCCGCGCGCACGTCGCGACGGGCAAGCCCGTCGCCGGCATCCGCACGGCGAGCCATGCCTTTGGCAAACGCAAAGGAGAAGCCGAGGGTGCTTGGGAGACCTTCGACGTGGATGTGTTCGGCGGGCGCTACGACAATCACTACGGTCGCGATCCGAAGGTGTTCGCGAAGATCGTTCCCGAGGCGGCGGCGCACCCGATCCTGACGGGGTTGCCGCGCGAGGAATTTGCGGTGCCCTCGCATCTCTACAAATATCCAAAGCTCGCACCAACGGCGACGCGGCTGCTCACCGCGAGATTGGAAGGACGCCCCGAAATCGAGCCGCTCGCGTGGACGAATGTCGCCGGCAATCGCCGCGCATTTTACACCTCGATGGGAGCCGCCGAGGATTTCGCGGTGCCGCAGTTTCGCCGGCTCTTGCTCAACGGGGTCCTCTGGACGCTCGGTCTCCCGATCCCGAAGTGATTTTGGCCGATTACTGGGCGCGGCGCCGCGCGTGCCGGGCCACCACCGAGGGGAGCCACCCCCGGCGTGCCAGCTCTTCAACGAGCCGCAGATAGGGCTCGCGGAATTGCGCGGTCCGGTCGGGGCGCGGATCGATGACTTCGCGAACGCGCACCATTTCATCCGCCACATCCGCGAGCGGCCGACCGGCTGACGCGGCGAGCACGGCCATGCCGATGGCGGCTTCCGCATTCTCGGGAATCGTCACCGGACGCCCGAGGACATCGGCGCGAAGCTGGCACCAGGAGCGGTTCTTCGCCGCGCCGCCGGTCAGGCGCAGTTCGCCGCCGACCGGTGCGCCGAGGAGATCGAGGTAGTCAAAACACAACCGCTCCACGAACGCGACGCCCTGCAAAAGCGCGGCAAAGTGATCGACCTCATCGGCCGCTTCGCCGAGCAGAAACCCCTCCGCTTCCGGCGCGTCAAAGGGGAATCTTTCGCCGCGCGCGGCGAGCGGATAAGCGATCACAGTCGAGGGGGCGCGCGCCATGGCTTTCGAGCTCAGTTCATCGAGGTCGCGGTTCGGAAACGTCTTTGCAAGCACGCCCGCGCCGGTGCTCGAGGCGCCGCCCGGCAGCCAGTGGCCGGTCGGCGAGCGATGCGAATAGACGACTCCGTTCGGGTCCTTGATTTGGAGCGGCGTCACCCCTTTGAGCACGAGGGTCGTGCCGAGCACCGAGTTCCAGCATCCGGGGCGGAGCGCGCCCGCGCCGATTTGGGCGGCGCATCCGTCGGTCATGCCGGCGAAGATCGGCGTTCCTTCCGGGATGCCCGTCTCCCCAGCCGCGACGGCGCCGACGCTGCCGATCGGCGTGCCGGAGCGGGCGAGCGGAGGAAGAAAAGAGGGCGGCACTCCGAGCGCGGCGAAGACCTCGTGCGGCCACGTTTCATCGGAGAGGTTGCATCCTGTCTTCAGCGCGTTGCTCGTGTCCGTGGCCACGGCGCGTCCCGCGAGCCTGCGGTTGATGAAGTCCGTCTGGTGCGCGAGGCGGGTGTGCGGCGAGATGAGTTCCGGGTGGGCGCGCAGGAGCCAGAGGAGCTTCGGCAGCGCCCACGCGGCCTGCATGCGGTTGTAGCCGAGCGCGGCCCAGACTCGTTCGCCCGCGCGATTCGCGAGCAATGTCTCGCCCGTGGCGCGCGTGTCGTCGTACATCAGCCCGGGCGTAAGCGGCTTCCCGTCGCGATCGGACAGCAGGATCGTTCCCGAGGTGCCGTCCACGGCCAGTCCGCGGATGGCGGCTGGGGCGATCCCGGCGACCGCGGACCGTGCCGCGACGCAGACAGCGGTCCACCATTCCAGCGGATCCTGCTCATGCCGCGGACCCTCGCGGTGGCTGGTCAGCTTTGCCGAGCCGATGCCCGCGACCCCTCCGGTCGCGGTGAGCGCGACCACGCGAACGCTCTGCGTGCCGAGATCAATCCCCAGCCAGACAGGCTCGTCAGAAAGTTTGTTCATGGGGTTCCACTGGAACGAACGTGGATCCCTTGCTGGATGTGATTCCTACCTTCGAAAACCGAACGGCACCGCTCCCGCATCCCAGCGATTCACGCCAGCCGGCCGCAGCAGTTCTTGTACTTCTTTCCACTGCCGCAGGGGCACGGATCATTGCGTCCGACCTTCGAGGCGTCGCGAGCCGGAGCGCGCTGGGTCTCGAAGACGTCGTCGAGCGATGCATCGGACCCGCCATTCCCCTCCAGCGCAGCCGTCGGCGGCCGGGGCCGGGGAGCCGAAGGCCGCCCGCCGCCAGTGGCCTCCGTCGTCTGCGCGCCGGTCTCATCCGCGTGGCTGAGGAACTGCGGGAGGTTTTGCAGGAAGGCGCCGAACGCTTCGAGATTCGAGGTCGAGCGGAAGAGATTGTGCAGGATCTCGCCTTTCATGCTGTCCATCAGCACGGTGAACATCTCGTAGGCCTCGTTCTTGTATTCCACGAGCGGATCTTTCTGCCCGTAGGCGCGGAGATAGACCGCCTCGCGCAGCGAATCCATCGCGTAGAGATGCTCCTGCCAGAGCCGGTCGATCGCGTTGAGAATGATGTAACGCTCGATGTGTTTCACCGCTTCGGGCAGCTCATGCGAACACTTCAATTCGTAGCTCTGCTTGACGCGATTGACGAGGTAGTCGGTGATCTCCGCGACCGTCTTGGTGCCGAAACCCGCTGCCTCCGCGGTGAGCCCGAGCGGGAAGGTGGTGTTCATCCAGTTGATCAGCCCGGTTTCGTTCCGATCCTCTCCTTCAGGCAGATACTCCGCGACTTTCGCCGGGATCATTTCCTCGATCACCTCCCACAGCATCGGGCGCGGCTCGTCGGTGCCGATCGCTTCATTGCGCCAGCCATAGACGACTTCGCGCTGCTTGTTCATCACGTCGTCGAAATCGAGCGAACGTTTGCGCTGCATGTAGTTGCGCTGCTCGACACGCTTCTGCGCCGTCTCCACGGACTTGTTCAGCCACGGATGTTCCAGCTCCTGGCCTTCCTCAAGGCCGAAGCGCTCCATCATCTTCGTCATGCGATCCGCCGCGCCGAAGTTGCGCATCAGGTCGTCTTCAAACGAAACGTAGAAGCGCGACAATCCCGGATCGCCCTGCCGCGCGCAGCGTCCGCGGAGTTGCCGATCGATGCGCCGCGACTCGTGGCGCTCCGTGCCGATCACCATGAGGCCGCCGACCTCGACCACCCCGGGGCCGAGCTTAATGTCCGTGCCGCGCCCCGCCATGTTCGTGGAAATGGTCACCGTGCCCGGCTGTCCGGCGCGCGAGATGATCTCCGCCTCCTGCATGTGATACTTCGCGTTGAGCACCGCGTGCGGCACCTTCTCGCGCTTGAGCATGCGCGAAAGCACCTCGCTCGCCTCCACGCTCACCGTTCCGACGAGCACCGGCTGCTGCCGCGCGTGCGCCGCGCCGATCTCCTTCACCACCGCGTTGAACTTCTCGCGCCGCGTCTTGTAGATGAAGTCGTTCATGTCATTGCGGATGCACGGCTGGTTCGTCGGGATCACCGCGACGTACAGCTTGTACACGTCCCAGAATTCATTCGCCTCCGTCTCCGCCGTGCCGGTCATGCCCGCGAGTTTTTGGTAAAGCCGGAAGAAATTCTGAATCGTGATCGTCGCCAGGGTCTGCGTCTCGCGATCGATCTGCACGCCTTCCTTCGCCTCCACCGCCTGATGCAGGCCATCGCTCCAGCGGCGGCCCGTCATTTTCCGCCCCGTGAATTCATCGACGATGATCACCTTCCCCTCCTCGACGACGTACTGCACGTCCTTCTCGTACAGGCAGTACGCCTTGAGGAGCTGCGAGATATTGTGAATGCGCTCACTCTGATGATCGCAGAACGCCTGCCGCTTCGACTTCTCCTCGATCTTCTCCGCATCGGTCAGGCCGGGCGTGTTGTCGATGTCGGCAAATTGCGTGATCAGGTCCGGGAGCACGAACGTGTCCGGGTCATCCGGGTTCATGAAAAGCCGGCCCTGCTCGCTCAGATCGGCTTCGTGCTGGCGCTCTTCCACGGTGAAGAACAGCTCCTCCTTGAGGTTGAAGAGCTCTTCCTTCCGGGTGTCGGCGAAGAAGCTCAGCTCCGCCTTGTCGATCGCCCGCCGCTTCTCCGGCTCCTCCATCGCGCGCAGGTAGCCTTTGTTGCGCGGCATGCCGAGCTTCACCTTGACCATCTTGACGCCAAACTCCTCGACCTTCTTCTCTTCCCAAAGCTGCTCCGCCTCGGACACGAGCCGGTTGCACAGCATGGTCTGCTTTTTCACGATCTGATCCACCAGCGGGCGGAATTTGTCGTACTGATGCGTCGAGACCGTCGCCGGGCCGCTGATGATCAAAGGCGTGCGCGCCTCGTCGATGAGGATGGAATCCACCTCATCGACGATCGCGAAATAGTAACCGCGCTGCACCTGCTGCTCCGCCGAAGTCGCCATGCCATTGTCGCGCAGGTAGTCGAAGCCAAACTCCGAATTCATCCCGTAAGTGATGTCGCAAGCATACTGCGCGCGCCGCTCGTCGGGATATTGGTCGTGCTGGAGGATGCCCGTGGTCAGGCCGAGGAAATTGTAGAGGTGGCCCATCGTCTCGCCGTCGCGGCGGGCGAGGTAATCATTCGTCGTCACCAGATGCGCCCCGCGTCCGGTCAGCGCATTGAGATAGAGCGGCAGGGTCGCCACCAGCGTCTTGCCTTCGCCCGTGGCCATCTCCGAGATCGTCCCCTGGTGAAGGCACATGCCGCCGAGAAGCTGCACGTCGAAATGCACCATGTTCCAGGTGTAAGGCTGATCGCACACCTGCCAGGTCGTCCCGCAGAGACGGCGGGCCGCATTCTTCACCATGGCAAAGGCCTCCGGCAGCACCTCATTGAGCGCCGCCTGCTGCGCATCCGGGTCCTCGATCGCCGAGATCCGCGCCTTCCACTGCGCCGTCTTTTCGCGGAGCTGCTCATCGGAGAGCTTTTGGAGTTCCAGCTCCAATTCGTTGATCCGCGCGACCACCGGCCGCAGGGCTTTGAGCCTGCGCGTATTCTTCGAGCCGATGACCTTTTTGAGCAGCCAGTTAATCATGATTTGGGCGTAAGGGGGTAAAGTGATAAGCCGCGAGTCAAGGTGGCGCAAGCGGGCTTCCGTGAATATGTCCGCCCCCTGGAGGGACACGCTCCGTCGTGTCCCAGATCGAAATGGGCGGCGGCGGTGCGAGGCGTGGATCGTCGAGCTCCGCGCAGCCTTCGCCCGCGGTTTTGGGACACGACGGAGCGTGTCCCTCCATCGGGTGCTGACCGGGCGCACATTTCCGCCCGAAAGGCTTGCCGGTCCGGGGTTCCCGGATAATTTTCGCCCCCTCAATGCCGACCGGTCCCACTGTCATCATCGGAGCCGGCCCTGCCGGTCTCACCGCCGCCTATCTGCTCGCGAAACAAAAGGTCCCCGTGACCGTGCTCGAAGCCGACCCGGAATACGTCGGCGGCATCTCCAAGACGGTCCACTACAAGGGCTATTCCTTCGACATCGGCGGGCACCGTTTCTTTTCCAAATCGAAGGAGGTCGAGGACCTGTGGACGGAGATCCTGCCCGAGGACATGCTCGTCCGCCCGCGCTCCTCGCGGATTCTTTACCGGGGCCGTTTTTTCTCCTACCCGCTGCGGGCCTTCGAGGCGCTCTTCAAGCTGGGCATCTTCGAGTCGTTGCTCTGCGTGCTCTCGTATGCCCGGGCGCGGGTTTTCCCGATCAAGTCCCCGCGCAATTTCGAGGAGTGGGTGACGAATCAATTCGGCAGCCGGCTCTTCCGCATCTTCTTCAAGACCTACACCGAGAAAGTCTGGGGCACGCCGTGCACGGAGATCTCCGCGGACTGGGCGGCGCAGCGGATCAAGGGCCTCTCGCTCAGCACCGCGATCTTCAACGCGCTCCTCCCGAAGCGGAAACCGAAGGCCCGCGGCGACGTGGTGAAGACGCTGATCGACTCCTTCCGCTACCCGCGGCGCGGGCCGGGGATGATGTGGGAGAAATGCGCGGAGCGGATCAAGGGCCTCGGCGGCTCCGTGCTCATGGGGCAGCGGGTCTCGGGCTGCCGCTTCGACGCCGCCACGGCGCTCTGGACGGTGACGAGCATCGATGCGGCGGGTGTCGAGCAGACGCACGCCGGGACCAACGTGATCTCGACCACGCCCGTGCGGGAACTCGCCGGGCTGCTCTCCCCACGCGTCGCGCCGCTCGCGGCGAATGCGGCGAATTCCCTCAAGTATCGCGACTTCCTCACCGTCGCCCTGATCGTCCGCGAGCGGCACGTCTTCGACGACAACTGGATCTACGTCCACGACCCGCACGTGAAGGTGGGCCGCATCCAGAACTTCAAATCGTGGTCACCCGAGATGGTCCCCGATCCGGCCACCACCTGCTACGGGCTGGAGTATTTTTGCTTTGAAGGTGACGGGCTCTGGAACTCGACCAACGACGAACTGATCGCCCTCGCCCGCCGCGAACTGGTCCAGCTCGGCCTCGCCACCGATGAAGACATTCTCGACGCCAGCGTGGTGCGCCAGCGCAAGGCATATCCCGTCTATGACGACGCCTATGCCGAGCATGTCAGCACCGTGCGGCGCGAGGTGGAAAGCCAGTTTCCCTCGCTCCATCTCATCGGCCGCAACGGGATGCACAAATACAACAATCAGGATCACTCCATGATGACCGCGATGCTCTGCGCGGAAAACATCCTCGCCGGGCGCCGCGTCTATGATCTCTGGCAGGTGAATGAAGACGCCGAATATCACGAGTCCGGCGAACGCGGGGCCTCGGGCCTCCGGCAGGTGCCGCAAAAAGTCGTCCCGTGATTCCCGCCGCCGCGCCCGGGCCGGCACGCGCCCGCTGGCTGCGGGATTTCCTCATCTTCACGGCGATCGCGCTGCCGTTTGCCTTCACCCTCGGCATGACCCAGGGGCTGAACCACGACGAGAATCAGCACATCGCCGCCGGCGCCCTCGTCGCCCGCGAAGGGCTGCTGCCGTATCGCGACTTCGCGCACTTCCACACGCCGTATCTCGCGTTCATCTACGCCGCGCTTTTTCACGCGACGGATCATCTGCTCCTCGCCGCGCGACTCTTCACCACGGCCTGCGTCGCGGCATCGGTGGGACTCGTGGGCGCGGGGACGGCCCACGCTTTCCGCGCACACTCGCCGCGCTTCGCCCGCTGGGCCGTGGCTGGCGCGATGCTCCTCGCGCTCAGCTCCTGGGTCTTCACCAAGACCGCAGGCCACGCGTGGAATCACGAGCCGCCGCTTTTCTTCGCGCTCGCGGCCTTCTTCGTCCATCTCACGGGCGTGCGCCGCGCGCATGGCGGCTGGCTCTTCGCCAGCGGCATCCTCCTCGCCATCGCGATCGGCATCCGGCTCACCTACGCCCCGCTGCTCGCGCCCTTCGGACTGGCGACGCTCATTTTGATCAAGGTGAACCTCGGCCGGCGGCTCGCGCTGGCCGCGTGGTTTTCCGCGGGCGTGCTTATCGCGCTGAGCGGCATCGCCTGGCTCGCGATGCTCGCGCCGGAAGCGGCGTGGTTTGGGAACTTCGAGTTTGCGAAGGTCAACGTGACCTACCGCTTCGCCACCGGCGAACCGCGCACGATGACGATCGCGAAAAAGACCCGCTACCTTTTCAAGTCGATCGTCCGTCCCGACCTCGGCCTCGTCCTGGCTTTCCTCGCCCCGCTCACCGCCGCGCTCACGCTCCGCCGCAGCGGCCGCGCTGCGCTTCCGCTGGAATTGCTCTTCCTTCTTTGGTGCCTGCCCTTCCTCCTCCTCGGCTCCTTCGCCCCGTCGCCGGTCTTCGAGCAATACTTCTACCCGTTCGTCTTCTTCTTCATCGCCGGCGCCGCCTACGCGCTGGCCGCGCTGCCGCCGGCGTCGCGCTGGTTCCGGGGCGCGGCGCTCATCGCCGCAGCCGGCGTCCTCCTCTCGGTCGGACGCGGCGCGGTCGGGTATCACCAGTTGCCGGAGCTTTTCCAGCCGTCCCACTGGACCTCGATCGAACTGCACACCGAGGCCGCCCACCTGCACGTCCTGCCGGCGTCCACACGCGTCCTCACGCTCGCGCCCATCGGCCCGCTCGAAGCCGGCCGGCGAATCTACCCCGAGTTCGTGACCGGTCCATTTGCCTGGCGCGTTGCCCCCTTTATTGAGCCGGGCAAAGCCGCGCGCCTGAAAATCCCCACCCCCGCCTCGCTCGCGCAGATGTTCCAGACAGATCCGCCCGCGGCGCTCCTTCTCGGCGCCGAGCGCAAAGTGGAGGGAGACTTTCAAACATTCGTCCGGGCGAACCGCTATCGCCTCCTTCCCGGCGGCCACGGCGAGCAGCTCTGGGTGCGTCCGTAAGCTGGCGGCCCGCCTTCCTCCGGGTGGAGCGCTCGACCCGAGTGCACCGTTTGGCGACCCGCCAAAAGGAATGTGGGGAGCCACAGAAGCAGATCGACGCCGGCGAATGTCGGAGCGCAAATCTTACCGCCGGACGCGTGTCGAGTTGTTCCCGGCGGGTCGCCGGGAACAGCACTCGAGTCGAGTGCTCCACCCGGACGCAGACACCGCCCGTGACGACGGTCCGCCCTACTTGCTCCCCGGCTTGATCGCCGGCGTCCCCGCGAGATCGGGCGGAAGATTGTCCGGCTCGAACGCCTCCACATTCAGCGCGGTCAGCGCGATGAAAGGGCAGCCGAAATCGGGCAGCTTCCCGCCGCTGCGATCGACGATGGAGGCGACCGCGGCCACCACCCCGCCATGCGTCTTCACGATGTCGATCGTCTCCGCAACCCGCCCGCCGCGCGTCACCACGTCCTCGGCGACGATGAAGCGAGTCCCCGGCGCGATCACGAAGCCGCGCCTCAGGACGAGTCCGCCTTCGTTGTTTTTCTCGACGAAGATGTGCGGCTTGCCGAGCGCCCGCGCGATTTCGTGACCGACGATGATTCCCCCCAGCGCCGGAGAGATCACGCTCTCCGCTTCAATGCCACGCAGCTTCTCCGCGAGCGCACCGCAAACGCGCGCCGCGATCTGAGTGTGCTGGAGCAAGAGCGCGCATTGGAAAAACTGCCGCGAGTGCAGCCCGGACCGGAGCAGGAAATGCCCGTCGAGCAACGCCTTCGTTGAGCGGAAAAGATCGAGGAGTTCGGTGGAAGTCATTCGGGAAAGTTGAGAGTTGATAGTTGAGAGTTGAGAGGCGTGTCTCGATTGGCGCTCGGACTCCAGATGCCGCGCCTCTCAACACTCAACCCTCAACTATCAACTCGCTGCGACCACTTCGATCTCCACACTCGCGCCGCGTGGCAGGCCCGCGACCTGGATCGTGGAGCGCGCCGGAAATGGTTCGATGAAGTACTTGGAATACACCGCGTTCATCGCCCCGAAGTTCGCGAGGTCGGTGAGAAAGACCGTCGTCTTCACGACATTGGCAAAGGTCATTCCGTTCGCCTTCAGCACGCCCGCGATGTTCTGGCAGACGCGCTCGGCCTGCGCGGTCACGTCGCCTTCGCCCACGAAATTGCCGGTCGCCGGATCGAGCGGAATCTGCCCGGCGCAGAAGAGCAGATTGCCCACGGCGATGGCTTGCGAATATGGGCCGACAGCGGCGGGAGCGTCAGTGGTGGCGATGTCTTTTTTCATGGAAAAGGCGGCGAGGCTGGCAGGCGCTTCCGTGGCTGTCAATTCGGGCGACGCTCAGAACTTCAGCCGCGTCGCCAGCACCACATTCGTCCCTGGCTCGTTCAGCCCGGAGCCGTGGATGCGGTAGTCCTCGTCGGTGACATTTTCCACCGCCGCGGTGAACGACAGATAGTCCGTCGGCCGCCAGCCGCCGCGCACCGCATAGACCGAATACCCGCCGGTGCCGCCGGGCGGGATGCGCTGTGTGTCGAGAACGTCGCCGGGCGCGAGGCGATCCTGCCGGCGGGCCAGCGAGGCGGAACCTTCGAGCCACCACTTGCCGCCTGCGGATTCCCAACGCAGGCCGGCCATGCCGCTGAGCGGAGCGACGCGCGACAGCGGTCGCCGGACGGAGACATCGGATTCGAAAACGTCCACCTCACCCTCCTGCCAATTGAAAGTGCCGAAGAGGTGGAAGCCCCGGTAAAAATTCCACTCCGCGCCGAACTCCACACCCTGCACGTAGCCGTCCCCGCCGTTGGTGCGGGTCACTTCCACGAGGCCGTCGATGGTTCTCCCCGTGGGAAAACGCACGATCTGGTGGTCGATCAGCGTGTAATAATATGCGGCGTAAAGCGACGCGTGCAGCGGCTCGATCCGCGCCTTCGTGCCGAACTCGAATGACACGTAGCGCTCTTCGTCGAGGTCCTCGGCCGGCGTCTCCTGCTCACCGCTGCGCGCGAGTTCGAAGGAGGTGAAGTCCGAGAGATTCGGCGCGCGAAAGCCCTGCGAAACACCGCCGAAGAAGTTCCATTCCTTCGTCACGTCGAAGCGCGCACGCAGACTCGCGGTGAAGGCGTCGAAGGCTTTATCCAGCGGTCCGAGGATGAGGCCGTCGGTCGGAATCGGATCCACGTCATCCGCCTCCGCGTGCGCATAGCTGTAACGGACGCCCGCGGTGATCTCGACCCGCTCGCCGATCTTGAATTGATCCTGCAAATACACGCCAAGCAGATCGTAGCTTGCATCGTCGGCCACCGGTCCGCGCGGATCGATCGCGCGCAGCGAACCGTCCGCATTGTAGCTGCGCCCATGGGAGCTCACCTCATCGCGGTAATATTCCACGCCATAACTGAGCGTGCCGAGCGGGCTTGGGCTCTCGAACTTCGCGAAGACGCCGTACTGCTGATCTTCAAATCCGCTGACGCTGCGCCGCCCGTCGGCGCGGATGCGATCCTGCACCTCCTCCTGATTGTGATAGGAAAGGCTGAACGTCGCGCGGCTCAGCCACGGCGTCACCTCGCGCGCCTCAGCCTGGAGATAGACGAGCTCGCGGAGTTGATCGAAATCCCGCCGCAGATCCGTGCCCAGCGCCGTGCCGTCGAAGCTCTTCCCGTAGATCGTCGAGTGCGTGCGCGGCGCATTGTTTTGCTCCACGCGCTGAAACGCCGCGGTGATGTCCACGTCCTTGTTTGGGCGGAAGACCATCTTCACATCGCCGTCGATTTCCGAGTAGCCGGTCTCCGGCATGTCGCCGATCAAATCGCCGCCGCGCAGATCGCCGTAGTCCTTCCACGTCACGCCGCCGAAAAGCCCGACGTGAGGCGTCGCCGCCATGGAAAACTCCCCGCGCACCGTGTGCGATTCCTCCGCCGTGGCGTACCGATAAAAGCCGCCGGGGTGAAACGAGAAAGATTCCGGATAGCGGATACCGGCAACCGGATAGTTCGCCGCCGGACTATCCTCCCCTTTCCGGTATCCGGTATCCGCTTTCCGGTATCCGGCGTCCTCCGGCCACGGCAGCATCTCCGGGCCGCGCGTGATCGCGTTCACCGTGCCGCCCACCGCATCGCTCCCGTGGAGCACGGAACTCGGCCCTTTCACCACCTCGAGCCGATCCACGGTGAAGAGATCGATCGTCGAGAAGTACTGATTCGGCCCCTCGCGGAAGACCGCATTGTTCAGCCGGATGCCATCGATCAGCAACAGCGTGCGAAAGCCCGTGAAGCCGCGGATGAAAGGCGACGCCTGGCCGTAACCGGACCGTTGCACCATCACGCCCGGCGTCTCGCTGAGCGCATCGGCCAGCGTGCGCGCCGAGCGCTGGTCGAGGAAGCGCTCGCGGTTGATCACGTGCGCGGTGTAGGGCACGTCGAAGACATCCTGCTCCAGCGACGTCGCGGTGACGATCACCGGATCGAGGATGGAAGTTTCCAGCGCGGCCTGCGGCGTCTGGCCGATGGCACTGAGGGAGAAAAGGGCGAGCGTGGGGAACAGGATTTTTGGCAGCTTCATGGTGGGTGGAAATGGATGCGCGCCCGTTAGCAGCGGGAATGCCAGTGAAGCGGCGTGATCGCAATCACTTCCCCGATTCCGCAAATCTCTCTGGTGCAGCGAGTGCTAAAGTCGCCGATGTCCCGCCCACCCACCCGCGTTTTCGTCGTCCCCCGCAGGCCTGCGAGCGCTCGCAGAGGGATGGAAGTTAGCCTCGCCAAGCGCCGGGCGGATACATGTTATCCCGCCATGCCGCGCCCGCGCCCGTCCCCGCTCTGGCTGCGACTCGCCGGGCCGATGCTGCTCTTCGTCGTCGCCGGCTCCATCGTGCTCGCGCTCTGGATTCACGCCTCTGCCCGGCGCGATTCCCGCGCCGTTTTCGCGACCCTCGCGCAGACCAATGCCGACTTCATCCGCGGCACCCGCCTGCCGGCCAACGAGCGCGTCGCCGAATCCATCGGGCGCGTGCTCAACATGCAGGTCTTCTTCCGCCACGGCTCGTGGGACATGCAATCGGGCGCGGGCGTCGGCATGCAGTTTCGCAAGGGAAAGGAACTCGTGCCACCGCCGGAAGGCCCGCTCGGGGAGCAGACAAATCTGCTCGGCGCGCTGACGCCCGGCGATGGGATCGTGCGCGCGGGAGCCAACTTTGAGGCCATCGCCGTTCCCGTGGAAAAGGAGACCACGCTCATCGTCGTGCGCCGCGTCGAGCCGGCGTTGCGCTTCCTGATGCAGCCGCGGACTCTGCTCGTCCTCGGCGCCTTCTGGCTGCTGTCAGTCGGCCTCGCGTGGGCGCTCACGCGCGGGCTCGTCCGGCCGCTCCGGCTCATCGCCGAGCGCCTCCCTCACATCCAGGACGACGCCGAGCCGAATCTCCCCGGCTCCGAGCGTCCCGACGAAATCGGCCAGCTCGCCCGCGCCTACCTCGAGACCCGTGCGCAGCTTGCGGAAGAACGTGCGCGCCGCGAAAAAATCGAGCGTCTCGCCCTCCTCGGCCGCATGGCCACCGGCATGGCGCACGAGATCCACAATCCGCTCGCCGCCATCCGCATGCACGCCCAGCTCATCGATTCCACGCCCGAGGCCGGGCTGCCCGCCGCGACCCGCGAATCGCTGCCCGTGCTCCTCGGCGAAACCGCGCGCATCGAGGGGCTGGTGAATCAATGGATGTTCCTCGCGCGTCCCGCGCCGCCGCAGACCGCGCCCGCAGATCTCGCCGCGCTGATCGGCGAAGTCGTCCGCACCCTCACCCCGCAAGCCGCGCACGCCCGCGTGGAGTTGATCGACCGCACCGCGCCGGGCCTGTGTGCCAAGGTGGATGCCCGCCGGCTCACCCAGGCGATCGGCAACGTCGTGCTCAACGCCATCCACGCGATGCCCGGCGGCGGCTCCGTGATCATCGAGGGTTCGTCCGCCGAAGTCGTCCGGTTGAGCTTCCGCGACGCCGGCCACGGCTTCTCCCAGAGCGCCCTCATCCACCACGCCGAGCTGTTCTTTTCCGAGAAAGAAGGCGGCATGGGCATCGGCCTCAGCGTCACCAGCGAAATCCTCCGCGCCCACGGCGGCGCCCTGCACGTCGCCAACGCGCCGGAAGGCGGCGCGATCGTGACGTTCATCCTCCCGGCACCGGTCGAGAAGTCCCCAAGCCGCAATCCGCAATACGCAATCCGCAATTCCCAATGATCCTCATCATCGAAGACGAACACGCCATCGCCGCCGCGCTCGGCACCGTCTGCCAGCGGCTCGGCCACGAGGCGCGCCTGTGTTCCTCCGGTCAGCGCGGGCTCGAAGAGCTCGCCCGCGGCGATTTCGCCCTCGCCATCCTCGACATCGGCCTGCCCGACATGAGCGGCCTCGCCGTGCTCGAGCAAATCCGCCGGCGCGCACCGCAATTACCCGCGCTGATCATCACCGCTCATGGCAATCTCGACAACGCCGTCGCCGCCCGGAAACTCGGCGCCGAAGCCTACCTCGTGAAACCGCTCGATCTGCGCGATGTGCAGGAAACGCTCCGCCAGCTTCTCGCCACCAAACCCGCGCCGCCGCCGCTGCCACGCGAAGCCCTCTCGCTCCTCATCGGCGCCGCACCGGTGCTGCAGCGCACCTTCATCGAGATCGCCCACGCCTGCACCAGCGAGGCGCCCGTGCTCATCACCGGTCCCACCGGCACCGGCAAGACCCTCGCCGCCCGCGTCATCCACGCCAACAGCCCGCGCCGCACCGCGCCCTTCGTCACCCTGCATTGCAGCGCGCTCCCCGAGTTGCTCCTGGAGGCCGAGCTTTTCGGCCACGAACGCGGAGCCTTCACCGGCGCGGCATCCGCCAGGGCCGGCCACATCGAGCGCGCGCAAGGGGGCACGCTCTTCCTCGACGAGATCGCCGACATCGCGCCCGCCATCCAGGCCAAGCTGCTGCGTTTCGTGGAAGAGCGCACCTTCAGCCGAGTCGGCGGACGCGAGGACCTGCGCGTCGATTGCCGCCTCATCACCGCGACGAACAAAGATCTGCGCGAGGAAGTGCGCGCGGGCCGTTTCCGCGAAGACCTTTATTACCGCCTGCACGTCCTGGAAATCTTCATGCCCCCGCTCCGCGAGCGCCTCGCCGACCTCCCCGCGCTCGCCTCCGCCTTCCTCGCGCAACTCGCACCCGGCCGCGCGATCCAACTCGCGTCGCCGACGCTCGAATTGCTCCAGCGCCACCCGTGGCCCGGCAACGTCCGCGAACTCCGCAACGTCCTCGAACACGCCATCGCCGTCTCCTCCGGCGGCGTCATCCTTCCTCAGCACCTGCCGCGTGATCTCCATCCTGCGGGCAGCGAAATGCCGTCCCCCACCGACATCGAATCCACTCTCGCCGCCTGGCTGGATGAGCGTTTGCGCGAAGGCGCCTCCTATCGCGAAATGCACGACACCATCGAATCCACGATGCTGCGCCACCTCCTCGCGCGCTTCGACGGCCGCCCCACTGTCCTCGCCCGCGAGACGAAGATGAACCGCGTCACGCTGCGCAAGAAACTCGCGCAGCTTGAGGGTCGCCCCGGCTCCGACGCAGACGCGGACGACGACGCGGCGTAGCGTGCGGCTGCCGGGGCCGGAGCGGTTTCTTCTTTTGCTGCATTTCAGGCATACCCCGCTTTCACACGAGCGCCTCCGGGCGTTCGCAGGGTTTCACCACGGGTTGCAGCCTTGCGCGCCGTCGCGTTCCCCTGCTAGTTTCCGCGCCATGCCCAAGCTTACCGTTTCCCTCCCCGACGGCACCGAAGCCGTCCACGATCTCATGGAAGACGTCGTCACCGTCGGACGCGTCGATGACAACATGATCGAGATCTCCGATGCCTCCGTTTCGAGCCGGCATGCGCAGCTTTCCAAGGATGACGGCGACTATGTGCTCCGCGATCTCGGCTCCACGAATGGAACCCGCGTCAATGGCCGCGAACTGCCGGAAGGTGAGGACATGAAGCTCGGGGATGGCGACGAGGTGATCTTCGGAAATATCGGCGTTCTTTACACCTCCGAGACGCCGGCGGCCTCGCGCCCGCTCCCGGCCGAGGAGCACGTGACCTCAGCCCCGGCCGCGGCCAGCATTCGCCCGGCGGACTTCGCGAATGCCTCGCCATTCCAATCCAAGAAAAAGGGACGAGATACCGCGGGAATCGCGATCATCTCCCTCGGCATCATCGCGCTGCTCGCCGCGGGTGGCGTGGTGGCGATGATCTATCAGATGCAGTCTCCGCTCTGAGTCCGTGACGGGATCAGACGACGCGCGGGCGTCTGCTTTCTGCCGGAGGCGGCACTTCGGCGATGTGCTTGCGAATGTGGACGCACCTCCGTGGCCGGGACTGACCGCGTTCGAACTATGCGAAACGATCGGCGGGCGCGTGCCGCGCCAGGCGACGACGCTGAAACTGGGGTCGAGCAGCGAGGAATTGCGCGTGCTCTTCCACTGCGCCGACACGAATGCATGGGCGACGATGACCGAACGCGATGCGCCGCTCTACGAGGAGGAAGTGGTCGAGGTTTTCCTCGATCCCGTCGGCGATCTCAGGAGCTATTTCGAGATCGAAGTCAATCCGCTCAACGCCGTGCTCGACCTCGTCCTGCGCCGCAATCGCAGCGGTTACGTGAAGGACTTTTCCTGGCGCTGCGACGATCTCCGCACCGCCGCGCGCGTCACTCCAACCTCGTGGACCGCGGAACTCGCGATCCCGTTTCGCAGTCTCGTCTCGGACCCGCCGCAGCCCGGTGCACGATGGCGCGCGAATTTCTTTCGCATCGACCGTCCCGCGGAGACCCCGCGCGAACTAAGCGCCTGGTCGCCGACCGGACGCGGCACCTTCCACGTGCCCGAGCGTTTTGGAGTGATTGAGTTCCGCGAGTAAAGCTCAGCCGAACAATGCAGCTGAGCCGCAGATGGACGCAGATGAAACGCAGATGGGAAACAGGGGGCGTAGGGCAATCGGCATGCGTGAGCGCGATACCCGAAAGTTTCCTCTCCGCCTCCGCATCTGCGCTCATCTGCGTTCATCTGCGGCTCATTCCAACTGCGTGGATACGGCTCGGAGGGTGCACCGGAAGTCTCCTCGATGAGTGGGATGCGCATTCTGGCGCGCAGCGCCGCGTCGT
This sequence comes from Chthoniobacteraceae bacterium, assembly GCA_031411395.1. GTDB lineage: Bacteria > Verrucomicrobiota > Verrucomicrobiia > Chthoniobacterales > Chthoniobacteraceae > Chthoniobacter. The sequence continues at coordinate 38,930 of JANOAZ010000302.1, forward strand.
ATAAGTCATTCTGAGGAACGAAGGACCACTGATCTCTGCGGGCGGAGGCGGTGCGGAGCGACGCCCCCATGTCCGGCGGCTCCGCACCCGCTGCCCGCAGAGATCAGTGGTTCTTCGTTCCTCAGAATGACGGGGTTTTGGTGCGCGCTGCGCGCGGACGCACTTCCGGTACATCCAGTCCCTCTGCGCCTCTGCGTCTCTGCGTTAAATTAGATCCGAACTGCGTCGTTCCGGCTCAGGATGACACGCCAATCTGGAAGCAGTCTACCGCAGCCAAGAGCACGTTTAGAAACCCGGCGCTGCCCGTCCACTCACCCGCAGCAGCTTCTCAAATTTCTCCGACTCGTTGGCGTAGAAGGGATACGCGCACGCCGCGTCCTTGGGCTTGTAGCGGAAGTGTTTGTACGGCCACAGCCACAGATCCGGCCGCGCGCGCAGTGCCGGGCCGAACGCTTCCCAGCACCGCTGCGCGATCTCGCGGAGCGGCGCGCCCGCGGGAAATTCCACGCCGGGATGCGCGATGATCCGGCAGGTGCCATCGGGCTGTGGCAGCGTCTCCACCGGCACGAGCAAGGCGCCGGCGCGTTCCGCCAGCAGCGCGTGGAGCAGCGGCACGCACATCTTCAGTCCCCAGCCCTCGATCACCGTCGCGGCCTTGCTCGGCCGCAGGCTCAGGTCGATGAGCATGCCCGTCGCGCCGCGCCGCTTCACGATTTTCAACATGCGCAGCAGCGAGCTTTCCTGCGGGATGATCGTCTGCCCGGAGTGCTGCCGCAGCGTGCTGAAGACCTCGGTGAGCAGCGGGTTCTTGAAGTTCTCCGCGACCACCACATTGCCGAAGCCGAGGAACCCGCACGCGATACTCGCCCATTCCCAATTTCCCTGATGCACGCACATGAAGATCGTCCCGCGCTCCTCGCGCACCAATCGCTCGCGCAGCTCATCGAAGCCCTCGACGTGCATCCATTCGCGCCAGTTTTCCGGCGTCAGATTTTTCGCCCAAAAGAGATCCAGCATCGTCCGCAGAAAATTGCGATACGACGCCCGCGCCAGCTCCTGCCTTTGCTCCGCGGTGAGCCGCTCGCCGAAAGCACACTCCAGGTTCGCCCGCGCCACCGCCCGTCCGCGTGCATCCGCGAGGTAGGCGATGGCCCCGAGCGCATTGCCCAGCCGCACGCACCGCCGCCGCGACAGCCGCGGAATCGCCCACGCGAGCGCGTCGATGCCCAGGCGTTCGAGGCGGTGGCGAAAGGATTTCCAGCGGGACATGGCGGGCAATGACCAATGGAAAATGACCAATGACCAAGCAAAAACGGTGCGGCTGCTTTGACCATTGGCCATTGGTCATTTTCCATTGCTCATTGCCTCATGGACCCCACCGCGCTCCTCGACATCATCCGCCCCATCCTCGCGCAGCCCACCGCGCCCTTTCACGAAGACGCCGTGCGCGCCGAGATCCTCATGCAGCTCGCGCAGATTCCGAGCGTGCGGGTCGGGCAGGATGATTTTGGGAATGTGATCGCGCGCTACGAAGGCTGCTCCGGCCACGCCGAGTACGCTTTCGCCGCGCACATGGATCATCCGGGATTTGTCGGCGAGGAATTCCTCGGCGGCGTCCCCGAGAGTTATCGCGAGAAGAAGCCGCCCGTCCGCGACTTCGGCGCGTTTGCCATGTGGGATCTGCCCGCGTGCGAAGTCCGCGATGGGCGCATCCATTCCCGCGCGTGCGACGATCTCATCGGCTGCGCGGCGATCGTCGCGCTCTTCCAGCAGCTCGAACGCCTCGGTGCGGAGGCCACGGTTTACGGGCTCTTCACCCGCGCCGAGGAGGTCGGCTTCATCGGCGCCATCCAGCTCGCGAAAAGCGGACGGCTCGCGCGCGACCTCACCATTGTCTCGCTGGAGACGAGCTCGGAGAAATCGCACGGCGCGGGGAAAATGGGCGGCGGCGTGATCGTCCGTGTGGGCGACAAGACCTCTGTCTTCGACGATGCCGCGACTGCCGCGCTCACGCACGCCGCGGTCGAGGCGAAGATCCCGCATCAGCGCTGCCTGATGAGCGGCGGCACGTGCGAGGCCACCGCCTATCAGCTCTACGGCTACCGCACCGCCGCGCTCTGCGTCGCGCTCGGCAACTACCACAACTGCGGCCCCGACCTCACCATCGCCCCCGAGTTCGTCGCCCTCGACGACGTCGCTGGCATGGTCCAGCTCATGGTCCGCGCCTCCACGCACGAAGGCCCGATCGATCCCCACGCCGCGCTGCGCGCGAAATTCGAGAAGGGGCTGGAGAAATACCGCGGCTATTTCTCAGCTTAGCGCGACTGCCGGAAGAGGTTTTCGGATCACCGGAGCCACCCTGGAGGGACGCGCTTTGTCGCGTCCCAGATCCCAAGAGGGCGAACCGATCGCTCCCGGGGATCCTCGGACGCGACGGAGCGCGTCCCTCCATGGCGGTCTCCGGAAGGCCTCGGATGTCCTCCGGTCAGTCCGCGCGATTCCAGGCCAGCAGCCCTTCGGCCGCGGGATGGATTTCGTCGATGATCTCGTCGCTGAGATTCGCGAGCAGCGGGAGCATCGGACCGGTCTGCGCGATCCCGGCCTGGGCGACGGCGTGATGCAGCACGGGGATCGGCCCGTGCACGTTGCGCAAATCTTCCAGCGAAGTGAAGCGTGCGCGGATTTCCTCGGCGCGCGCGAGGTCGCCGGCTTGCAGCGCGCGGAGCAGCTCCTGCGAGCGGCGCGGGGCCACGCAGACGCAGCCGCTGGTGAAGGCACGGATGCCAAACTTGGTGTAATGCACGATCGCCGGCTGCTCGCCGATGCCGCTCACGATGATCGCGGGATCGACCGTGAGCACGAGTCCGGCGAGGAATTCATCCTGCGCGGGATCGGCGCGGACCACGGCATATTTGATCCACGAAATCGCGCCCGCTTCGACGAGCGACTTGACGACGTCGAGCGTCACGTAGCCTGCATCCTTGATGTAGAGCACGATCGGGCGGCCGAGCTTCGCGACGAGCTGGAGCACCGCGGCGCGCACCCCTTCCGGCGAGCTCACGGCGACGGTCGGGAGCAGCATCACGGTGGGGAATTTCTTCCTCGAGAGAATCTCCGCCTGCTCCATCGCCGTCCCGAAATAGGGACCGACGCTCGGCACGATGAGCGTCTCCGGCGCGGCCGCGGCTTCGAGTTGGTCGAGCACGGCTTCGTATTCCCCGAGGGCGATGTTGTAGAAGTTCGCATTGCCGCCGTAGAGCAGCGTGGTCACACCGCCCGTCTCGATGTGGCGGATGAGCTTCGCGTTTTCCGCCGCGTCCGACTTTAGCTTCGCGTCGCGGCAGAGCGGCGGGACGGAAATGACGGAGGCATGGAGGTCGCTGGTGGAGATCGTGGTTTTCATCGGGAAGCAGCGGGAAAGTTGCACCTTCCCCCGCGCTGGAGCGCAAGCGGGAAGTGCGGAGCTACGCAAATCATCGCCGGCGTCGTACCCTCGTTTGCCAAAGCGCCATCCGAGGCCATGATCCACGGATGCGCTCCCCCGCCTTTCTCGCCGCGCTGCTCTGCGCCCACATCGCTTCCGCTGCCACGCCGATTGACCCGGTGAATTTCGCGGAAACCACCTTTCTTTCCAATGCGAACCTCGCCTCGGCGACCGGCCTCGCGTGGGCGCCGGATGGATCGAACCGACTCTTCGTCATCCGCAAGGCGGGCCAGGTGCGCTTGCTGTATTACAATCCCGCGACCCGCACCGGCAGTCTCGATCCGGCCTTCGGGACGGCGGTGCCGCCGGCGTGGGCCGCGATCAGTCCCATCGTCACCACCAGCGAGTGCGGGCTGATCGGCTTCTGCTTCGATCCCGATTTCATCAACAACCGCTACGTCTATTTTTTTGTCACCGTGTCCGCGACCGAGCAGCAGATCATTCGCTACACGGACAATCCCGGCACGGCCACCGGCTCGGACAAAACGATCCTCGTCACCGGCCTTCCCACCGCCGGTGCGAATCACGATGGCGGCGGGGTCGGCATCGGCCCGGACGGGCGGCTGTATTGGGCGATCGGGGACAACGGGAATCTCACCGGTGTGAATGCCGATTTCCTCTCGCTGGCGGCGAAAATCGGGCGGGTGAACCGGTTCACGGGTGGGGCTTGCAACGACAACCCATTCTTCGGCCAAGGCAATGCGGACACCGACAAAATCTGGGCGCGCGGTTTCCGCAATCCGTTCACGTTTTCTTTTCAGCCCGGCACCGGACAGCTCTGGTGCAATATCGCGGGCACGAGCTGGGAGCAGATCTTCGTGGCGCAGCGCGGCAGTCACGCGGGATACAGCACTTACGAGAACAATCAGATCGCCGGTTATCTCACTCCCGTCGTCGCCTATCGCACTGGCGCCGCGTTTTCGCGGACGATCGCCGCGAGCGGCGCGGTGCGAGCGAGCGGCGTCGTCACGATCACCACGACCGCGGCGCATCTTTTTCGCAAGGGAGCGTTGACGACGATCGCCGGGGTCACGGCGGCGGATTTCAACGGCACCTTCGCGGTGGCCAGCGTGCCGAACGCCACGCAATTCACCTATCTCCAGTCCGGCGTGAACACGACCAGCGGCAGCGGCACGACGACGACGCAGACGATCGGCACAGGCACTGGCGCAGCCGTCACGGGCGGCTGTTTCTACGACAGCACGGCGTTTCCCGCGGCGTATCGCGGCAACTACTTTTTCGGCGACTACGTGAGCGGCCGCATCATGCGCGTGCCGCTCGATGCGCAGAATCTGCCGACGCGCGTTGAGGAATTCGTGACCGGTCACGGCACGCATGTGGATATGACCAGCGGCCCCGACGGCGCGCTTTATTACGTCAACCAGGGCAACCCCGGCGTCGTCCGGCGGCTCGCCTACACTGGCACGACGCAGGAGGTCGTCATCCAGCCCACGGCGTTCGATGTGGTGGAAGGGGGGGCGTCGGTCTTCGCCGTGCGCCTCCGCGCGGCGCCGGTGGGAGATGTGAATGTCACGGTCACTCGCATCAGCGGCGATGCGGACCTGACGGTAAGCAGCGGCGCGACGCTCACCTTCACGCCCGCCAACTTCAGCGTGCCGAAGCTGGTCACGATTGCCGCCGCGGAGGATGCGGATCTCAGCAACGACGGCGGGATTTTCCGGGTCGCCGCACCCGGCTTGCCGAGCTACGAAGTGATCGTCAACGGCATCGACAACGACGAACCGCAGTTGGTGGTCTCGACCACGAGCCTCGCCGTGGCGGAGGGAAGTGTGAATACCTTCACCGTGCGCCTCGCGAGCGCCCCGGTGGGCGATGTCCTGGTCACTGCGGTGCGCACCGCGGGCGACAGCGACGTGACGGTGACCAGCGGCTCCGCGCTGGTTTTTCACGCCGGCAATTTCGCCACGCCCAAAGTGGTGCAGATCAGCGCCGCGCACGATGCCGACAACACCGGCGACGACGCGACGATCACCGTTTCCGCTCCGGGCGAAGTGACGCGGCAGATTGCAATCCAGGTGGCGGACGACGATCCGCTCGCGCCCGTATTCACCACCGCCGCGACGCTCACGGGCGTGATCGGCGCCGCCTATTCGTACGACGCCGACGCCACCGGCAATCCGCTGCCCACCTTCGCTCTCACCGCGGCTCCAGCGGGAATGAGCATCAATGCCACGACCGGCGCGATCACATGGTTGCCCGGCAGCACGGGCACCTTCGCAGTGACCGTGCAGGCGGCAAACGGGGTGCTGCCCGACACCACGCAATCCTTCAACATCACCGTCAGCGAGGATGGGCCGCCCACCGCGGTGCTCACCAGGCCGCTCGCGGGCGAGATGCTCGGCGGAACGGCCGAGTTTTTCGGCAATGGTCTCGATGACGTGGGCACGGTGAAGGCGGAGTTCTTCATTGATGGCGTGCTGCGTTCCTCCGACGTGAACAACGGCGGCCACTTTCACTACGGCGGCTCACATCTGCTCTTTGATACCACGCCATTCAGCAACGGTCCGCACACAGTGCTGATGCGGGTGACCGACACAAAAGGCCAGACCGGCGAACAGCAGACTCAGGTCACGATCGCCAATGGCGCCGACGCCTGGCGCGCCGAAAAGTTCAACCTCGGCAATCCGGCCGATCTCGCGGCCAGCGCGCTCGACGTGGATGCCGACGGCGACGGTTTGCTGAACGTTTTCGAATACGGCACCGACAGCGCGCCGAAGTCGCCGGGCGGCGCGCGGCGGCCCGTGCGGCAGGTGGTGAATGTCGCGGGCAGCGACTACCTCGCGCTCCAATTCATCAAGGCGAAGTGGGCCACCGACGTGACTTTCCTGGTGGAAGTCACCGACGACCTCGGCGGTCTCTGGACGCAGATCGATCCGGGCGACCCGACTTACCTGATCAGCGCGCAGGAAAATGTCCCGTCCTTCGGCCTCGCGACCGTCACCGTCCGCGATCTCGTCCCGATCGGATCCGTCCCCCGCTTCATGCGGCTGCGGGTGACGAAGTAGCGGCTGCGAATGATGCCGCGCGGCTCGCTGCCGGCGGGTGGCGAGGGTGGCGAACGGCGTTCAAAAAAAAGCCCGTCATTCCGACCGAGCGTAGCGAGTGGAGGAATCTCTCGCATCCGTGGTCAGCGGCGGTGCGGAGCGTCGATCACACATGCTCCGGCTCCGCACCGCCTCCGCCCGCAGATGCGAGAGATTCCTCGGCTTCGCTCGGAATGACGGGTTAATTTTCCAACCCTAAGCGGTCGCCGCGATTTCCGGCAGGCGCTTCAGTTCCGCGAGGAAGCGTTCGTTCTGCTCCATCGTGCCGACCGAGACGCGGACCCACTCCGGCAGCGCGTAGGAAGTCATGTCGCGCACGATGATGCCGCGCTTCATCAGCGCCTGGAATACCGCCTTGCCGTCGCCCACTTTCACGAGCACGAAATTGGCAAAGCTGGGCACGAACTCGAGCCCGAGCGCGGCGAATTCCTGCTGGAGGAAGTCGCGCCCGGCGATGGTGATCTCGCGGGTCTTCCGCTGATGATCCTCGTCGGCGAGCCCCGCGAGCGCGCCGGCCTGCGCGATGCCGTTGGTGTTGAAGGGCTGCCGCGTCTTTTGCAGCACGTCCACGAGATCCGCCTTCGCGATCCCGTAGCCGATGCGCAGATTCGCGAGGCCCTGGATCTTCGAGAAGGTGCGGAGGACCACGACGTTGCGGCCTTCGCGGACGAACTTCAGCGTGTCGGGCGGGTTTTCGTTGAACTCAAAATACGCCTCGTCGAACACCACAATCACGTGCGGCGGCACCTTTTCCATGAAGCGATCGATCTCGTACTGTGAGAGCAGCGTGCCGGTCGGGTTGTTCGGATTGGCGATGAAAACTTCGCGCGTCTTCGGCGTGATCGCCGCGGCCATCGCATCGAGGTCGTGCGCGAAGCCGGGGTCGGGCACCTCGATCGTGTGCGCGCCGAAGAGCGTGGCCATGAGCTTGTAAACCACGAAGGCGTGCCGCGAGACCACGATCTCGTCGCCGGGATTGAGGAACGCCTTGCCGATGAATTCGATGATCTCATTGGACCCGCAGCCGAGGATCACATTCCCGCGCTCGAAGCCGAACTTCCGCGCGATGGCCTCGCGGAGATAGTAGCCGCCGCCATCGGGGTAAAAGTGTGCGCGCTCCAGCGTCTCGCGCATCGCCGCGAGGGCCTTGGGCGAAGGGCCGAGCGGGTTCTCGTTTGAAGCCAGCTTGATGATCTCTTCCGGCCTCAGCCCGAGTTCCCGCGCCACATCCTCGATCGGTTTCCCGGGTTCGTAGGAGACGAGATCGCGGAGCCAGGGGTGGGAGGAATTCCAGATCGACATAGGGGCGCGGAATATGGGCGGGGGCCGGGGTGATTTCCAGCGCCTTGTTCTCCGCGCAGCCGCCATGAAGAGAGGAGCCACGCCATCGCCAATTGCCACCGGGGGCAGGGCCGTCTAAGGAAGGCGCGCGAAACCGGGTTGTCTCGCCACTCGAAAAGGAATTGCCTCCCGAGTCGCGCTTCCCCGTCGCGACCTCCTGCTATTTTTAATGATGCCCCGAATTTCTCCCGCCGCTGCCCTGCTCCTCAGTGCGAGCGCCGTCCTGTTCACGAGTTGCCGCAAGTCGGAGACCCGCGTTTACCTCGCGCCGAAGGACGTCCCGCCTCCGCCGCACGGCGCGGCGGGACACGTCCACAATCCGAATGACCCAACCGACGTCCACGACGAGCCCGCGCCTCCGAAACAACCGGAGCGTCCCAAGCCGACGATCACTTTCACCAAACCGGATGGCTGGACCGACGCGCCTCCCGGCGAGGTGAGCCTCGCGGCGTTTTCCGTCAAGGGCGACGGCGGTGAGGCCAGCGTGAATATCACGCCGCTGCCGGACCTGCGCGGGCGGGAGTCTCTGGTGGTGAATATGTATCGGCAGCAGACCGGGCAGGCGCCGATCGAGCAGGCCGACCTGGCGAAGACGCTGGAGCCGGTCGAGGTCGCGGGCGGCGAGGGACAGTTGCTCGAGCTTCTCGGGAAGAATCGCGACAAGCCCACGAGGCTCATCACCGTCATCGCGCACCGCGATGGGCGCAGTTGGTTTTACCGCATCTCCGGCGATGACACTTTGGTCGCCGCGCAGAAGTCGGCCTTCCTGGATTTCATCAAGACGGTGCAAATCACCGAACCGCCCGCGACTCCCAATCCCGCCGCCAGCACGGAAGCCGCCCCGAAAGCCCAGCCATGAAATCGCTCTGGAAATTTCTCACCTCCCTGCGGCTTACGGTCGTCACCCTGGCGTTCGCCATCGTGCTCGTGTTCGTCGGCACCGTCGCGCAGGCGGATGAAGGCCTGTATCAGGCGCAGGAACGTTACTTCAAACACTGGCTCGTGGTCGGCGCGACGATGTGGGGACATCACGTGCCGATCATCCTGCCGGGCGGCTATACGCTCGGCGTGCTGCTGCTCACGAATCTCGCCGCCGCGCACATCAATCGTTTCAAATGGGGCTGGTCGAAGGTGGGCATTCATCTGACGCACATCGGCATCATCGTCCTGCTGGTCGGGCAGCTCGCCACGGACATGACGCAGGAGGAATCGCGGATGAGCTTCTTCGAGGGGCAGTCGGCGGGCTACGTGGAGCATCATCGCGAGGTGGAGCTCGCGTTCATGAGCGATGTGGGCAGCGGGCAGGACGAGGTCGTTTCCATTGCCGGGGAGCGGGTCGCAAAAGGCGGCGAGATCACCCATCCGAAGCTGCCTTTCACGGTGCGCGTGAAGAGCTACTCGCCCAACAGCGACGTCGTCGCCCAGGCCGAGGCTCTCGAAGCGGCGGGCACGCTCACCACCGCGCTGGCCACGGTGGAGGGTCAATTTTCCACCGCAGACGGACTCGTGGCGCAGGCCGAACGCGCGGTGGAGACCGAGGGCCGCATCGGCGTCTGGCGCGCGGCCCTCGCGGCGCTCGGAGAAAAGGATGTCGATGACATCGTGGCCGCGGCGAAACGCATCGCGGCGCAGCCGGAGCGCGAGGGTAAGCTGCGCGCGGAATTGAAGACGCGCTTTCAGAACGCGATGCTCCGTCGCTTTTCTATGGATCGGGAGAACAGCGGGATGCGCTATGCCGCGGCGAAGATCGGCGCCGGCGAGAAGGTGACGCCCGAATCGCTCCCGCCCGCCTCCTCGCAAGGCGCGGGCGCGCGCTCCACCGCGGTGCCCCTGCCGGTGGCCAAAGACATGGATTCGCGCAGCCTGCCCTCCGCCGTGCTGGAGATCGTGAACGGCGGAAACAGCCTCGGCACCTGGCTCGTCTCCCCGATCCTCCGCGCGCAGGAGATCGACCTCGGCGGCGGCAAGACCGCGCGCGTCTCGTTGCGCGATGAGCGCGTCTATCTGCCCTTCTCCCTCAAGCTGCTCCAGGCGACCCACAAAAAATATCCCGGCAGCGACCTGCCGAAGGACTTCCGCAGCCGGGTGCTGATCGACAATCCGGCGAAGAAAGAAAGCCGCGAGGTCGAGATCTCGATGAACGATCCGCTCCGCTACGGCGGACTCGCTTTTTTCCAATATCAGATGACGAAGAACGAACTCGACGCGCGTCCCGGATCGAGCGTGCTGCAAGTCGTCCGCAACCCCAGTTGGCTCGCGCCGTACATCGGCTGTATCGTCGTGGCCGTGGGCATGATCTGGCAATTCCTCCATCACCTCACCGGCTTCATCACCAAACGCCGCACCGCATGAATATGAGCCTCAGATGGACACAGATGAGCGCAGATGCAGAAGCAGCCTTCCCCAATCTGCGTCCATCCGCGTCCATCTGAGGCTAAAAATCCTTCCTTGGTTCTCGTTATGAAAAAGTGGCTTCCTCTCATTATCACGCTCGTCTTCGCCGGCTGGGTCGTCAGCTCCTCGCGCCCGAAGAAGGACGAAGGTTTTGCCGTTCGTGAATTCGGCCAGCTCCCGATCCTGAATGGCGGCCGCCGCCAGCCGATCGACTCGCTCGCGCGCAACTCACTGCTCCAGCTCCGCGGCAAACAAACCGCGCGAGTCGAGCCGTGGAAGAGCGGCACGCGCACGCTCTCCGCCACCGAATGGCTGATGGAAGTGTGGATGAATCCCACCGTGGCGGATACGCGGCCCGTGTTCCGAATCGATCATCCGGAGCTCAAAGGCATGCTCGGCCTCCCGCTCGACAAAGGCCCGGAGACCGACGCGAAACATTTTTCCTTCAACCAGATCAGCGTGAAATCCAAGGCGCTGCTCGACGAGATGACGCGAGTCAGCGAGGTGCCCAGCGCGAAACGCAACGCCTTCGACAAGGCAGTCGCGAACCTCTGGCGCGGCACCTTCCTCTACCAGCAGCTCCGCGGAACGCTGCAACCGCCGGATGCGCAGGACTGGCCCGCCGAACTGGCCGGCTTCCTCGAAAATCGCGAGGCCGGCCGCGCCGCCGCGGTCGCTCAGTCGCAGGGGAAAGAGCACGACAAGACGGCGCTCAACCGCATCGTCAACGACGTGTCGCGCTTCGACCGCATGGAGCAGCTCGACGAATTCGGCAAGCAGCTCGAAATGCGCGTGCCGCTCGTGCTCCCGCCGGAATCCGGCAGTGCCGACGACAACTGGCGCCGCTGCGGCCAGGCGCTGATGGAAACCGCGCGCGGCGCGACGCCGAACTTCGCGCTCGCCCACTATGCCCGCCTCGCTTCCACCTTCCGCGCGGGCAATGTCGAGGGCTTCAACCAGGCCGTCGCCGACTACCGCAAGGAACTCGCCGGGAGATTCGATGCGAATCTCAAGCAGGCGACCTGGGAACAGCGCTTCAACGACCTCCAGGCCTTCTACAAGGCGATGCTCATCTTCGGCGCCGCCTTCCTTTGCGCAGTCGTGTTTTGGTTCCGCCCCACCGAATGGGAATGGCTGCGCGTCACCGCCGTGCGGCTCGCCTGGCTCGGCGTCCTCGTCACCACGATCGGCCTCATCTTCCGCATGGCCCTCATCGGCCGGCCGCCGGTGATCAATCTCTATTCCTCCGCCGTCTTCATCGCCTGGGGCGCGCCGGTGCTCGGCCTGATCCTGGAGAAATTCTGGCGCAACTCCATCGGCGTGGTCGTCGGCTCGCTCGTGGCTTCGCTCTGCCTCATCGTCGCGCACTATCTCTCGCTGGAAAAAGACACCCTGGAAATGCTCCGCGCGGTGCTCGATACGAACTTCTGGCTTGCGACCCACGTGGTCATCATCACGCTCGGCTATGCGTCCACCTTCGTCGCCGGCTTCCTCGGCATCGTCTATGTGGTGCGCGGATTCTTCACCACCGGCGTCACCGCGGAACTCAAGCGCAGCCTGGCGCGGATGGTCTATGGCATCGTCTGCTTCGCGGCGCTCTTCAGCTTCGTCGGCACGGTGCTCGGCGGCATCTGGGCGGATCAAAGCTGGGGCCGCTTCTGGGGTTGGGACCCGAAGGAAAACGGCGCGATCATCATCGTGCTGTGGAATGCGCTCATCCTCCACGCGCGCTGGGGCGGCATGGTGCGCGAGCGCGGCCTGCTCAATCTCGCAATCGGCGGCAACATCGTGACGAGTTGGTCGTGGTTCGGCACCAACATGCTCGGCATCGGCCTGCACAGCTACGGCTTCATGGACGCGGCGTTCTACGCGCTGCTCGCCTTTGACATCGCGATGCTCGCGCTGATCGGGATCGGGATGATTCCCGAGCGGTATTGGAGGAGCTTCCAGACGGCGGCGCCGGTGCCGAAGGGCACCGTGCCGGCGTAGCACCGCCTCGTAATCGTAATCGCCTGTCCGGACCGGGCGACGTAAGCGTGGGAGGAACCGATTACGATTTGGATTACGATTACGAAACAAACCGAACGCCATGAACGAACCACTCGAGAGCCAGGCCCTCACGACACTTAATTTTGAAGTCACCAAGGACGTCGCGCTGACCGACCCGGCCGCAAATCCTTTCAAGCTCGTCGTCGATCCAGTGATGCGCGCGAAACTGCGCCGCGCGATCTTCGAACTCATCGAAAGCCACGATACCGAGCTCGCCAAATACGTCGGCGAAGGCAGCCTCGCGCTCGATAGCTACAAGGAATACATCGAACTCTTCGCGCATAGCCTGAAGCAGACGATGAGCACTCGCGAAGGCGTGGCGTATCTGTTGCAAGCGTGCGGCTTCGAGCTGAACAAGGACGACATCAACCTGCTGCCCGAGACGCGCTGGAAGGTGAAGCAGTAGGACGGGGCCGTCGCGCCGGCTACCGGCCGAGCGTGAAGCGGATAGGGACGATGACCTCGCTCGCCACGGGCACGCCACCGAGGCGGGCGGGCTTGAAACGCCAGCGGTGACTGACGGTGCTCTCGGCGCGTTCATCGAGCAGCGGGTATCCGGAGGAACCCGTGATCCGCACGTCGGTGACGCGGCCCTCCGCATCGACGCGAACCCGTAGCAAAACGGTGCCCTGTTGCCGGGCGGCGCGTGCGGCCTCGGGATAGGCCGGGTGCGGATTGCTCAGATACGCGGGACGGGTTGCGGCTCCACCAGCGGTGGCTTTGGCGGTGGTTCGATCGTTGCCGGGAATGGGTGCGCTGCCGTCAGCGCCGGGACGGGTTGCACGCGGGGGTTGGGCTTTCGGGAGCTGTTTTCGCGGCGACTTCGGGGGCGGCGCGGGAGCGGGTTCCGGGAGGGTCAGTTCGGGCAGCTTTTCGGGCGGCGGTGGCTCCACGATCGGAGGCGGAACTGGCTCGGGCGGTGGCGCGATCGGCTCGGGTGGTGGCTCCACGAGCGGAGCCGGTTCCTCCGCGGGCAGCGCGGCGACCAGCGAAACCTCGACGCTCGCATCCGCAGCCTCGACCGCGTATTTCACCCGCTCGAAAAGCGGCGGTGCTCCACGCACACCAAAGAGGATCGCCGCATGCAGAAAGAGCGCGGCGAGCAGCCCGATCGCGTAGGCCGAGCGCGCAGCGTCCGGCGCATCCTGAGTCATCATCGGAGCGCTCCGCGACGACTGGATGGCGGGGCGTCGCGCGAGATCATTCATTTTAGCTTCGTCTCGATGGCCACCTTGCTGATGCCGAGTTTGCGCACTTCATCGAGCACCGCGATGGCCTTCCCGAGTTCGGCTTTCTGATCGCCGTTGATGAAGACGCGCGGATCGGTGTCGGCGAGTTTCACCGCTTTCAGCCGCTCGACGAGTTGCTCCAGCGTCACGCTTTCCTTGTTGAAGAAATACTCCCCCGCCTCGCTCACCGTGATCGACGAGTAATCCTTTCGGTCCTGCGGCGTGCTGGTCGCGGCGATGGGCAGGTTCACGTCGATCCCCTGATTCTTGATCATCGACATCGAGACCATGACGAAGGTCGCGAGGAGGAAGAAGATGATGTCGATCAGCGGGATGATCTCGATGCGCGCCTTTCGCGCGCCGCGCGGCGAAGGGATGTTCATGCCTCGGCGGGGTCGAGGGCCGGGAAGGTGCAGGAGCCGGCGCGCTTCACGAGGCAGAGCTCCACGTGCGATCCGGCGTCCTGGATGTCCTGCCGCGCTTCCTCGAGACGGGAGTTGAGGTAGTTGAAAGGGATCACTGCGAGGATGGCCACGCCGAGCCCGAAGGCGGTGGCGATGAGCGCTTCCGCGATGCCGCCGGTGATCGCCGCGGGCGCGCTGAGTTCGCTGCCGCCGAGGAGGCCGAAGGAGTGAATCATTCCCGTGACCGTGCCGAGCAAGCCGAGCAGCGGCGCGAGCGTGATCACGGTGTCGAGGATGGCGAGGCCGCGATTGAAGCGTTTCAGTTCCCAGTTCGCCGCGCGGAGCAGCGCTTCGGAGACGGACTTGTCGCGATGCGAGAGCGCGTAGGTCAGCGCGCGCGCGATGAAGTCGTCGGATTTCGAACCGATCGCGACCGCGCCGTCGAGGTCGCCATTTTCCACCTTCGCGAGGATCTCGCCGACCACGCGCGGCTGCCGCCTGATCCCTTCCCGCACGATGAAGATCAGCCGCTCGATCACGACCGTGAGCGCGATGATCGAGGTGACAAGAATGGGCCACATGATGGGGCCTCCTTTGAGGAAGAGTTGGAGCATTTGCAGGATGGGCGAAGTGGTCAGCGCCTTGAGTATCTGCGCAGCCGACTAACACGATAGGGTTTGTTGCGCCAGAGAACTGTCGGGGTCTTGCGCAGCCGCTGCGACTCCCGCGCGAAGGTCACACCTTGCGCCAGTCTGCTCTACGCGCCCCTCGCGCGCCGCTGTGACGGGGTCGCCAGCGGATACAGCCCCGGGCAGCAGCCAAACGCGCCGTGAAACGCGGCGCTGAAATGACTCGGGCTCGAATAGCCCACCTCGAGCGCCACCTGCGTCACGTTCATCCGGCCCTCGCGCAGGAGTTCCGCCGCGCGATCCATCCGCAGATCGCGCAGACATTGGAAGATGGACTTGCCCGTTTCCTGACTGAAAATCCGGCTCAGGTGAAAATGGCTGCAACCCACGCGCCGGCCGATTTCTTCGAGCGACAGCGTCTCCGCGAGATCCTGTTTGAGCGTCGCGATCACTTTTTGCACGCGTTCCTGATTCTGCCGCTTCTGGCGCTGGCAAAACAGGTCTTCGCCACCGGACGGCTGGTAGAAAAAGGCCGCGGCGACTTCGAGTGCCTTGGCGTGATACCACAGGCGCTGCGCGACCGCATACACAGGCGGCCGGCGCAGGGTCATCACCATCTGCTGATGCTCGGCCGTCATACGAAAGGCTTCGGAAACCCGGGCCGCCGGCTTCGTTTTCAGGAGGTTTTTGAGCCGCGCGTTCAGCCCCGGTTCGCCCGGACCGAGATGCCGCGCGAGGAATGCAAACGAAAGCTCCACCGTGACGAACTGATGCTGCTGCCCGCCCTTGCGCACGCCCGAGAGGCGCGGCTCGCTCTGCAGGTAGAAACCCGCCGTGAGCGGAAGGAACTCCAGCTTTTCGTCCCCAGCCTGGACCGTGCCGTGGCCACTGAGGTTGAGGCAGATTTCGACGCCATCGGGATGAAAGCTGCGCGACCAGTCGAGATCCCGGGCGGCCGTGAAATCATGCCATTCGATGCTGTAGCCCAGATCGCGGAAGCTGCCGTGAAGATGCTGCCACCCCGCGCTCACCTCCGCCCACGCGCTCCTCTCGGAGAAACGCGCCGCGTCACTCCGGGCTGCGGAGTTTTTCGGCGAAAGCAGCGCGGACGCGGGCATGCGGAGACGTTATACCGGACTTGCGGATCTCAACAACTTGATCGCGCCATCCCGTTTCCCCATGTCGTCCTCGGCCACGCCCCCCCTTTGAAATGCGCGGGACCTTCCGCGTGAAAAAAGGTGCGGCTTTTCCGCGGCGCCGCCTATTACTCTTGTCGCACGATCCCTCGCTTATGCTCATCTCCGAAAACATCCTCGCCGCGCTCAACGAACAGGTCGGCAATGAATTCAGCGCCTTCCTCCAATACACGGCCATCGCCGCGCACTTCGATCGTGAAACCCTCCCGCTGCTCGCCGCGCATTTCTTCCAGCAGGCCGAGGAGGAAAAGCGACACGCGCACAAGTTCATCAAGTTCATCGTGGATACGGGAGGAAAGCTGGCCATCCCGGCGATCCCGGCGCCCGCGAATACGTTCAAGTTTGCCGAGGACGCCGTGCGGCTTTCGCTCGATCAGGAGAAGAAGGTGAGCGCGCAGGTGAATCACCTCGTGCATCTGGCGAAAGGCGAAAGCGACTACACGACCGATCAATTCCTCCAATGGTTCGTGCAGGAGCAGCTCGAGGAAGTCTCCTCGATGGAAAACCTGCTCTCGATCGTGGAGCGCGCGGGCGAAGGCAATCTGCTGCGCGTCGAGGAATACCTCGCGCGCAAGGGCGGCAAAAGCGGCGGCTTCAGCGGCGGCAGCAACGACAACTGACCATGAACGACGGCGGCTACATCACCCTCACGCGCGAGATCGAAGCGATCCAGATCCCGAGCGGCAACAAGATCACGCTGCCGAAGGACACGACCGTGCTCATCACGCAGGCGCTCGGCGGCGCCTACACCGTCCACGTTCCGCATCAGGCCGGCCTCTTCCGCATCGCCGGCACCGATGCCGACGCGCTGGGCAAGGAAAGCCACGAAACAACGACGGCGGGCGACGGGCCTTTCGATGAGGAAAAGGTCTGGGAGCAACTCCGCCAATGTTACGATCCGGAAATCCCGGTGAACATCGTCGATCTCGGCCTGATCTACGGACTCGATGCGACGGATGAGGAGAAGGGCAAGCGTGTGAGCGTGAAGATGACGCTCACCGCGCCCGGCTGCGGAATGGGACCCTCGCTCGCCGCGGATGCCGAGCAGCGCATCCTCAGCGTAGCCGGCGTGAGCAGCGCGAATGTCGAACTGGTATGGGACCCGCCGTGGTCGCCGGAGCGAATCTCGCCGGCCGGCCGCGAAGTGCTCGGGATGGAGTAGGGAGTGAGTCGAAGTCAGTCGTCGATTGTTCTGGTTGCCTCACTGACTTCTGGCTCCTGACTCCTGACTCCTGCCCCATGATCCGCACCGCATTCGTCCTCGGCGCCGGGCTCGGCACGCGCCTGAAATCGCTCACCGCCTGCCGGCCCAAGCCGCTCATTCCGGTGATGAATCGGCCATTGATTGAATACGCCTTCGATCGGCTGCTCGGTCTCGGCGTCGAGCGCCTCGTGGTGAACACCCACTGGCGGGCGGAGCGATACGCGGAGTTCTTCCCCGGCGAAAAGTATCGCGCGGCCGAACTCGCCTTTCGCGAAGAAACGCCCGGAATCCTCGAAACGGCCGGCGGCATCTGGAACGTTCGCGATCTCCTCGGACACGAACCGTTCATCATCTTCAACGGCGACATTCTCACCACGCTCCGCCTCGAGCCAGCGATCGAGGCGCACCGCGCGAGCGGCAACGAGGTGACCATGGTGCTGCGCTCGCACGGCGGGCCGCTCCAGGTCGCGTGCGACGGGCAGCGCGTGACGGACATCGGGGGGCGCGTCGATGCCGCCGCCGGGCCGCGGTTTCTTTTCTCCGGCATCTACGTCGTCAGCCCGGCATTCATCCGCCGCATCCCGCCGGGGGAGAAGATCAGCGTCGTGCCGATCTTCTGCGCGATGATCCGCGAATGCGCGCGGCTCGGTGGCATCGTGCTCGACGACGGCCACTGGTGGGATCTCGGTTCGCGCGAGCATTACCTCGCCGCGCATCGCGAACTCGCCGCCCTGCCGGAGGTTTCACCGGCGCCGTGGATTCATCCCAGCGCGTCGATCGGCGCTGGCGCGAAGATCACCGGCGCCACAGCGATCGGCCCGCATTCGGTGATCGGCGCGAACGCGCGGCTGCACGACAGCATCGTGTGGAACGATGCCGGGGTCGCATCGGACGCCGTGTTGACGCGCTGCATCGTCACCGATGGCTCGCGCGCGGAGGGCGAACATATCGACTTCGACTTCGCGCCCGCCGCCGTGCCGCGCTAGATTTTCCGCTCTCGCATGCCTGTCCCTTCCCATCTCCAATCCGTCATCGTCGATGCCATCGAGAAAGGCGGCTCGGGCCGCAAGTTCTGGCGCATGCACGTCGCGGGGCGCTCGTTCATTCTTGTCCGCTACAATGAGGATCGCCCGGAGAACAAACACTACGTGGCCATCGCGCACTTCCTCGGCAGCGTCGGTGTGCGCGTGCCGATCGTCTTTTTCCATGATGAGACGGAGGGGCTGATCCTGATGGAAGACGCCGGCGACACCGATCTGTGGAGCTTCCGCGGCGCCTCGTGGCCGAAACGGCGCGCGCTCTACCAGAGGACCCTCGATCAGGCGCTGCTCCTGCACACGCACGGGCATCGCGCTCCCGGCGCGAGCGAACTGAAATTCCTCCAGCCGGTTTTCGACGCGGCGCTCTATCGGTGGGAACAGGATTACTTTTTCGAGCACTGCCTTGGGCGCCATTTCGGCCTATCGGAAAAACGCCTCGCGACCGGGGCCGACCGCTCACGTTTGCACGAGATCGCCGATGCGCTGGCCGCCGAACCGCGCTGCCTCGTGCATCGCGACTTCCAGAGCCAGAACATCATCGTGCGCGAAGGCGAGGTGTGCCTCATCGATTTCCAGGGCCTGCGCCCCGGCCTCGCGCAGTACGATCTCGCATCGCTGCTGCTCGACCCCTACGTCGATCTCACCGCGGAGGAACGGGAGGAACTGCTCGGCCACTATCTCCGCGGCCTCTACGGACCGGGGCGCAGCGCCGACCCGCGTTTCCGAAGCGTGTATGATCTCTGCGCGATGCAGCGGCTCATGCAAGCGCTCGGCGCCTATGGCAAGCTCGGCCACCTCGATGGACGCACGCAGTTTCTCGAATCGATCCCGACGGCAATGGCGCGGCTGCGCGAAGTGGTCGCGCGTATCGATGGGCTGGGCGGATTGGGAAAGCTGCTCGCGTCGCTGGCGTAGCGCATCCGCCCGCCGGCATCACTCGAGCGGAGCGGCGGCGAAGACCGAGACCGTCGATCCGCTGGGAGGAATGGTGGAGACCTTCAGGCGGTGGAACGGCCCCTCCGAGGCAAGGAAGGTCGCGGAAACCACGCCCGCGCTGGCGGTCACCCGGACCGCCGCGAGATCGCGCCAGACGATGCGGTCCGCGGACCACTGCGGCTGGACCCGCGCGTAGCGTCCGCGCTCCGCCACCGGGGCGTATTCCACCCGGAGTTCGCCGGCGGAAAGGAACGAGGTCACCGGCGAAGGATCGGGGAGCGTCGGGTCGAGGCCGAAGGCAAATTCAAACAAGCGGGGCAGCCCGTCCCCCTCTTCGTCGGTGTTGAACAGCTTGTCCGTGAGGCCAAAGGTCGCGAGCCAGTCGTAGTACGGTTCGTTCGCGTTGATCCCGAGCAGGGCGAGCGCTTGTGCATCGGTGATCGCCGGCAGGCCGGCTTTGAATTTGGCATTGAAGGCGCGGATGATCGCGCGCGCGTTTTCAATCTGGAGCGGCGTGTTCGGATGCAAGCCGTCGCGCGTGAAGGCGTAGTGCGGATCGTTGTCGGCATCGAACCCGTCGATGATCTCGACAGCGCCAAAGTAGAGCGGCTCGCCGTGGATGAGGCGCGCCGTCCGGTCGTAGGTATCGGCTAGACCGGCGCCCTTTTTCCCGGCGAGCGTTGCAATGCGTTTGTTGGCCTCGACGATCGCGGCAGTGACACGCGCACGCAGGAGCGGATCGGGATGCGCCTCCTGCTTGTCGGGCGACGCGCCCACGTCGGGAATGTTCGCCACCACGATCTGCAGCTTCGAGTTTTTCTTCTTCACGAAGTCAATGATCCGCTCGAGATCGTCCATCACACCGTTGATCAGCGACGTGCTGTCGCCGCCGTCATAAAGCTTCCCGTAGTTCGCCCGGAATTCATTGGTGCCCAGCCAGATCGCGACCCGCTGCGCCTTCTTTTTAAGCTGATCTTCGAGCGGTTGGCGGAGGACGAAGTAAGCGAAGTTTGACCACGCCGATCCGGTCACAAAATCTTCGTACTGCCCCGCCGCGATCCCCGGGATGCCCCAGTTGTATTCGAATCCGGTAAGCCGCGGCACCGACCAGAGATCAGGCCATTTCTTGTTTCCGCCGAAATTGAACTGCGCGCGTTGCAGGCGGGCGAGCACCTCCACCCAGCTCATCGATTCCCAACCCGCCACCGTCACCTCCGCATACTCGGTCGCCTCGCTCGAGAAGCCGGGATTTCGCGGAATGATGTCGTATTCCGCGGTGAGGCTGTCGCCGAGCGTGACGACATTGGCGCCTTGCGCGCCGGTCACTGCCGTGAGAGCGCAGATCGCGAGGGCGAAAATGCGGCCGCAGCCGCGAAGCATTCGGCGCAGGTGAGAGGAGGCATTCACGGCTGAATCGTAGCGCAATTATTCACGCCATCCAATTCAGAACGGGACCGTCCCCAAAGCGGCGTCGCTTTCTACCAGGGCGCCAGCTCTTCAGTCCGCGCAGGCGGTGCGGCGGGTTGCTTGCGCGTTTGCAGCGCCATGCAACCCGAGAACAAGAGCGTGAAGCAAACGTCGCCCAGGAGAGTGTGGCGGTAGAACCACCAGGTGGGCGGGAATCCGGGCAATCCGCTGGTGAGCGACTGTGTCCAGCCGGCAAAATTTTTGGCGTAGCCGGGATCGGCGAGCCACGAGCCGGTATTCGTGATCACGTAGAAAACGACGGACCCGATGATGCTGGCGCCGACCAGTTCCGGCACTCGCGCGCGACCGCGCATCGCGAACCCGATCATGGAAATCAACGCGAGCGCCGCGTAGCGGGGGAGGATGTCGAACGTGAAGAGCGGTTGGTGATAGTGAAACACGTTCAGGATCACATCGCTGATCAGGAGCATGCCCAGCGGCAGGAGCACCGCTGCGCGCCGGGGAAGATAGACCGCGCCGCAGAGCGCGATGGCCGCGACCGGCGCGAAATTGTGCATCCACTGATAATCGGCGCTGCCCATGAATCCGGACACGACGCGATAGACCACGACCACAAAAAGGAGAACGAAGGCTGCAAACATGCGGGCACGGTGATGGCGAACCCCCGGACGATCAATGCGGAAAATGAGGGCAGGGAAATCGTCTTGCCTCCCGGCGGCCAGGCTTTAGCTTCCGCGCGCAGTTCTTTGCGAGTTTAAGTCAGCGGGTCTTTGGAAGGAATTCCGTGAAAACCGGAAACAGTTGCGCTGCTGTAACTGGATACGACTCCCCACAATGCCGATCGCCGGAAAGCCGGCGATGAAGGCGGGGAGAAGGATGAAAAGGCGGTGAGTGAAGAGCGAGTGTGAGGGGCGAACGCCTCTCAACTCTCAACTCTCAACCTCTTCGCAAGCCAGGAGTCAGAACACTACCTCGATCCACTCTCATTCGTGCCGCCGTGTGTACGGGCCGGCGCGAAAAAACTTCTTCGCAAAAAAGAAGAATGAGGGATCAGTCCGCTCGCCGCGGCGTCTCTGCGCCGTGGTGTGTGCTGGTCTCTCCCCATCCATCAAGAGACCACACATGCAAATCCGCTCCCGCTTCCTCCGCGAAGCATTCTCCATCGCCGCGCTCGCGGCTTCGTTCTTCACCTCCACGCTCGACGCGGCGTGGACCTCGCTCACCCTGCCGAACGTCCCGAACACGTTCGGTTCGTATCAGGCCGCCAATCTCCCGGACGGGCGCCTCCTCTATGCTTCGAAAGACGCGCTTGGACGACAGACGACTTTTGGCAGCAGTCCGCTCGACGCTTTCCAAAATCCCCAATCCTGGGATCCGTCGGATGTCACGGTCTTCGGAAACACGGTGGGAGTGATCGGCGTGGGTGGCTTTTTCGGGACGAGCGCGATTTACCGATTTGACCCGATGAATTTAGCGACGCCATTCACGGCCATTCCCGGTGTGACCCTGCAAAATTACACCCTCGTGATGCGGGACGCTGCCAGCCTCTATGTCGGCGGTCTGAACGGCACCGGCGGCGCGCACGCGATCCGCTACGTCGCGCTCGATGGCTCGGTGAACAAAGTGATCATCGACAACATTTCGACCTACAGCGGTGACTTCGCGATGGACGTGAATGGCAACCTCTTCGTGTCGGACAATGACGACCTGAAGCTTTACAAGTTCACCTCCGCACAGGTGAGCGACGCGATCGCCGGCAGCGCACTGACGCTGGCGAACGGCCTGTTCGTCACGGACTTGAACAAAAATCTCTCGATCGCCGTGGACGGGCTCGGGCGGATTTGGTCGGCGGGTTATCAGAGCAGCGGGATCGACATGTACGACCCGGGCACGAATTCGACGTCGTCGTTTATTCCGGCCTTGGACAACACCAACTATGTCGTCTCCACGTTTTCCACCGGGACGGACAGCTACGTCGCTTACCTCAATGCCTCGGGGACCGGCGCCGGCGCGGCCTTGACCTACGGTTACGAAAAGTCGGCCAATCTTGTGCCCGAGCCCTCCACATCGCTCCTGCTCGCCATCTCGGCAGCGGGTCTGGTGGCGCGACGGCGGCGCGCGTGAGATCAATTCTCCCGCCAACCATGCGCCGTTTGCTCCCATGCTGCGTCGCGGTGCTCTGCGCCGCGCGTATTTTCGCCGGGCCGTATGCGCCCGCGCCGGGAGAACACAACACCTCGCCGGGTGTCATCGAACCGGATTCGATCGCGATCGCCTACAACGATCCGCGCTTCGTCGGCTGGGCGACCGCGGTCAGCGGATTTGCCCGCGGCTATCTCGACAAGGCGCAGCCCGGGCTTGGGCTGGTGACCTACGGCGCGCCCGCCGACGCGCTCGGCCGGGCGGATGCGGGCAATGATTCGTTGCCCGTGGTCAGCCTCGGCGACGCGGGATCGATCACCCTGACATTCGCCCAGCCGATCACGAACGGTCCGGGATTCGATCTCGCGGTCTTTGAGAACGGCATCATCGACAATAACAGCGGCCGCGGTTTCATCGAACTGGCCGTCGTGGAAGTCAGCTCCGACGGCGTGAACTTCACCCGCTTCCCGTCGATCTCGCTCACGCCCACGGCCTCACAGGTCACCGCCTTTGGCACGCTGGATCTGACGGATCTGCGCAATCTTGCCGGCAAATACGAGGCGGGTTACGGCACGCCTTTCGATCTGGCCGAACTCGCCGGGAAACCCCTGCTCGACATCACCCGCATCACCCATGTGCGCGTCGTGGATGTGGTCGGCTCGATTTCGGCGGCCTTTGGAACGCTCGATTCCGCAGGGCGTCTGATCAATGACCCATACACCACGCTGTTCGAAACCGGCGGCTTCGATCTCGACGCGGTGGGCGTCCTGCATCAAGTGCCGGAGCCATCGGCCGCCGTGCTGCTCGCCGTCGGCGCCGCCGCTTGCATGCGGCGACGGCGTGGTTGAAAGGCAGCGCAGGAATGAAACGCCGCGGCTTCACGCTCCTCGAGTTGCTCATCGTCGTCGCGATCATCGCCGTGCTCGCGGGTTTGCTTCTGGCCGTGCTCGGTTCGACAAAGGACAAGGCCCAGGCCACGCAATGCGTCTCGAATTTGCGCCAGCTCGCCCTCGCCAATCTCGCGCACGTCGCGGAACACGGCGGGCAGTACGTTCAGGCGCAGGAACGCAACAATAACGTGCGCTGGCACGGCGTCCGGAAAAACGGGAAGCAGCCGTTCGACGCCACGCAAGGCCTGCTCGCGCCCTATCTCGGCGGCGAGCGCCGGGTGAAGCTCTGCGGCACTTTCCGCGATGCGTTGAAAGGCGGGCAGACCTTCGAGGCCAGCACCGGCGGATACGGCTACAATGCAGCCTACATCGGAGGCACCTGGCGCGACACCTACCGGGCCGAATTTGTCACGAATGTGCCACAGCCGACGCGCACCGTGATGTTTGCGGACACTGCCTTGCCGCGGGCGAATGGCATTCAGGAATATGCCTACGCGGAGCCGTATCAATGGGTGGACCGGGCCGGAAAACTTGCCGGAGCGCTGGCCCCGAGCGTTCACTTTCGGCACGCCGGGCGGGCGAATGTGGCGTGGTGCGACGGTCACGTCAGCGCGGAGGAACCGACCCGCCTCGGCGCCACCAATCTCTACGGTGGTGACGCGAGCAAGGGGAACATCGGCTGGTTCGGGCCCGAGGCGAACAACGGATATTGGAACCCGCGCGCGGACACGGTCACGGGTTTGGAGGAATCGCGATAGCGGCGGCGGACTCCCGCCCGAGCAAGCCGGCGAATTCCTGCGCGAGAAGTCGGGAGAATTCATTCGCGCCGCGCTCGTTGAGATGCGGACCGTCGAAGTGCAAATCGGGATCATACAGCGCGGGAAATTTTGAAGCGTCCTTGAAGCTGATCAAATCCGCGTCGATGCCCTGCGCGCGCAGATCGGCGAAGTTCTCCGCGCGAGTCGTCGAGGGCGTGATGACGAAGATCGGCACGGCGCCCGCCGCGCGGACGGCCGCGACGAGATCGCGCAGTTCCGCGTGCAGGTGTCCGGGCAACGGGACGGGGGTCAGATCCCGGGCATAGCCGGCGGCTTGTTGACGAAAGGCGGCCGCCGTTTCCGGTGCCATCGGCGTGGCCGGCTCGGGGACGAAACCCTCCGCGTCGATCCACGGCGTGTTGAAGGCGAATTCCTTTCGCGCGGCCTTGAGCGACTCCGGGCGCAGCCACGGCTCCAGCGCTGTGGCTGCGCCCGAGATTCTCGCCAGTCGGCGAAAAAACAGCTCGGCGTGCAGCGCGAACCACGCGCGCTTTTCACCCGCGGTGAACGCGTCCTGACTCGCGATCTCGCGCCACGCGAGCACGGTGTGCCGCCAGTCGTGCCAGTAAATCGAGCGCAGCGTGCGGGCGTTTTCGGGAGTGAGGCGTGGATTCACCGGGAGCAGTTCGATGAAGACCCAGCGGACCCGCGAGCGAAGGCGCAGGAATTCGCGCACGCGATACAAGCTCTCCGGCGGCCACACCGCCTCCATGGCGAAATTGAACGATCGCATCGGAACTCCGCGTTCCCGCAGCACGGCATCGAAAACCTTCGGAACGAAGCCGCGATAGACCCGGCTGGAGCCGATGAAGACCGCATCGTATTCGTCCGCATGGGCGACGAAGTGCGCGCGTTTTTCGCTCAAAACCGGAAGGTGCGGCGGCGGGAGGAGCGGACCGCCGAGTGACGCGATCCCGAGCCAGCCGAGCAGGAAACATCCGGCGCAGAAGACGGAGCGAAGGGCGATCACCGGCGCGTTGTACGTGGAGCGCCTTGGCGAAGTCCATCGCGGACGCCGCGTCTCATTCAGGAAAAGAATTCTGCTTGCCGGGCCTTCTAGGCAGTGGCTTACGAGCCTGTCTCGCGGAGGGGGAAGAGGATCATCGCCGCGGAGGCGAGAAAAGAAGGCTATGGCTACCGGGTGGCGTCCTTGATGGCGTCCCCCGCCTTTCGTGCCGCATCCTCGACGGAGTTACCGACCCGCCTTGCCGTGTCCTCGACCTTGTCGGCACCTGTCCGTCCGTCGCTTGAAGCCGGTGCCGCCAGCGGAGCCTTCGCTTGAGCTTCAGTGAAGCGGGCCAATTCCGCCGCGCGATACGTCTGGAGATTTCTCAATTTCACCGCGGCTTCCTCCCGCTCCCCGCCGGTGAGCTTCGCCACGAGGACTTCGAGTTCCGCGATCTCGCCTTCGAGATCTGCGAGGGCCAGTTTCACTGCCGCGTGGTTTTCTGCGCCCGGATGCCGTTCATAGGCATCTACCGCACCGCCCAATCGCGACGTCTCAAGCGTCTTCGTCTTTGCCACGGGATCCGCGATGGGAGTGGCCGGCGCCACCTCAATTACTACGGTTTTGCGATCGCAGCCCGTGGTGGCGAGACCGCCCACTAATGCGAACAAGGCGAAGCACTGGACCTTCATGCTAAGCAAATCTTCTCAATGCAACAGCGCACCTAAAGCCGACCCATGAGAAGCAGAACAATCAGAATGATGACGACCAACCCGAGCCCGCCGCTCGGGCCATAACCCCACTTCGAGCTATGAGGCCAGGTCGGAAGTGCGCCGAGCAGCAGAAGAATAAGAACGATTAGGAGGATTGTGCTCATAGTGGTAACGGCGGGATTTAGTTTCTCCACTCCGCCGCAGAGGGAGAGGAGGGTTTGGGACTATCTGGTTGTCTCGGAGGTCTTCTTCTCGACGGTGGCTCCGGGGCTCGTAACCGTAGTTGTCTCGGTCTTCTTTTCCTCCTTACCCGGAGGATTGACGATCGTAGTGTTCTTTTCCACTACCGGCGGGGTGTCAGTGTTTACCCGCGCATCGCATGCCGGGAAAAGGACGGCGATCGCCGTGATGATGATTAGTGCTTTCATGTTAGTAGGTGCGGATCGAGCAGTTTTTCTGTGGTGTTGCTGGTGGCGGGGAATCTTCACACTCAGACGCGCGGCGTTCTGCGCCCCATGAAGAACGCGAGAACGGCGAGCACAATGAAGACCATGAATAAGATCTTCGCGATGCCGATGGCGGTGCCGGCGATTCCGCCGAATCCGAGGACGGCGGCGATGAGTGCGATGACGAGGAAGGTAATGGCCCAGTTAATCATAATGGAGTGTGGTTTACCAAGTATCGCGCCAGCACCGCGCAACGCGCTTGTGTATTTCAATTTGCGGAAAGAAGACCCCTGCAAATTGCAACCCCGCGCGCCAAGTACGCGGGGGGGTCGGGGAACATGTGGAATACTACGCAAGCCTTTACTCCTTCGGTGCAGCGGTTTGGCCTTAAGTTGCTGAAACACGAGGCGTGGTCCGTGGTTGGAAGAATCCGTCATCGCATCCGTCTCGACCATTGCGGCAATTCAGGCTCCCCGAAATAGAGGTTTTTCGGGTTAACGTAATTGAATTTCTTCAACGCGGCGCGTGGAGCGCTTGCACTTAGCGCATACGGCGGCGCAGCATACGGACCACGGCCAATCCCCGCTCGGAGCGCGATTCGTCTCGATACATTCTTATGAAAACGAAACTCTTCTCCACACTGGCTCTGGTCCTTCAGCCCATCTTCTTTTCCGCGGGGGCGGAGCCGCCCAAATCGAGTTACGCGCCCGTGGTGGGCAAGGAGCCGTTTTCCGAAACCATGGCGCGCATGAAGGCGGACAAACCCGGCGTGATGAAGAAGCAGATGGACCTGCTCAGGCAGCGTTATGATCTGCGCAATGATCCCGCGCCCGGCGTGACCATGTCGGGTGGCAAACCGATCCAGCAAGGGGTGCGCGTGAAACTCAAGGGCGCGACGACGTGGGACAAGCTCGCGGCCATGACGCCGGAAGGAATCCTGGAACAGGACGCCTTCCCGGATGGCTTCCTGGCGCTGCCACATCCGAATCATCCCGAAGGCGGCATGGTCTTCCCAAAGTTTCACATCGATGAACTCAAGAAGCAGGAAGCGCGAGACCTCACCCGGTTCGATCTGGATTTCGATGTGCCGGATCATTTTCTCCCGGAATTTCCCGCGCCCATCTTCCTGACGACGCGGCCCGACCTCGGGGATGTCTCGAAAGGCAAGCTGGTGACGCTCGATAACTTCTTCGAGTTATTTAACGGCATTTTGAATCCCAAGCAGCTCGAAGGGCTGCGCCTGCTGGTGAGTCCTTTTCCGCAGCAGCAGTTCAACGCCACCGATGACCGCCGCTCGGAGCGCCCGCATCGTGGCGTGAGCTGTTTGGATTGCCACGCCAACGGGCATGCCAATGGCGCGACGCATCTGGCGGGCGATGTGCGGCCGCAGGAATTCCGGCATCGGATCAAGACGCCGACGCTGCGCGGGGTGAACGTCCAGCGGCTCTTTGGTTCCCAGCGTGCGCTGAAGTCGGTGGAAGATTTTACGGAGTTCGAGCAGCGGGCGGCCTACTTCGATGGCGACCCGGTGATCGCGACGAAGAAAGGCGTGAACATCCTGGAGCGCGGCAGCCAGGTTCATTTCATGGCGGAGTTTCAGGCGCTGCTTGATTTTCCACCCGCGCCCAAGCTCGGCGTCACGGGAAAGCTGAACCCCGCCAAAGCAAGCGAATCGGAGCTGCGCGGGCAGGAGTTGTTTTTCGGCAAGGCGCAATGCGCGACCTGCCACACGCCGCCGTTTTACACGGATAATCTGATGCACAACTTGCAGGCGGAGCGTTTCTACAAACCGCGCCTGATCAATGGCGCGATGGCCGGAACGGATGGCCCGATCAAGACGTTCCCGCTGCGCGGCATCAAGGATTCGCCTCCCTATCTGCACGATGGCCGCCTGCTGACTCTGGAAGACACGGTGGAATTCTTTAACCTCATTTTGGAAACGAAGCTGACGGCGCCGGAGAAGACGGACTTGGTGGCGTTTCTACGCGCCTTGTGAGTGAAACCCCGCCAACGACTTTTTGGGGTTGTGAAGAACCTTTGAGGAGAAGGCGGAGACAAGCCGGAGACGGTGGACGGGCGAGTTGACCGCCGCGGGGATGCCCACAAAAGTCGGTGATCCTTCGCCAGCTCCGCTCAGCCGTATCCATGCAGTTGGAGTGAGCCGCAGATGAACGCAGATGAGCGCAGATGCGGAGGCGGATAGGAACAGGGGGGGAAAATTGAGATCACCTTTTTGGGTGTCGCGCTCACGCATGCCGATTGCCCTACGCCCCCTGTCCATCTGCGTTTCATCTGCGCCCATCTGCGGCTCAACTGCATTGTTCCGGCTCAGGACGACGGTTTTCTCCAGGGGCGCTGCACGCGAATGTGTTCATCCCGCACGCCTCTCCGACTTTCGATCCACCCAGGAACGCTCCCGCCCCTTCGTCAGAGCTGTCCCTCCAGCGGCGTCTGCAATGCCGCGCCGGGCGCGGCCTTGAGCTTCTTGTCGCGGTAGTTTTCCAGCGTCACGGGGGTCGATCGCGCGCGATCGCGCTCGAAGATGCGGGTCTGCTCCGCGGCGAAAGCGGCGTCGAGCACGTTGAGGTTGGCCTCGTCGTTCAGGCGCAGGGAGCGGTTGTCGAAATTTGCCGAGCCGCACGAGACGAAGAGCCCGTCGGCGATGAGAAGCTTGGTGTGGATCATCGTCGGCTCGAACTCGTAGATTTCGACCCCGGCCTTCAGCAGTTCGTCCCAGCGTTTTGTCGAGGCGCGCCTCACCGCCTTCTGGTCGATGTGCCGGCCGGGGACGATCAACTGCACCTGCACCCCGCGCCGCTCGGCCGCGATCAACGCCGCGAGGGTCTTGCGATCCGGGATGAAATACGGGCTCTCGATTTTCAACGAGTGCCGGGCCGAGGCGAGGGCGAGCTGATACATGTGGATCACGCTGGTGTCCCCGCGGCGCGGGGAACTCGCGAAGACGCCACCCGCCAGGCGCCCTGCCGGAGCCAGCGGGGGAAAGTAGGCGGGGCCGGCGAGCACGGTCTTGTTGGTCTTGAGCCAGTTCTCGAGGAAGATGCCCTGCAGTTGCGCGACGGCGGGACCCTCGACGCGGTAGTGGAGGTCGCGCCACTGCTCCGGACTCTGCGCCTTCCCTTTCCATTCGTCGGCGATCCCGACGCCGCCGATGAAGCCGACCCTGCCATCCACGACGAGCAGCTTGCGATGCGTGCGGTTATTGTAACGTCGCGGGTCGAGCCACGCGATCGAGTGGTATTTCTCCAGCTCCACACCCGCGTCCCGGAGCATCTTATGATAGACCTTCGACTTCTTACCGCCGACCGCATCGACGATGACATGCACCTTCACGCCGGCGCGCGCCCGCTCGGCCAGTGCGTCGGCGAACTGCTGCGGGACTTCGCCTTTGTAAAAGACGAAGGTCTCAAAGGTGATCGACCGTTTCGCGCCGCGGATCGCGCGCAGCATCGCGGGAAAGATTTCGTCGCCGTTGTTCAGGGTCGTCACGCGATTGCCGCCCGCGAAGGGCCCGCCGACCAGACCGCCCATCGTCTGGCGGAAGGAGGCGCTGTGGATCGCCGGCGCTTCGGCGATCGGCTGGTCGAGGCCGCCGCCCGCCACGCAGCCGCTGAGGAGCGCCGCCGCGAGGAGCGCGGGGAGCGTGTGGGCAAAACGGCGGTTGCAGACAGCTGTGCGGGCGTCGATAGGGGGCGGCATCATGCATCTGATTACGTCTCTACTCGTGGCCGTGGCCGTTCTTTTGGGCGCGGCCCCGCCAGCGGTGCCAGCCGGCGAGCCGCCGGTGGGAGAAACCGTGGACTGGCTCATCGAGCACGTCGCGAAGTGCGGTCTGACCTTCGTGCGGAACGGCCGCGAACATTCGCCGAGCGACGCCGCGCGGCTGATGCAGTACAAATTTAGCTCGGCGAAAAAGGAGATCCACACACCGGAGGATTTCATCCGCATCGCCGCCACCAAGAGCAGCACGACAGGAAAAGTTTACTTCGTGAAAATGGCGGATGGAAAGCTCGTGCCGAGCGCGGAGTGGCTGGGCGAAGCGCTGCGGAAACATCGCGCGGCGCCGGCCGGATAACGCGCGCCTCCTCCGAACGCGCCGGGCGGAAGACCCTCAGCGCAGCGGCCAGAACCGCGGGACGAGCACGATGGCCAGGGCGAAGACGATCACCGTGAGGAGCGCGCCGACTTTCCAGAAATCCGCGAAACGATAACGACCGGGGCCGAAGACCATCATGCAACAGGGCTCCAGCGGCGTGAGGTAGGAGGTGCTCGCGGCGACGGCGACCATCATGGCGAAGGTGCGCGGGTTCAGGCCGGCGCTCTGCGCGGTCTGGATGGCGATGGGAAGGATCACGGCGGCGGCGGCCTGGTTCGACATGGGCTGGGTGAGCGCGACGGTGAGGAAGAAGAAGCCGCCGAGCAGCCAGAGCGGGTTGGCGTCGCCGGCCAGGGCGAGCAGCCGGCCGGCGAGGTAGTTTGCGGTGCCGGTGTGCTCCATGGCGGCCCCGAAGCCGAGCATGCTGGCGATGAGGATGAGGACGCGCCACTCGACCTCGCGATACGCCTCCTCCGGGGTGATGCAGCGCGTGGCGAAGACGAGCACGCAGCCCGCGAGGAAGGCGATCGAGAGCGGCACGATCTTGAACGTGCCGAGCAGGATCGCGACGAGGAAGATCGCCCCGGCGAGCAGCGCACGGCGGCCGCGCGGGAGCTTTTCCTCCAGCGAGCCGAGGACGCGGAAGGTGTGGTCGTCGTTGAGCGCGGCGACATTCACGCGCGGCCCCTGGACGAGGAGCACGTCGCCCATGCGCAACGGCACGGTGCTGAGCTTGCTGCGCAGATTGGTCCCGCGGCGGTTCATGCCGATGACTTGCAGGCCGTAGCGTTCGCGGAATCGCGCGCCCTTCAACGTCCGCCCGATGAGCGGCGAGCCGGGCATCAGGATCACCTCGACGAGGCCGATCTTGTCGTCCTCGAGATCGGGGTCGGCCAGCTTCACGTCGGCTTTGATCTCGACCCCGGCGGTTCCCTTGATCTTGAGGATTTCGTCCGGCCGGCCTTCTACGAGGAGCACGTCGCCCGCGGCCAGTTTCATCGCCTTGCGCGGGGCGAAATGCCGGTCCTTATCGCGGATCACCTCGAGCACGGTGAGGTCGAGATCGCTCCCGAATTTCGTCTCGCCCAGGGTCAGCCCGGCGAGCGGCGAGCCCGGTGGAATCAACGCCTCGGCGAGATACGGCGTCACGCCGAACTGCTCGATCAAGCCCGCGCCGCCGCCGCGATCGGGCATGAGCCGGCGTCCGATGAAATACATGTAGAGCAGGCCGGCGAGGGTGATCGGGATGCCGACCGGTGCGAGCTCGAACATGCCCATCGGCGCGAGGCCCTTCTGCGTCATCAATCCGCTGATGACGAGATTGCTCGAAGTGCTGATGAGCGAAACCGAACTGCTCAGGATGCACGCGAACGCCAGCGGCAAAAGCAGCCGCGACGCGGAAATGCCCGCGCGCTGCGCGATCCCGATGACGACCGGCATGAAGAAGGCCGCGGAAGCCGTATTGCTCATAAACGCGCTGATCGTCGCTGCGCTGACCATGATCACCGCGAGCAGCCGTTCCGGATTGTCGCCCGTGCGCCGGAGAATCGCGCGCCCGACGAGGTCGATCATCCCCGTGCGCGTGAGCGCCGCGGTGAGGATGAGCAGCGCGAGGATGACGATGACTGTGTCGCTGCCGAAGCCCTCGAACGCACGCTCGACCGGCAGCAGGCCCGTGAGCACGAGCGTCACCAGCAGCCCGAGTGCGATGGTGTCCGCCGTGAACCACTCGAGGGAGAAGAGCACGACGGCCGCGATCAACGCGGCGAGCATGAGGGCGATTTGAAAAGTCATCGCTGGCTGAATCGCCTCAGGAACCGCGGCTGGCTGGTTCAGCCAAGGTGTTGGCGCGCGCAGCGCCGTGGAATGCTCCAGCTTGCTGGAGCTTTGCGGCGGCGGCAGCTTGCTGCCCGTGGCGGGGATGGGGGGTCCGGGACCGGGGAAGCCCGCCGCCGCGGAGCAAGCTCCGCCGACCGCAAAAGCGGGAGCAAGCTCCCGCACTCCCAAGGCCCAAATCGGCCTGACCTTCGCGCCATTCCTACCGCACCCCTCATCGCGTCAGAATTGGCCGGGACGCCAGCGGGGTCCCCGCCTCTCCCCCACGCCACCCGCGCCCGACCTTTCGCTTGGCAAAGGGGCGCGTGCGCCTTTGAATCCCCAGCCCTTCCATGAAGTTGCTCGACCGCTATGTGCTCCGAAATTTTCTCGAGCCGTTCTTTATCTGCTTCTTCGGCTTCCTGAGCATCTGGCTCATTTTCGATCTCACCGATAATGGCTCGGACCTCGTCCAGGGCCGGGCGTCGCTGAAGACGATCGTGCTGTTTTACCTCACGCAGCTCCCCCAGATCGTCATCATTTCCCTGCCGGTCGGGCTGCTCCTCGCGACCCTCTTTTCACTCAGCTCGATGTCGCGGCGAAATGAGATCATCTCCATGCTCACCGCGGGCCGGAGTGTGCCGCGGGTGCTGCTGCCGCTCATCGTCGTCGGCCTGATCGCGTCGGCGTTCCTCGTCTGGCTGAACTACGAGATGGCGCCCTACGCGGAGGCGATCAAGAAAAGCGCGCTCGAGCAGATCAGCCGCGGCCGGCGCCAGACCGAAGCGGAGAGCATCAACGGGTATCTTTTTCGCGACCGGATGAACGGCCGGACGTGGTTCATCCAGCGCTTCAGGCCCGAGTCGATGCAGTTCAATGGCGTGCACATCACGCAGCAGGACGAGGAGGGCCGGATCACGAAGAAATGGATCGCGCTCGGCGCGATTTACGATCCGCGCACGCAGACGTGGTCGCTGAACAAGGGGCTGACCTTTGACTTCAATGAAGAGGGCGACATCGCGAAGGTTGACAACTTCCTGAGCGCCTTCCGGATCGTGCGCGATTGGACGGAGACGCCGTGGCGCATCGCCTCTTCGCAGCAGGAGGCGCAAAATCTCACCGTCCCGCAGCTCCGGGCTTATCTGGCCTTCAACAGCGACTTTCCCGCCGCGCAACTCGCGCCCTTCCGCACCTACATGCAGCATCGCTTCGCGGTGCCGCTCCAGTGCCTGGTGGTGATCTTCCTCGCCGGCCCGCTCGCGATCGTCTTCTCGCGCCGCGGGGTGATCGGAGGCGTCGCCGCGGCGATGCTCCTCTACGGGGGTCTGCTGCTCTCCACCTACTTCTTCCTCGCGCTCGGGAAGGGTTACCGCATCGGGCCGATCGCCGCGGCGTGGGTCCCGAATGCGGTGTTCTTTGTCGTCGGCGTGGTGCTCCTCTACTTCCGCGGCTCGAACCGCGACCTGAAGCTGCGCTGGTGGCGCTGAACCCTTTTATGAATCAGGACTGGACCATCCAACATCGCTCCGACCGCTGCGCGGCGACGGGCCGGCCTTTCGAGCCGGGGGAGCATTTCCATACGCTGCTCTTTTACGACAAGGACGGATACCGCCGCGAAGATCTCAGCGAGGACGCTTTCAAGGTGCGCAATGACAACGTGCAACCCTACTCGATGTGGCGCTCGAAGTTTGAGCCGCCGCCGCCGCCCGCGCCGGAGGCGATCGGCCGCCAGACGGCGGAGGATCTCCTGCGCCGCTACATGGATGAGCCCTCGCCGCAGCACGCGGCGGCGCGTTATCTCCTCGCCGCGATGCTCGAGCGCAAGAAGCTGCTCAAGGAAGTTGAGACGCGCCGCGAGGATGGCGCGATCACCCGGATCTTCGAGCACACGAAGACCGGCGAGGTCTTCATCGTGCCCGATCCGCAGCTCCGGCTCGACCAGCTCGAAAGCGTGCAGGAGGAAGTGTCGGCGCTGCTTTCGCCGGCCTGACGTGCGGTCGGATCTTGCGATGAATCCAGCCACCTCCCCCCAGTGGCGCGGCGTGTTGCGGCTCTGCCTGCCGGCGCTCGCGGTCGGGGCGATCCTTCGGGGCCTGCTCGCCTGGGCGCTGCCTTTTGCCTACGTGCAGCACGATTCCTTCAAGCTGCTCTTCGGCGACGGGCCCTTCTGGGAAACTGAGCCGGGGGTCGCGTCGAATACCACCTTCCTCGTGCCGTGGCTCTACGATCTCGCGCCGCGCTGCGGGCTGCCGGGGCTCATCGCGATCGAACTCGGGCAGCATCTCCTCGGGCTCGGGATGATCGTCGCGACGGGCGCCCTCATCCGGCTCACGTTCCACGCGTGGCGCTGGTTTATCGTGCCGGGAACGCTCGTGATCGCCGTGCATCCCGCGCTGCTCTGGTACGAGCACACCGTGATGGCCGAGACGGTGTATGTCTGCGCCGTGGTGCTGCTCGCGCTCGCCGGCGCGGTGCATGCGCGGTTCCGCGGGTGGGCGAGTTGCGCGGGGCTTTGCGCCGCGCTTTATCTCACGGCGGTGGCCCGGCCGGAGGGCTGGCTCTTCCTCGGCTTCGGCGGGCTGCTCCTGCTCCTCACCGTCGAGCGGGAGAAATGGCGGCGGACTTGCGGGTTCTTTGCGCTCTTCGCGGTGACGGCGGTGGCGGCGCGCTCGACCAGCGCGACTCACGAGAGCGGGCTGCTGCTCTATTCGAGCGTGCTGCATTTCAGCCCTGAGCGATCGCACAGCGTCCCCGAGGCGGCGCCTTACGTCCGCGCACTCCGGCAGGAAGCCATCGCCGCCGCACAGGTCGGCCCCGCGTTCGTTTCGCGCGATCAGCGGCGGGCGCTGACCGCGGCGCTGGAGGATTTCGTGACCGCACATCCGCAGCCGAAAGGAGGCACGGTGATGGAGCAAGTCGATCGCGTCGCACGGCGGCTCGCGCTGGAGACGTGCCGCCGCGAGTGGTGGCGGCTGCCCGCGCTGGCGATGGATAAATTCCGCACCTCCGCGTGCGACCTCCCGAGCGGGGAGTTCAGCGCCACCTGGCTCGGCGAACGCCAGTGGCGGCGGCTGCGCAACGGTTGGGAATACATTCGCCGGCATGATTCGGACCTCTATGGCCAGCGGTTCGCGACCACGGAGGAATTCGGCGAGTTCATTCAGGCGAAATATCCGCCGTCGAAGGTCGCGTGGTTCGATCCGTGGTCGGACGCGTGGAAGGAATTTTACCAGCCGCGCCTTCCTTCCACCAAATATCCCAGCCTCAAGCTCGACGGCCTTCCGTATCTTTTCCTGCTCGCCCTCGCGGGAATGTTCGCCGCCGGGTTGACGCCCGGTCCGGCGCGTCCTTTCCACCTCAGTTGGTCGGCGATGCTGCTCGGTCTTTGGCTGGTCATCATGGTCACCGCCAACGAGCGCGCCCGCTTCCGCTTCGTCTTCGAACCCTTCGTCTTCCTCTACGTCCTCGCCCTCGTGGATGTGCTCCTCGCAGTGCTTCCCCCGAAAGTGGGTTGGAAGGGAATGAAACCGCGGATTTCGCGGATTGACGCGGATTAGTCTGTCCGCAAATCCGCGTAAATCCGCGAAATCCGCGGTCATTCTCTCCATCGATCGAACCAGCGCGATCGCACAGCCCGCCTCGCGATTTCCCAATTGTCACCGCCATGCCGTCTTCCTAGCCTCCGCCCGCTGATGACCTCACAGGAAACCTTTCATCTCCATCTTGAATCCAGAAAAAGCAGCGCGGAGAAAATCCGGCTTCGCACGCGGATTGGTTGATCGACGGAGGTCAGCCGCCTGATGAACAAGTCGCGCATAGTGCGTTTGCTGGTGGGCTCATTGGTCCTGGTCGTGGCCTTCACGGCGGCGTGCCTGGCGATCCGGAGCGCGTTCCCGTTTCCAGAGATCCCGAATGTCCACGCGAAGCTCATGCACTTCCGCGCCCACGCGAATGACTACGACACGCTTTTCGTGGGATCGAGCCGGATCAATTACCAGGTGATCCCGGCGATGTTCGACAAGCTCGCCCAAGCCGCGGGTCTGCCCACGAAATCCTACAACGCCGGCGTGGCCGGAATGCGGCCGCCGGAGGACTCTTACTTCCTCGATCAGCTTCTCGCCGCGCGACCGCAGCGGCTGCGCTGGGTCTTCATCGAGATCCTCAGCGTCCGTCCCAAACTCAACGCGGAGGTGCGCGGAACCATGCGGGCACAATACTGGCACGATGTGGCGCGGTTTTGGTTAACGCTGAAACGCATCGTCTATCTCAGGCCGACCGAGAAGCGCCGCACCATCGAACGCATCTGGCGCGAGCTGAGGGAACCGCTGGAGGAACTTCCCGAGCACTTCGGGCTCTTCGTGCGCGAGATGAGCAATCTCGGGCGGGGCGACTTCCTCGCATCCCAACTCCTGCACGAACGAGCCGACTGGCGCCCCACACTTCCGCATTACCTGGGCGCCGATCTCGCGGGCTGGACCAAGACGGGGCGGGGCGAAGACATGCTGCCGGAGAACCGGGCGAAGTTTGAGGAAGAGCGGGCCGAGCGGCTGGCCGACCCCGCCGTGCATGATCTCGCCGACTCGGTCAGCCAGGAGGCGCTCGAGGCGATGATCGCGAAAGTCGAGCGGCTCGGCGCCACCCCCGTCCTCATCGTGGCGCCGGTGACCGCGAAAAAAGTCTTCTTCCCCCAGCCTGAACGCGTGAAAAAGACCATCGTGCTCGATTTCAACGACCCGGTGCGTTTCCCCGAACTCTACGAGAATCGCCACCGGATCGACACGGATCATCTGAATGCGGCCGGCGCCGAAGCCTTCACTCGTCTCCTCGCCGAACAATGGACCGCGGCGATCCACGCCCGCGAACTGGTGCGCTGACGGTCTCTCCTACAATTCTCCCGCCCCATGCTCTTCGTTCAGTTTCGGTTCTTCGCCTTTTTCCTGATCGTCTTCTGCGTCCACTGGGCGCTGCAGACGAACCGCTCCCGAAAGATCTGGCTGCTCTTTTGCAGTCACTTCTTTTACGCCTGCCTCTTCCTCGCCGGCCCGGACAGCGCCTCCGCGGAGACGTTCCCGCCATGGACCTTCTACGAGAAGCTGCGCGACCACCAGCCGCTGCCCACGGGTTGGTGGTTTCCGTTCGTCCTCTGGGGATCGACGATCATGGATTACGTCGTGGGCATCGGGATCGCCGATGCGAAGGCGGAGGGGCGCCGCCGCGCGTGGCTGCTCGTCTCGGTCCTCGTGAACCTCGGCGTGCTCGGGTTTTTCAAATACTCGAACTTCGCGCTCGATTCCGTGCATCACATGCTGAACTGGCTCGGCCTGCACACCAGCAAACACACGCTGGGCATCTTCCTGCCCTACGGCATCAGCTTCTACACCTTCCAGTCGTTGAGTTACTCCATCGATGTCTATCGGCGGCGGCTGGAACCGGCCCGCAGCTTCCTCGACCTCGCCTTCTTCATCTCGTTTTTCCCGCAGCTCGTCGCCGGGCCGATCGTCCGCGCGATGACCTTCCTTCCGCAGGTGTTCGAGAAGCGCGTCTGGGCCGACGTCAATGTCCGCGCAGCCGTCGCGCTGTTCTTCATTGGCTTCGTCAAGAAGGCCTGCATCTCGGATAACGTCGCCCCCGTCGTCGATGCCTACTTTGCCGCGCCTGGAAGATACGACCTCTACTCCAGCTTCATCGGCATCCTTTATTATGCCGTGCAGGTCTATTGCGACTTCAGCGGATATACAGACATGGCCATCGCCGTGTCGCGGCTGCTGGGTTACGAACTGACGCCCAACTTTAACTTCCCTTACTTCTCCACCAGCATCACCGACTTCTGGCGGCGCTGGCATATCTCACTCGGCACCTGGCTGCGCGATTACCTGTATATCTCGCTCGGCGGCAACCGCGGCACCAAGCTCTTTGCCTTCCGCAACATGATGATCACCATGCTGCTCGGCGGACTCTGGCACGGAGCGTCGTGGAATTTTGTCATCTGGGGCGGCATCAATGGTCTTGCCCTCACCTTCCATCGCTACTGGGAAACGATCACCGCCGATTGGGGACCGACTTACAAGAAGATCATGAGCTGGCTTGCGGTGCCGATCACGTTCTACACCTTCCTTGTCACGCTCGTCTTTGTCCGCGCGAATAACGTGTATCACGAGGCGAGCGGCACGCTCATCCTCTCCGGGACACGCGCAGCCGGCCAGGTCCTCAGCGCCATCTGCCTTTTCGATGCCAGCGGCAAGGACTCGTTCACCATCCACTGCCTATGGCTCTTCGTCGCCATGGCCCTCATCCATTACGCGAACTACCGCCGCTGGCTCTCCGGTTGGTGGCAGCGCATTCCCTACTGGGCCTTTGCCGCGCTGATCGGGATCGGCTTCGCCGCCGCGCTGGTCTTCGTGCCGGCCCGTTACAAGCCGTTCATCTACTTCCAGTTTTAGAGGGCATCTAAAAATCGGGATCGGGCCGTCTTACTCTTTGTCTTGCTCCTGCTCTTGCTCCTTTGAGCTTCATGGGAGCAAGAGCAAGAGCATGACAACGAGGATGAGTGGGATGCCCGCCCTGGGCGCGCAGCGCCGCATCCAAAAATGTCATTCTGAGGCGTATCCATGCAGATGGAATGAGCCGCAGATGAACGCAGATGAACGCAGATGAGCGCAGATGCGGAGGCGGAGAGGAATAGCGGGGGAAAATGAGATCACCTTTTCGGGTATCGCGCTCACGCATGCCGATTGCCCTACGCCCCTGTTTCCCATCTGCGTTTCATCTGCGTCCATCTGCGGCTCAACTGCATTGTTCCGGCTGAGCGAAGCGGAGGCGGGCCAGCGGGCGTAGCGCAGTCGAAGGATCTCTACCTATTTCCACCGCAGACGCACACACGGGCAGAAAAAGTTGGAGATCCTTCGACTGCGCGCCGCCCCGCCTTCGCCCGCGCGGCGCTCCGCTCAGGATGACAGCGTTTTTTTCGTCGTCGCTGCGCGCCAAAGCGTTCAGGCCGCACGTCCAAATGAACCACTCCCCGCACAAAACAAAACGGGCGCTCCCGTGAAGGAGCGCCCGTTTTTAAGGAACGAAACGGATTACTTTTCGAGCGGAGCGCCCGCTTCCTTCCAGCCGGAGATCCCAGCCGAGAGGTGCTTCACGTTTGTGTAGCCGAGATCCTTGGCCGCCTTGGCCGCCGCGGAATACGCGCCGCAGGTCGGGCCGCCGCAGTAGGCGACCACGAGCGCGCTCTTGTCGCTCGGGAGAGCCTTGGCGATCTCCGCCTTCTTCGCGCGGAAGTCGATCGCGCCGGGGATGTGCCCCTTTTGGAAGGAGTCACTGCCATTGACGTCGAGGACGGTGACTTTCTTCTCAGCGATCGCCTTCTGGAGTTCGGTGATGCTGATGTCGGGGTATTCGCCGGCTTGCGCCGAAATGGCGAGAACCGCGGTGGCGAGGAGGGTGAGGATTTTTTTCATTGAGCTGATGGTATTGAGGTTTGTTTTTTGACTGCGCCCCGGAGGGGGAGCGAGCTTCCTTCCCACATGTGGGGAGAAAGCTCAAGTGTTCTAACCCAACCGCCCTCCCCCGGTTAGATCGATCTCAGAAAAAGTTTTCGGGGCGCGGGATCCCGGGATCCCCGGGAGCGCCAATCTCCTGATTGGCTATGGGCGAAGGCCGATCGTGAGATTGGCGCTCCCAGGATTCCGCTTACCAACGAAACACCATCACCGCAAAAGCCAGCAGGAGCACGGCGGCGATCACCGTCCAAAACCATTGCGGCACCGTCTTCTTCGGAGCGCCGCCAAATTCCTCCGCTACGAATCGGTTATAGTCGAAGTCCTCGTCCGGCAGGTCGAGACCGTCCTCGTCGAGGGAAGCGGCGCGCCAGCCGGACTTGTCGCACGCGCCGCACCCCGGACAGGCGCGGGCGTTGGGTGACACTTCGTCACCGCAGACGGGGCAGAGGAAGGGTTTCCGGGTCGTGTTCACTGCTCTCAATAAACGTCCCGCTTGTAGCGTTTGGTCTTGCGCATGGTGTCGATGTATTCCTGCGCCTGCTCCGGCGTTTTCCCCCCGGCCACTTCGATGATCCGCTTGAGTTCGATGTCCACATCGGTGGCCATTCGCAGCTTGTCGCCGCAGACAAAGAACTCCGCGCCCGCGTCCAGCCAGGCCCAGATCTCCTTCTCGTGTTCACGCATCCGGTCCTGCACGTAGAACTTGCGCGTCTGGTCGCGGGAAAACGCCGTATCCAGCCGGAGGAATCCCGACTTCGTCCAGGCGGTGAACTGGCCTTCGTAGAAAAAATCCTGCGCCCGGCGCTGCTCGCCGAAAAACAGCCAGTTGCGGCCGGACGCCCCGAGAACTTCGCGCTCCTCGAGGAAAGCGCGGAAGGGCGCGACGCCGGTGCCGGGACCGACCATGATCATTGGCGTATCCGCTTTCGCGGGCAGTCCGAAATGCTTCTGCTGCGACTGGAGGAAAATGCCCGCCCTCGTGTCGCCTTCCCAGCGCTCGGCGAGAAACGTGGAGGCCACGCCCATGCGTTTCCGCCCGTGCGCCTGCCAGCGCACTGTGGCGACGGTGAGATGCACGGAATTCGGATGGGCCTTGAGGCTGGACGCGATGGAATAGAGGCGAGGCGGCATTTTGCGGAGCAGCTTCACGAAATCCTCCGGTGCAAACCTGACACCGGGAAACTCGCGCAGCAGGTCCACGTAATCCCGGTTCTGGTCGCGGCCGGCGAGGTATACCTTGAGCGCATCGGAGTTTTCGAGTTTGAGCAATTCAGCGAGCTTCTCCGCTCCCTTCTGGGCGGCGGCTTCGACGAATTTCTTCTCCACGAAATGGATCGCGTAATCCGTGCGCAACGCATCCCGCAGCGGCTTCGGCGAACCGTCCTTGCCGGGCACGATTTCGTCTCCCGTGGCGTGCAGCGCGACGACGAGTTCTTCGACGAGGAGCGGGCAATTCTGCGGAATCAACCCGAGGGCATCGCCCGGGAGGTATGTGATCCCTGAGTTTTCCAGCGAGATCTCATGGTGGCGCGTGTCCTTTTCCGATCCGGCACCGCTGAGCCGCCGATTCAAGGGGTGCAGGGCGGGGAAGGGATTCTTGTGCGAGAAGGCAGGCGCGGCGATGGCGGCTTCGGTGGACATCACCGCGGACGATAGGAGCCATCAGACGGACGATCAAGCGTGCGCGAGGTTGCGCGCCATGGCGCGCAGCGCCGCATCGAAAAAAAAGTCATCCTGAGCTTGCGAAGGACCTCGTTCTTCCTCGGGCGGAGGTGGAGCGGAGCGATTGTCGTCGAGGCCGGCTCCGTGCCGCCTCCGCCCGCGGAGATCGGTGGTCCTTCGCAAGCTCAGGATGACGGTGGGGGGCGCTGCGCGCGGGTACCTCCGCACATTCGCCCAGAGCCTGACGTCGCCGCCCTACCGGTGCGCAGGCGCCCAGAGCGTGCGCACATATTCCCCGACCGCATCCTGCCACGAACGGGGAAGCATCCCGGTCAGCGAGTGCAGGCGCGCGGTGCTCATTGCGGTGTTCGGCGGGCGCTTCGCGATGAATGCTTGCAGGTCGGCCATGCGTTGCGGCGCGACGGTGCGCGCCCGGAGCGGCACGCCGGCAGCGGCGGCTGTGTCGAGCGCGAACTGGCCATAATCCTGCCACGTGCAGGCTCCGGTGTTGCAGAGATGCACGACACCGCCCGTGGATACGGCATCGAGAAAGGGCCGGAGCAGGCGCGCGGCGTCGAGCGTGTAGGTCGGAACGGCGATCTTGTCCGCGATCGCGGCCACGGTGTCGTTCTCGAGTGCGCGCTGGAGGATCTGATCGACGAAGCTGGGCCGGTCCGGGCCGAAGACCCAGGACACGCGCACGGCCAGATGCTGGGCGGAAACCGCGTGCAGGAAGTTTTCGCCCGCGAGCTTCGAGGCGCCATAGACGCTGATCGGCCGCGCCTCATCGGCCTCGGTGTAGGGCGTTTCCTTTCCCCCATCGAAGACGTAATCCGTGCTGATGTGAATGCAGCGCGCTTTCTTGCGCGAGCACACGTCGGCGATCGTCGCGACGGCCTCGCCGTTCAGCCGGTGCGCTTCGTCGGGATGCGTCTCGCAATAATCGACGTTGGTCAGCGCCGCGCAGTTCACGAGCGCGTCGAACTCCTGCCCGAGCAGGGTCTCGCGGACCGCGTCGAAATTCCCAATATCGAGCAACTGCCGGCTCAAGCCGAGCACCTGATCGCCCGCCGCGCGCCACTCGCGGACGAGCGCCGCACCGAGCCTGCCACCACTTCCAAGGACAACAATTTTCATGGATGCGCCTCTCAACTCTCAGGCCTCAACTCTCAACCTTTCCGCAACAGCGGCTCCCACCACGCGCGCTGGCGCACGTACCAGTCGATCGTCTGCCGGATTCCGTCTTCGTGCCGGTGCCGCGGTTTCCATTTCAGTTCGCGATGCGCCTTGCTGGAATCGATCGCGTAGCGGCGGTCGTGCCCGAGTCGGTCGGTGACGTAGCTGATCAACGTCTCCGGCTTGCCGAGGTGAGCGAGGATCATCTTCACCACGTCGATGTTCCGCATCTCGCCGTCGCTGCCGACGTTGTAAACCTCGCCCGGCTTGCCCTCGAAGAGCGCCGCGACGATCGCCGCGCAGTGATCTTCCACATGAATCCAGTCGCGCACGTTGAGCCCGTCGCCATAGACCGGCAGCGGCTTGTCGGAAAGCGCGTTGATGATCATGAGCGGGATGAGCTTCTCGGGAAATTGATACGGCCCGTAGTTGTTCGAGCAGCGGGTGATCACCACTTCCTGCCCGTAGGTGTGGTGCATCGCGAGCGCGAGCAGGTCGGCGCCGGCCTTGCTCGCGGAGTAAGGCGAGCTGGGCTGGATCGGCGAGGTCTCGGTGAATAGTCCCTCCGGTCCGAGCGAGCCATAGACCTCATCGGTCGAGACCTGGAGGAAGCGGCGCACGCCATGCCGTCGCGCGCTGTCGAGCAACGCCGCGGTGCCGACGATATTGGTGTGGATGAAGTCGCCGGGCGAATCGATCGATCGATCCACATGCGATTCCGCGGCGAAGTTCACCACCGCGTAGAATTGATGCTTCGCGAACAAGGCCTGCATCCGCGGCTGATCCGAGATGTCGGCGTGAAAGAACTCGTAGCGTTCTCCGTACGCCTCGGGGACCCCGGCGAGGTTCGCGAGATTCCCCGCATAGGTGAGCGAGTCCACGTTGGTGAGGCTCGTGGTGCCGTAATGTTCGAGGATGTAGCGGACGAAGTTGCTGCCGATGAAGCCGCAGCCGCCGGTGACGAGAAGGCGCATAAAGGTCGCGGGTTGTA
>JANOAZ010000303.1:0-1750 GCA_031411395.1 Chthoniobacteraceae bacterium
GGAGCCTGCAACCGGGATCGAACCGGTGACCTCATCCTTACCAAGGATGTGCTCTACCAACTGAGCTATGCAGGCACTGCGTCCGGCAGGTGAAATCGAAACTTCACTCGCCATCTCCGTTTCCCGGTCTTAGAGGGCGAAAAACCCCGCATCAACCCGGCTTTGCGCCGTAATCGATTGGGGTGGTCTCGTTCCTTTCTTCCCGAAAAGTGGAGCGCGAAACTAGCAGAGGGCATTTTCGTGTCAAAAGATTTTCCACGACGTTTTGCCCAATGGAAATCGACCGCCGTCAGCCGCCCGTCGGCCACTGGCCGGAGGGTCATTCGGCGGGCGCGCCCGGCGAACGAAAATACACCGCAACGTTGCCGACCTGCATGACCAATTCACTCCGCGTCTCCGCCGCGATCTGCGGCGCGAGCGTCTTCCGCTCCTCCTTGAAATCGGTAAACTTCATCTTCACCAGTCCATGCTGGGTGAGCGCCTGGTCGAGGCTCTGGAGAAAGGCGGGGCTCATTCCCGCATGGCCGAGTTTGACCACCGGTTCGAGCTTTTGCGCGCGGGCTTTGAGATCGCGTTTTTGCGCGTTGGTGAGAGGGCTGAACACGTGCGCAGCTTCCGCGGCGCGTCAGGGCGCGGCAAGCGCGGTCTTTCGCTCCTCCGCACGACGGCTGTCCGCACCGCGGGTGCGGAAGAGGATGTCCACGACATCGCGCACGTACTGTTCATCGGGCATCGCTTCGACGACCTCTGGCGGGAAAGCGACGAGGCTTTTGAAATGCCCGGCGAGCTCCGAGAAAAGCTGCACGCGCGACGCGGGTTCCAATTCGTCGCGCCGCACCAGCGACTGCAACGCGAGTCGCGCCTCTTCGGGCAATACCCGCTGGCGCAGGCGCGCTTCGAGATGCGGGTGCTGGCGCAGCGAGTTGAATTTGCCCGCGAGCAATTGATCGAGGTCGGGTTCGCTCTGCCGCGGGAGATGCACCACCACCGTATTCGCCGCGAGATCCCCGAGCCGCTGTGCGTGCCGGCTCACGAGACAGGCCGCGCCGCCGACGAGATAAAAGGCCGGAAGCAGGTCCACGAACCTCAGTAGATTGCGCATCAGCACCTGGTGAAGCTGGAGCCGCAGTCCGCGAGCATCCATCACGCGCAAGCGGACGAGCCGCTTGCCGAGCGTCTGTCCGCGCCATAGCCATTCCGTGGCTACGCCGTAGCCGATCGAGATGATGAAGTAGCTGAGAATGAAAAGCGCCATCGCGAGGTCGCCAGCGAGGAAGCCCGCGAGCGCACACACCATTCCTACCATCCACGTCAGCGCGATGATCACGATGAAGTCGATGCCCCAGGCCAGACAG
Organism: Chthoniobacteraceae bacterium; assembly: GCA_031411395.1. Classification (GTDB taxonomy): domain Bacteria; phylum Verrucomicrobiota; class Verrucomicrobiia; order Chthoniobacterales; family Chthoniobacteraceae; genus Chthoniobacter. The sequence continues at coordinate 1,356 of JANOAZ010000303.1, forward strand.
CGCGCCACCGGACCGGCCAGCGGGTAGGCGAAAACGATGCCCTCGGGAGTGCGAATGCGCAGTTCGGAGTTCACGCGGCCTCCTTCCTTCCGCCCTTGCCGAGAAACCACGCGAGCAGGGTCAGTTCAACCAGGCCAAAGGTGATCTTCAACCAATAGGGCACAGCGGGCTCGTGGTGCTGTGAGAGGAACGATTCCACCATCCCCGCCCACACGAGCATCACCGCCACACCGCCGATCAAGGTCATCACATCGCCGGCGATCGCCCGGAGCCGGTCGCGCAGCGGTGCCCGGTCGCCCCGTCCAATCAACGCCTGCCCGAGCAGCAGCCCGCCCTGCCCCGCGATGAGCACCGCGGGAATCTCGATGACGCCGTGAGGCAGCAGCCACCCGAGT
>JANOAZ010000304.1:0-20508 GCA_031411395.1 Chthoniobacteraceae bacterium
CGTCGGATTCAAGAAGGAATTCGACCTCCAGGCCGAGATCGTCCACCGCGTCGCCAAGCAGGTCATGGCCGAGAAGAAAGTGAAGTTCGACTACCTCGTCGGCACCATGATCGAAGTGCCGCGCGGCGCCCTGACCGCCGATGAAATCGCGAGCAGCGCCGAGTTCTTCAGCTTCGGCACGAACGACCTCACGCAAACCGCGCTCGGCATCAGCCGCGATGACATGGGCAACTTCATGATGCCCTACATCGAGAACGAAGTGTTCAAGAAGAACCCCTTCGCCACGCTCGACACCGTGGGCGTCGGCCAGCTCATGCAGATCGCGGTGGAAAAAGGCCGCAAGAGCCGTCCGAGCATCAAGCTCGGCATCTGCGGCGAGCACGGCGGCGATCCGGACAGCGTGAAGTTCTGCCACAAGCTCGGACTGAACTACGTCAGCTGCTCGCCCTTCCGCGTCCCCGTCGCCCGCCTCGCCGCCGCCCAGGCCGCGATCGAGGAAAAGCGCGCCGCTGCGAAGAAGAAGTAAGCGCTCCCGTTAGTTTTGAAGAACAACAGCCGCTCCGGTCGCAAGGCCGGAGCGGTTGATGTTTTTCAACAGACTATCCATGACCAAAGGCGTTCGTTTTCTCCGTTTCGTGGTGCTGGCCATGTCGCTGACGGGACTTTTGACTACGGCTGTCGCGTTCCTTGGCGACTGGCATTGGTATGCCGATCTCGTTGCGCAGTTACGGCCGCAGTATTGCGTATGGCTTGGTTTTGCAGCACTCGGTGCGCTCGCCTTGAAGTATCGCCGCGCTTTGATCGTAGCTGCCGCCGGACTCCTCGCGAACGGCGCGGCACTCGCGCCGTATGCTTTGCCGTGGCAAGACGCAGCGGACATGCCGACGAGGGGACGCGCTTGGTCTTTCGTCTCCATGAACCTGCTCCAGGGAAATAGCGAGGTGGCGAAGGTCACGGAATATCTGCGCCGTGTTCAGGCGGACGTCGTGGTGTTCCAGGAAGTCTCGCCGCGCTGGGCCGCTTCGCTCGAAGAGCTAAGCGATTTATATCCGCACCGCTTCATCGAACCTCGCAAGGATCAATTTGGGCTCGCACTTTTCTCCAGGGAAAAACCGGTGGAGGTGGCGACCCACGCGGTGGGTCACCGGGCGGGAGACCTGGCCTTGTTCGCGGGTTTCGAGAGCGAAGGGCGGCGGTTTGGGCTGGCTGGTGTCCACCCCGACAAGCCGGACGAAGAATGGAAAACCCGCAATCGGCGAACGTATTTCGAGCAGATCGCGAAGTGGTGTGCCGCAAAAGCTGCCTCAAACGAACCGGTCGTGGTAATCGGCGATTTCAATGCCACCCCTTGGTCGGCATCAATGAAATCCTTCACGCGAAGCACAGGGCTGCGGAACACGAGCCAGGGCGTCATATTCGGTGCGACTTGGAATGTGTGGCAGCCGCATCGCTTGCTGATCGATCACGCGTTTCTTTCGTCGGAGTGGGCGTTGGCGGAGCGCCAGGTCGGTCAAGCGGTCGGCTCTGATCATCGACCTTTGCTCATCCGCGCGGCCTTGAGGCCGTAGCGAGCTGGCCGGGCGGCCCCGTCAGGCGGCTTCCACCGCGCCGATGTCGGTGGTCCCGCCGAGGACGCGGACCGAGGGCGTCCCTCGCTGATCGAAGGCCAGCGCGTCGGGATTGCTGCCCTTGTTGATCACCGGACTCAGCAAGGTGGGGATCATCACGGCAAGGGTCTTGCCCTTGGGCACGGCGAGCGCGCCGAGTTTGGGATCGAGTCCGAGGAGGTTTGTCAGGTCGCTGAAGAGCCCGCCATCCTTGTTTTGGATGAGACTGAACCCGGCCACAATCGTGCCGCTCACATCGCGGTCCACGTCCGCCTTATTCAAGGCGATGATCGTGCTGATGACGTTGACCGCATCGAGCGCGGCATCGAGGGACACGAAGAGTCCGCCGCCGGAAGCGCCCGCGGTGTTCTTCGCGATCGTGGAGTTATGAATCTCCGTGGACTTATTCTCGATTCCGGCGACGCCGCCGCCGTTCCCTGCGGCGGTGTTGCCGCTGATCGTGGATTGCGTGATCGCGAGGAGCGATCCGAGCGCGTAGATGCCGCCTCCGTTTCCGTCGCCGATGGCTCCGATCAACCCTTTGTCGCCTTTGACCGACGGATTCACTTCGGTGGGGTCCACTTTCCGACCGGGGCCGGCCGCTCCGCCGAGGCCGGCCTTCCCGACCGCGCCCACTTTGGTGACGTTGCCCGAGATGGTCGAACCCTCAATGGTCAGCTTTAAAGCCGGGGATGCACCGCTGGTGTCGGAAGCGAAGAAGATTCCGGCGCCCGATCCAGCGCCACCCGCACCACCGTCGCCGCCATTGCCGCCAGCGCTTCCGAGGCCGGCAATTCCTGATGCCCCGGCGTGTCCCGCCGGAGTGGTGTAGCCATCATAGGTGTAGGCCCTCCCACCCGCGCCACCGCGCCCGGCCGTGCCGCCAGCTCCTCCGGCGCCGCCCTTGCCGCCATCACCGGCGGCTCCACCAGTCACGGTGTTTCCGGAGATCGTGGATGTCTTGATCGTCACCACGCCGAGGCTGTAGATGCCGCCACCGAGTGCGGCATGTCCATCTTCGCCGATTTCGCCGTCCGTTCCGTCGGCGCCATCTTCGCCATCGGTCCCGTCTTCTCCATCCGCACCGGGTTCGCCTCTCGCGCCGTTGATCCCATCCGCACCATCGAGGCCGTCGATCCCCGCGGCGCCGTCTGCGCCGGCGCTGGCCTTCACCGTGTTGAGAGAAATGGTCGAACCGGTCACGGTAAGGGTGCCCGTGTTGAAGATGCCGCCGCCACTGGCATCGCCGCCCGTCACGGTATTCTTGGAAATCAGGGAGTTGCCGGAGATCGTCAGCGCCCCCGCGTTCGAGATGCCGCCCCCGGCGCTGTGATCGCCGTCCGCACCGTTCTCGCCGCCGAGTGGACCTTCGCCGGTGCTCACGAATCCCGAGCCGTTTGCGCCCGCCGCGCCTCCCTTGCCACCGAGGCCAATCGCGACCTCGTTCGTGGAAATGGCGGACCCTTCGATTGTCACGACTCCCGCCGGGCCGTTGTAAACTCCGCCACCGTCGCCGGTCCCGGCATACCCGCCCGCACCGCCATTCCCGCCAGGGGCAGAATCACCCTTGAAGCCGGCATCGACCCGATACTCGCCCGAGCCATACCCAGCGCCGCCCGCACCACCGTTTCCGCCTTTGCCTCCCGCTCCGCCCTTGCCTCCGCTGCCGCCGAGGGCGGTATTTCCGGAAATGCTGGAGGTCTGCACAGTCAGTGTCCCGAGATTGTAGATGCCGCCGCCGATGGCACTGCCACCGCTGGTGCCTTCCGTCCCATCTTCCCCCGGCTCGCCGGGTTCGCCATCCGTGCCTGGCTCGCCCCGGGCGCCGTTCAATCCGTTTGCGCCCTTCACGCCATCGATGCCTTTGGCGCCGAGCGCCGAATTATCGGTCACCTTCGAATTCTTAACCATCACCGTGGCCCCACCCGCATTGAACACACCGCCTCCCTGCGCGAGCGCGTCGCCGGTGGCCGTGTTTCCAGAGACAAAGGAATTCAACTCAACGGTCAGCGTCCCTCCGTTGAAAATGCCTCCGCCATCCGCCATTACGCCGGCCGCCTTGTTTTTCGAGATGGTCGAATTCTGGATCACCAGATTCGCGTTCTCATTGTCGATCGCGCCGCCGCGTCCGTCGTAGTCGGTAGGCACCCCGCCGATCAGCACGTGCCCATTGGCACTGTTTGCCGTGATCGTGCTGTTCTTGATCGTCACCTTTCCCCCTGCGTCGTCGATGAAAATGGCGCCGCCGCGCACCACCGCAATCTCGGTATTCACCGTGAGCGCACCGATCCCGTTCTTGAGCGTCAGGCCCGAGAAGGTCACATCGATGCCGGTGCCCGTGATGGTGAAAAGCTGCGTCTTGTTCTGACCGTCCACGGTCACTTTCCCGGCGCCGTCGATCGTGAGCGCGTCGGTGATCGAGAGTGCCGCGGACGACAGCTTGATGGATCCGATCCCTGTCGTCTTTCCTACTTTGCCGAACGTGATCGTATCGAGCCCCGCTGCGAGATTCGCCTTTGCGATCGCGTCGCGCAGGCTTCCGTCGCCCGCATCCAGGAGATTGCTCACGATAAAAGTTGCCGGAGCAATTCGGGATTCCAGGACCTCGATGTGAAATGAAGAGGGAGCCCCTCTCCGCCGACTTCCGACCGCATCCTTTTTCGTCATAAGGGGGCCACTGGAACCCAGGAGATCGGAGTTGTAAAGTGTACTTTCACAGCAAATTGGAAACGCTCCTGGCGGGAAATTTCGACCCCGCCGCCTTGCGAGATTCCTCGACAAGCAAACGCCGACGGCATTGTTCGTTGCGGTGTCACATCGCCGCTCCAGCCAGCATGAATGATCCACTCGAACCCACTCCCCGGGAGGGGGCCGCGCCCGAGGAGCCGCCGCCGTTCACGAGCAGCCACACCAGCAATTTTCCGTTGGTGCTCGAGGACCTCGGCATCTCGCTTCTCGTCTCCACCTACCAGGCGGGCAAGCTCATCATCGTGCGCGCCGAGGAGGGCCGGCTCAACACGCACTTCCGCAGCTTTGCCAGCCCGATGGGGATCGCCTATCAGCCGGAGACCGGGCGGCTGGCGATCGGCGCGCGGCATGAAGTGTGGGAGTTTCATAATCATCAAAGCGTCGCGCCAAAGCTGAGCGCCACGCAGCTCCACGATGCCGCCTTTCTGCCGCGCCACTGCCACTTCAGCGGCGATATTCGCATTCACGAAATCGGCTGGATCGGCTCCGCGCTCTGGGCGGTGAATACCCGCTTCTCCTGCCTCTGCACTTTCGATCAAGAGCACAGCTTTGTGCCGCGGTGGCGTCCGCCTTTCATCACCGCGCTCGCGCCGGAGGACCGCTGCCATCTCAATGGCATGGCGATCGTCAACGGCGCGCCCAAATACGTCACCTGCCTCGGCGCCAGCGACACCGCCCGCGGCTGGCGCGAACACAAGGCCGACGGTGGCTGCCTGCTCGATGTCGAGACCGGCGAATTCCTCCTCCGCGGCCTCTGCATGCCGCACTCGCCGCGGCTCCATGATGGGCGCGTTTGGATCCTGGAATCCGGCATCGGCTCCGTCTCCATCGCCGATCTCTCGGCCGGCACCACGACCGTCGTGAGCCGGCTCCCCGGCTTCACCCGCGGCATCGACTTCCACGGCCATTTCGCCTTCGTCGGCCTGTCGCAAGTCCGCGAGTCTGCCATCTTCAGCGGCATCCCCCTGGTCGAGGAGGTGAAGGAACGCGTCTGCGGGGTATGGGTCATCGACCTGCGCACTGGCGCGACCGTCGCGTGGCTGCGCTTCGAAGGCACGGTGCAGGAGATCTTCTCGGTGCAGGTGCTGCCGGGCGTCCGTTTCCCCGACCTGATCAACGAGCCCGGCCCCACGCTCGATTCGTCCTTCGTGCTCCCCGATCAAGCGCTGGAGGACGTTCCGGCTCCGTTGCGATTCACGGTACGGGCGGAGTGAAGGCGGGCAGTGGAAGACTTACCCCACGAGTAAATTCGTGAACGTGCGCCCGCGGCCGGAAAAACTGGGACCGGCGCGGAAAGGTAACGGCCCTGTTACGGAAAATTTTGGCGGATTGATTGCCTTTTCCGCCGCTCTTCACATCCAATCGCGCCGCCATCGCAGCTCCAATCCCCCGGAACCGCCCCCCACGAAAAATGAACCGATACTTCCTGATCCTCGCCTGCCTCCTGGCCATCTTCGGCACACCGGCCCTCGCGCAAAGCACGGTCACCATCACCGCTCCCGATGCGGCGGCTGGGGAGAAGCTGCCAGGCCAAGCGGCGAATCCCGGCACCATCCGCATCGCGCGCACCGGCAGCACCGCGGCGGCGCTCACGGTTTACATCAAATCCGTCGGCGGCACGGCGACGCTCGGGACGGATTACACCTTTAGCCCTGCCCTCGGGACGTGGGTCTCGATCCCGGCGGGGAGCAGCAGCGTGGATTTTGCGGTGAACGTAATGGATGACTGGCTGACCGAGGGCGCAGAGACGGTGCGGGTCGATCTCGATGACGAAACGCCCAGCGGAACGGCGCCTCCCTACGTTCTCGGCAGTTCGGATCGAACGACTGTCAATCTCGCGGACAACGAAGATCCGCTGGCGCCGCCGCGCGCGATCGTCTCGGTCGCAGCCGTGGATTCCATCGGCACGGAGACCCCCGGGGGCACCGATCCCGCCATCTTTCGCATCACCCGTACGAACAACCTCTCCCCCGCGCTGAGTGTGCGCTTCACGCTCGGTGGCACGGCCACGGCGGGGGTCAGTTACTCGGCGGTGCCCGTGTCCGTCACGATCCCCGCCGGCGTCACCTCGGTCGATGTCCCCATCGTCCCGATCGACGATGCGCTCATCGAGCCGCAGGAGTCGGTCACCCTGACCCTCCAGCCGACTGACATCGTCACGGTGCCCTCGCCCGCCGAGGCTTACGTGGTGGGCACGCCATCATCGGCCAGCGCATCGATCGTGAGCGACGATCTCCCGCCGCCACCGGTGGTCACCATGACGTCGCCGGGCTCGAATGCCGCGTCGGCCTCCGGCCAGCCGTTGACGGTGCATTTCACCGCTTCCGCGGTGGACGGATACATCGTGAGCTACGCGGTGCTCGTCGTCGGCGGCATCGGGGCTTCCGGCACGACGAACCTTCCCGCGAACACGCCGGCAGGGACTCCCTACACGGGCACCGCGATCGTGACGCTGACGGGAGCCTACACCTCACCGCAGGTCGCCGTGCGGGTCACGAACAGCAACGGCATCTCCGCCACCTCGGCGGCGGTCGCCGTCTATGTTTTCAACGCGCCCCCGCCGCCGCCACCGCCTCCAGTGCTGCCCATCATCAATATCTACGCTCTCGACGCGGAAGGCGTGGAGGTCGCCTCCGGATCGCCCAACATCGCAAGCTTCCGCGTGACGCATAATTTTCCCGCGACGGCGACGGTGGGCTTTCTCTTCGCGATCGGGGGCTCGGCGAAAGAGGGCGTGGACTACACGCTCTCGTCCGGCGCGGGCGCGATCGCGGGCAGCTTCCTGGGACGCTGGTTCTCGTTCCCCGCCGGCGCGACGGAGGCGCAGATCCTGGTGAATCCGATCGACGATCTGCTCATCGAAAGCGCGGAGACGGTGACGATGTCGCTCTACACGCCACCGTTCATCGGTTTCAACGAAGGCGGGCCGCAAGGATACGATCCGGGCGAGTTTGGATTTTACTACGGCCCGAACTACTCGGCCTCCGTGAACCTGCTCAGCAACGACTCCACGCCGCCGCCGTTCCCGCTCGTCACCATCACGGCGACCGATGGCGCCGGCGCGGAGACCACCGATGGCTCGGACCCGCTCGTCTTTACCGTCGCGCGGAACAGCGGTCCGACCGACGTGCCGCTCACGGTGAATTACGCGCTCACCATCCCGCCGAAGCTCACCATCTACGTCACCGAACCGCGCCCCGCGATGGCGCAGAACGGCGTGGACTTCCCGACCCTCACCGGCACGGTCACCATCCCGGCGGGTGCGAGCAGCACGGACATCGTCGTCGTCCCCAGCTACGACTTGCTCATCGAGCCGGTGGAAACCTTGCAACTCACCCTGCGACCCTCGCTCGCCGTGTGGCCCGCGCCGGGCGGTTACGTGCTCGACGAGAGTCTCGTCACGACCGCCACCATCCATGATGCCGCACTGGCCGCCGGCACTCCCATCGTGACGATTCGCGCGAGCGATTCCCAAGCCTACGAAGGGACTGCACCCAGCCGCACCGCGAGCTTCGTGATCCAACGCACCGGCAGCGTCACCGGCGCCATCACCGTGGCCTACACGATCGCCGGGTCGGCGACCAATGGCGTGGACTACGTCCTTGTGCCCAGCTCGGCCACCATCCCCGCCGGCAGTGCCATGACGGTGATCATCATCGACCCGATTGCGGATTCCCTGGCAGAGACGATCGAAAGCGTCTCGCTCACCTTGCAGACGCCGCCGCTGGCCGTGGTGCCGCCGCCTTACGTGCTGGGCGGCTCGGGCACCACGCTGCGCTCCGCCGGCGCCACCATTCGCGACATCTATACACCGCCTCTCAATCGCTATGAGCGCGCGCTGCGCCTCCGCTTCCCCAGTCGCTACGCCGTCATCGCGCGCCCCGTGATGCCCGCCACCGCTCCTGCGGCCGGGCTGGGCGCGGCCGCCGCGGCACCCACGAGCTGGACGGTGGAAGCCTCGACCGATCTCATCAACTGGGCGGAAATCGGCACCGTCGAAGGCAACGAGGAAGTCGATGAATTTGTGGACGTGGACGCCGGAGATTTCGACGCGCGCTTCTACCGCTTCCGCGCCGTCACGCCGTAGCGCCGGTAGAGCGGGTGAGATCGAGGAGCGGCGACAGTCCTGTCGCCGCACGGCCCCGCCGAGCATGCCTGCCCGGTGCCGGTCGAGGGCTTTGCATTCGCCGCGGGCGTGCCGTATCGGTTCCGTATGCCGGCGCCTGCGTTTCATCCGGAGCGGCCATGATTCGACGCCTCGCGGTCGGTTTCTTTTTTCCAGACAAAAGACCAACCCCCGCACCGCCATGAACACCACGCGCATCGAACCTCTCGAAACCCGCATCGCTCCCGCCACGTTCTTCGTCAGTTCGCTGACCACCGACGTCTTCACCGCCGCCGGCGTCAGCGCGCAGGACACCGTGGCCGAAGGTCAGGCCACGACTTTCCTCGGCGTGGATAAGACCGTGCTCCTCGTGACGGGCGACAAGCTGGTCTTTGACTTCAACCACAACAACCTCGCCGACGGCGGCGACATCACGCTGATGACCGTGACCGGCGGGCAGGCGATGGCCTTCTTCGACGACATCGACGCAGACGGGCACTTCGATCCGTTCGAACTCGCGGGGCTCGCGGTGAGCGACGGCTTCGCGGCGAAGATCAACGGCGACGTGAGTGGCACGATCATCACCTCGCTCACGGCCGGCGGGGCGCTGTCCAATTCGGGCGGCCGGCTCGACGTGCTCAATTCCTCGATCGCGAGCCTCACCGTTACGGGCGCGGTGGTTGATGCGATCATCGCGGGCGGATCGATCAGCAATGTGAAGGCGGGGAAGTCGATCTACAGCGCGTCGTTCCTGCCGAGCGTGGATGAAATTCTCGCGGGCACGGCGGCGGGCACCGGCGGGTTTGTATTTGGCAGCGTCACAAAAAACACCAACGCCTTCGTGCCGGGCGCGGGCGCGGCGGGCGGTGCGGTGCAAAATATCACGCTCGCGCTCGGCGCGAATTTGCTCCAGGCCGGCAACGGCGGAAATAACGGCGCGGGCGCGGGCGGGGCCGGCGGCGCGGTGACGAACGTCACCTACCTCGACAGCCTCGATGCGGGCGCCATCGTGGCCGGCAATGGTGGGAACAGCACCGGCAACGGGGCCGGCGGCCTGGGCGGCGCGGTGACGAAGGTGACGGTGAAGTCGAACTTGCAGAGCAACTCGCTGGCGATCGTGAGCGGCGCCGGCGGCAACGGCAATGGCGCGAATCCCGGCGGCGGTGGCGGCGACCTGCGCGACCTCAGGCTCAGCTTCAACGACGCGCTCGCGGACATCTCGCTGATCAGCGGCGACGGCGGCACCGGCGGTCTCACCGGGAGTGGCGGAAATGCGGGTGCGATCGCGAACGTCGCGGTGAAAGTGACCGGGACGATTTTCGACAACGGTTTCACGGCGCAAGCCGGCACCGGGGGCACTGCGGGGGCCACGGCGGGCGATGGCGGGAAAGGCGGCGCCGTCCTCGCGCTCACCACCAGCTTTGCCCATCTCAATGGCAACCAACTCGAGGTCTTCGCGGGCCCGGGCGGAACGAGCACGGCGGGCGCGGGCGGCGGCGGCGGCGCGATCGGCAAGCTCCAGCTCACGGCGGGCGTGGTGCTCGGCGCGGTGAACGTGCACAGCGGCAACGGGGGCACCAGTACCGGCGGTGCGGGCGGGGCGGGCGGTGGATTCGCGGATGGCAAACTGACGCTCGGCAAGGCGCTGGGCGGCGTGGAAGTCAGGTCCGGCGAAGGCGGCAACGCGGGAGGGAACGGCGCCGGGGGCAACAGCGGCGCGCTGAGCAATCTCAAGGTCAGTATCGTCGAGTCCACTGGGTCGATCGATCTCTTCACCGGCATTGCCGGCGACGGCGCGGGCACGGGCGCGGGCGGCGTCGGCGGCAATTTCACCAAGGTCTTCGTCAACGCGGCGATCCTCGGTTCCGATGTGTTCCTTAGCGCCAACAATGGTGGCCAGGGCGGCGCATCGGGTCCCGGCGGCAAGGGCGGCGACCTCACCGCCAGCGGCCTTACGGTGACGCGTTTCATCGCGGGCGATGTCGGAGTGTCCGCGGGCAAAGGCGGGGTCGGAGGCGGCTCCGCGGATGGCGGCGATGGCGGTCGCTTCGCCGACGTGAAAGTAAGCCTCCTCGATTCGAACGGCCGGATCGAAATGGACTCCGGCGACGGCGGCAATTCGGGGAACACCGCGGGGAAGGGCGGTGACGGCGGCGCGTTCGAGCGCATCCTGGCGGTCGCGCGCTACCTCGATTCCGAATCGACGCTGTCCGCCGGTGCGGGCGGCACCGGGCGCGGAGCGGGCGCCGGAGGCACGGGTGGAACGATGAGCAAGGTGACCGTTAAATTCGGCGCGATCGCCGACGCGCTCAATATCCTCTCGGGCGCCGGCGGCAGCGCGCTCGGCACCGGTGCCGGTGGCGACGCCGGCGACGCGACGGGGATCGGCGTGATTGTCGGCACCTACGTCAACAACACCCTCAGCCTCGGCACCACCGGCGGCGGCAACTCGGTGAGCGGCAACGCCGGCGCGGGCGGCGACCTGACGAAGAGCAGCGTGGTCATTTCGCGTATGCTCAGCAGCCTGGAACTCAGCACCGGCAAGGGCGGAAACAGCTCCGCGGGAGGCAGCGGCGGCGTGGGAGGTCTGCTCGAAAATCTCACCGTGACCATCGGCGCGCCCAGCGACGGACCGGATGTTTCTTTTGACTCCGGTGATGGCGGCAACTCGAACAGCGGCGCGGGCGGCACGGGGGGCGCCATCAATTTGATCAAGGTGACGAGCGCCGCAGAACTTGATTTTTCCGTGATCAGCGGAAAGGGCGGCAACGTCGCCGCCGGCGCGATTGTCGCCGGCAATGGCGGGCTGATCAGCAACATCAATTACACCGCCATCGGCTCGACCGAGAGCGGCAACCTCCAGAGCGGCGACGGGGGCAAACAAAGCGGGACCGGATCGGGCGGCAACGCGGGCCGCATTGAGAAAGTCGCGATCAAGCAAATCCATTCGCTCGACAGCACCAGCGGCAACGAGTTCATCGTCGGCCCCGGCACTGGCGGCGAAGGAACGGGCGGACCGGGCGGAAACGGCGGCGTCATCGACACGCTCACGATCAACGACAAATTCGGCGGCGGCTTCTACGACATCCGCCCCGGCATCGGCGGAAAGGGCACGACCGGAGGCGGCCTCGGTGGCGACGTGGCGAATGTCACGCTCGCCGCACCGCTGGCCGACGTGCGCTTCGGCATCGACGCCAATACCGGCGCGGGTGGCAACGCCAGCGCGGCCAATGCCAACGGCGGCGCCGGCGCCAGCATCGTGAATGTGAAAGGCAAGGCAGGCTACCTCACCCTCATCGCCGGCAAGGGTGGCAACAGCACAAACACCGCGGGCACCGGCGATGGTGGGGTCGGTGGATTCATCGATCAGATCGACGTGGCCGTGACGGTGATGGCGCAGCAGATTCGCTCCGGCTCGGGCGGCGACACGCTCGGCCTCAATGGCCTCGGCGGCGAAGGCGGCCTCATCTCGCGGGTGAAGATCGGCGGCGCGGGCGACATCGGCAATTTCACCAAAACCTTCGGCACCACCATCGCCGACATGGGCGGCCTCATCGCCGGCCTCGCCGGCGCGGGTGTCGTGATCGCCAACGACGGCAACACCGGCTCAATCGACGAAATCACCGCCCGCCGCATCGCCGCCATCTTTGCTGGCGACGAAAGCACCGGCAACTCCGTCGGCACCCAGAACGCGGTCTTCGCGCTCTCCAACGTCACCGCGGCGGTCATCGGCGCGGACCTCGATGGCGATGCGGACTTCGACTTCACGAATTTCGGCGCGGCCGTGTTCCAACTCGGCTTCGGCGACGAGCCCATCGACGGGCTCGTCATCGCGCTGACCGCCGGCTTCACCGCCGCGACGGTGAACACGATCACGCCCAACGCTCCCGGATCCGATCCCTTCCTCGTCCTCGCCTGACCCCATCACCGTTTCCTTTTCCCAAAAAATTCACCCCATCCCCACCATGAACACGACCCGCATCGAACCACTCGAAACCCGCATCGCCCCCGCCACGTTCTTCGTCAGCTCCATCACCACCGACGTCTTCACCGCCGCCGGAGTGAGCGCGCAGGACGACACCGGCACCATCGGGGATGAACTGGACGCCCGCGATTTCATGAGCGTTGACCGCGCCGTCCTGCTCGCCACGGGGGACAAGCTGGTCTTCGACTACAACCACAACAACGCCGCCGACGGCGGGGACATCACGCTCGTGACCGTGACCGGCGGCCAGGCCATGGCTTTCCTCAACGACGACGACGGCGACGGCCACTTCGATCCCAATGAACTCGCGGGCCTCGCCGTGAGCGACGGCTTCGGCGCGACGATCAATGGCGACGTGACCGGCTCGATCTTCACCTCGCTCACCGCGGGCGGCCTGCTCAGCTACACGGGCGTGAAGCTCAACCTCCTCGACGCGTCGATCTCCGGCCTCACCGTGAGCGGGACGGTACGCGAAATTGTCGCCGGCGGTGCGATCGGCAAGGTGAAGCTGGGCCGTTCGATCTACGGACCGTCGATGGATGCGAGCGCGCGGGAGATTCTCACCGGCACGGCGGCGAACGGGAACTCCCTCGATATCGGCAATGGGATCAGCATCGACACGAACGACTTCATGCCCGATCCCGGCGCGGCCGGCGGCTCGATCACAAATCTGACGCTGGCCCTCGGGGCCGGTTTCGTGAAGGCCGGCGACGGCGGCGCAAATGGAGCCGGTGCGGGCGGACCCGGCGGGTCGGTCACCGATTTCAAGGTACTCGACGGCTTCGCCATGGAGACCATCCGGGCCGGCCGAGGCGGCGACTCGACCAGCGGCGCGGGCGGCGATGGCGGCATCGTGGCGAGGGTGAATGTGAAGGGCACTTTCGGCGACTCCACGATGGGCTTCGAAGGCGGCGATGGTGGCAACGGTGGCGGCGCTAACGCGGGTGGCAAGGGCGGCGACGTGCGCGACGTGCAGTTCAGCCTGCTCGACATCCGCGGGGCCTTCGTGCTCGCCGGCGGCGCGGGCGGCACGGGCGGCGCCACTGGCAATGGAGGCGCCGGCGGCGCGGTGGCCGGTGCGTCGGTGAAAGTGCCGGGCACGCTCTACTTCGATCCATTTGACGTGAGCGGCGGCCGCGGGGGCGATGCCGGCGCGGGCGGCGGCACGGGCGGAGATGGCGGCGGCGTGACGGGGCTCAAGGCGACGATCGGGCAGGTGAACGCCTCCGACGGCGTGAATATCGCGGGTGGTGACGCAGGCGGTAGCGATGCCGGGCTTGCGGGAGTGGGCGGAGCGGTCAGCGGGCTGAAGCTCACCGTGGGCGTGGTGGACGGCACCGTGCGCATCGTCAGCGGCGCGGGCGGCAACAGCACGATCGGGGTTGGCGGTGCGGGCGGTGACTTCACCTCCAACACGATCAAGATCGGTTTTGCTGCTGCGCTCATCGACATCGGCGCGGGGACCGGCGGTGAAGCCGGCACCGACGACGGAACGGGTGGCGCGGGTGGCGATGTCGTGAAGCCGTCGATCACGGTCGGCAACATCGCCGTCGATGGCATGAATGTGTTCGCGGGATCCGGTGGCATCGGCGGCATGGCTGGCGGCAAAGGGGGCAAGGGCGGCGACTTTCTGGGAGGCAGTGTCGCGGTTACCGGCTTCAACGAGGATGACGTGCGAATCTCCAGCGGCAATGGCGGCAATGGCGGTGCGACCACGGGCACGGGCGATGGCGGTGCGGGCGGGGTGCTCACCGATGTGAAGGCGAGCGTCTTCGACACGGACGGTGGACTTTTCGTGGGTGCCGGCGGCGGCGGCGATGGCGGCACGGGCGGCGGAAAGGGTGGCGACGGCGGCAAGCTCGAGCGGGTCAGCGCCTCCTCCGCGCACTACGTGGATGACGAGATGGACGTCAAAGCGGGCCGCGGCGGAGCTGGGAACGGCGCGGGCGATGCCGGCGCGGGCGGCGCGCTTTCCAAAGTGAAAGTGAAGCTCGCCGCGAGCCATGACCAGACGAACATCGAGGCCGGTGGCGGCGGCGAGGCCTTCGGCAGCGGCAAGGGCGGCGATGGCGGCGACGCCACGGGAATCGAAGTCTCCATCAACGTGACGGATGGCGGGGTGCAACTGACCGGCGGGCGGGGCGGCGACTCCGCGACCGGCGCGGGCGGCGCGGGCGGTGATCTCACGCAGTCCAAGGCCACCGTCTTGCGCCTGACCGACGAGATGGAATTCCACGGCGGCAACGGTGGATCGAGCAGCGGCGCGGGTGCCGGTGGCGCGGGCGGGCTGCTCGCAAATATCACCGCGAAGATCGGCGCCCCGAGCGACGCATTTCTCGACTTCGAGGGCGGCGACGGCGGTAACTCCGATAGCGGCAACGGCGGCGTGGGCGGAGCGGTCCAGGCGATCAAGGCGACGAACGACGGGGAAACCGAGTTCGACATCTTCAGCGGAGATGGCGGCGGCGCCGGGGGCGATGGCGGTGCGATCAGCGATGTCACCTTCAAGACCACCGGCTCGACCGGGAACACAGACATCAACGGTGGCAGCGGCGGGAGTACCGGCGGCACCGGCGCCGGCGGCAAAGGCGGACTCATCGAGCGGGTGAATATCACCCAGCTCCACTCCCTCGTCAGTGGCAACCCGACTTCCCAGTTCTTCATCGCGGGAGGTCAGGGCGGCAGTTCAAACGGCGGCGCAGCTGGCTCGGCCAGTGGGATCAAGGCGCTCACCATCACCGACAAGACAGGTGGCGGGAACCACTATGAGATCCGGCCCGGCGACGGCGGCGATGGCGCCACCGCGGGCGGCACCGGCGGCACCGGCGATGGCATCAAGCTCGCCGCGCCGCTGGCCGACATTCAAATCAACCCGGATGGCGCCTCCGCCGGCGGCAGTGCCAGTGCCGTGGGCGGCGTCGGCGGCAACGGCGGCGCGATCAAGAACGTGACCGGCAAGGCCGGCTACCTCACGATTCTCTCCGGTCGAGGGGGTGAAGCGACCACGAACGGCGGGCAGGGCGGCGATGGCGGCGCGATCGACGCGATCAATGTGGCCGTCACTGTCATGGCTCAGCAGATCACTAGCGGCAGCGGCGGCAACGCCGCGGGCGCGGGCGGCACCGGCGGTAACGGTGGCCCGATTACCAACGTGAAGATCGGCGGCACGGGCGACATCGGAAATTTCGCGAAGCTCTTCGGCACGGGCCTGGATGCCATGGGCGGCCTCTTCGCCGGTCTCGCCGGTCTCGGCTCGACCCTGGGCATCACCGGCAGTATCGACGGTGTCACCGCCCGCCGCATCGCCGCGATTCTCGCTGCCGATGACAACACCGACGCCAGCGACCTCACCGCTGGCAACGCCGTGCATGACCTGGCCAATATCACCGCCGCCGTCATCGGTGCCGACGTGGATCCGCTCCCCGGCTTCACCTTCATCGACGTGATGAACGCCGGCTTCGTCCTCGGCGACGGCGACACCGCGCGCGACGGCCTCGTCATCGCCCGCGCCGCCGGCTTCACCGCCGCGACGGTGAATACGCTCACCGATCCCTCATTCCTCATCCTCACCTGATACCGCCGAGGTTTCTCCGTCCCCGTCTCCGCTCCTCGTCCCCGTCTCCGCGCTCCTCGTTCCCAAACTCCGTTTGGGAACGCACTTGTCCCCGCAACTCCGTTGCCCACGGCGGGGTGTCGCGGCTGCACCGCTCCCGCCCGGGGACACCCCCTCCCCGCGAAACAAAGTTTCGCCCGCAAACGCGTTCCCAAACAGAGTTTGGGAACGAGGGAAGGACTGTTTGGAAACGAGGGAAGTTCGTCTCGGCGGGACCCCGAAACCAACACCCGCGACGGGTGTGCTCCCCGGAACACTTTGCCCCGCCTGCTCGAAAGTGTGAAATATTCAGACTGGCCCCGCCGCAGTTTCTTTCCTCAAAAAAACCAGCCACTCCCACCCCATGAACTCCACCCGCATCGAACCCCTCGAATCCCGCATCGCGCCCGCGATCTTCCTCGCCGGCCCGACGAACGTCACCATCCGCGATGCCGCCACCGGCCTCGACGCGATGGACACCGCCGCCGAGACGAACGCCGCCGCCAACGTGAGCGTCAATGCCGCCGTGCTCCTCGTGACGGGCGACAAGCTGATCTTCGACCGCAATGGCAACGGCGTGGCCGATGGCGGCGACCCGCTGCTCGTGCAGGTGACCGGCGGGAACGCGCTGATCTTCATGGCGGATCTCGACGGCGACCAGGTCTTCGATCCGGGCGAGATCGCCGGCCTCGCGGTGAGCGACGGCTTTGCCGCCACGATCAAGACGGATGTCGCGGGCAGCATCGTCACGGCGCTGAAGACCGACAACACGCTGGGCTTCTCCGGCGGCAAGCTCGACATCCAGAATTCCTCGATCGCCGGGCTGACCATCACCGGCGGCGTGCTCGGCAGCATCGCCGCGGGCGGTGCGATCGCGAATGTGAAGGCCGGCACGCTCCTCTTCAGCGACGCGACGCTCGACAGCGTGGGCTTCATCCTCACCGGCAACCGTTCCAGCGCCTTCGCCAGCAAGATCGGGAGTGCCTTCATCAGCGCGAACGCCTTCGCCCAACCCGCGGGCACCGACGCGGGCGACATCAGCAAGGTCACGCTCGCGCAGGGCGTGGGCACGATGCAGACCGGCAATGGCGGCAACGGCGGCGCGACGGGCGGCAACGCCGGCGACATCACCGAGATCACGATCCTCGGAAATCTGAACGGCCTGGACATCGGCACCGGCAATGGCGGCACGGCCACGGGTGGCCAGGCCGGCGCGGGCGGCTCCTTGTCGAAGATCATCCTCAAGGGCGCCTACATCCAAAACGGCTGGCGGCTCGATGCTGGCGATGGCGGCGATGCCATCGGCGCGGGCGCGGCCAATATCGCGGGCGCCGGCGGCAGCATTTCGTTCGTCACGCTGAACCTGGCGGGTTGTGCGGATGAGATCGAGATCCTCGCGGGCGATGGCGGCGACTGCCCGGCCAATGGCACCGGCGGCGATGGCGGCGCGGTGCGCGACGTGAAGTTCACCGCGACCCAGCTCATCGACAATGACGTGAACATCGCGACCGGGAGCGGTGGCGCGGGCAAGGGCGTGGGCGCGGGCGGCCTCGGTGGCGAACTCGCGCGGTTCAATGCCGTGCTGCCCTCGGTGAATGGGTTGATTGACGTGGTGACCGGGAAAGGCGGCGCGTCCGCGACCGGGGCAGCCGGCGCGGGCGGCGCGGTGAATGCCTTCACCTTGCTGACCAAGGCCCACGTGGGCACCGGCGTCCACCTCACCACCGGCGACGGGGGCGACAGCACCGGCGCTGCGGGCGGCGCGAGCGGGGCGATCGGCGGCGTGAAGATCACCGCCGGCAGCGTGCAGGAGGAAGATATCCTCATCCACACGGGCGCGGGCGGCGATGCCGGCGGCTCGGCCACCGGCGGCGCGAGCGGCGCGATCCTCAAGTCGAGCGTGACCCTCACCGCGCCGGTGGATGCGAACGACAGCGACATTTCCGTGGAAGTAAAGACGGGCGCCGGCGGCAAGGGCGGCGCGACCGCTGGCCGGGGCGGCGACAGCGGACGGGTCGAGGATGTGAAGCTCGCCCTGCACGGCGCGAACGAAGTCGAGATCGAGACCGGCAACGGCGGCGCCGGCGGCACGACCGATGGCTCCGGCGGCGACAGCGGCGACATCGCCCGCGTGAGCATCGTCACCAGCCAGTTCCTGCGCGGAGTCGCGCTCATCAATGGCGGGGATGCTGGCGCAGCCACTGGCTCCGGCACGGGTGGCGCCGGCGGCGCCCTCTCCTCTGCGAGCATCAAGGGGCCGGACGTCTTTAGTGTCGATATGGAGGCCGGACGTGGTGGCGGTTCCGGCACCGGTCCTGCCGGCAATGGCGGCAAGACCTCGGACGTAACGCTGACCTTCGGAACGATCCGCGGCGATGTGGAAGTGGATGGCGGCAATGCGGGCTCGGCCACCACCGGCAACGGCGGCGCAGGCGGCGCACTTCAGCGCGTCAGCGTCGCCATCACCGCCGGGACGATTGACTTCAGCCTCTCTGGCGGCAGTGGTGGCGCCAGCAGCGGTGCGGGCGCGGGCGGCGCAGGCGCGGCGACCAGCGACCTGAAGATCAAGCTCGGCAAAGCCACGAACGCCCAGCTCAACCTCAATGGCGGCTTCGGCGGCCAGTCGAGCACCGGCACCGGCGGCGCCGGCGCAGTCCTCGAGCGTGTCTCCGTGACCACTGCGGGCACCATCGACGGCGGGACGATCGAGGGCGGCGGCGGCAAGAACAGCGCCAATGCCGCGAGCACGGCTGCCGGCGGCGCGGGTGGCGCGCTGCGCGACATCACCATCACCAGCACGGGGTCTGTGAATGACCTCGAGTTCTTCGGTGGCCGAGGCGGAAATGCCCTCGGCTCCGGCACCGGCGGCACCGGTGGGGAACTCACGCGCGTGACCTTCAAGGCCGCCACCACCGCCGATGGCAATCTGCGCGTGGACTTCAATGGTGGCCTCGGTGGCACCAGCAACACCGGCGTGGGCGGCGATGGCGGCAAGCTTTCGCTGCTCAAGGTCACCGACGTGCGCGGCGGCGGCATCATCGACATCGACGGCGGCACCGGCGGCCGCGGCGGCAGCGCCGGAGGCGATGGCGGGCTGATCGACAATGTGACGCTCGCCGGGCCGTTCACGTTCTTTAATATCGGCAGCGACGGCGTGGGCGGCGAAGCCAGCGCGGTCAACGGCAACGGCGGCACGGGTGGCTCGGTCAAGAACGTCAAAGGCAAGGCCGGCCAACTCGACATCTTCGCCGGCAATGGCGGCAGTGCCACCGCGAGCGGCGGCGACGGCGGGGACGGCGGCAGCATTGAGATGATCAACGTGGCCACCACACACTTCGCCGGCTTCATCTGGGGCGGCGCGGGCGGCGATGGCGGCGCGGCCGGCGGCGGCACCGGTGGCAATGGCGGCAAGGTCGAGCGCGTGACGATCGGCGGCAGCGGCGACCTCGGCTATTTCGGCTACAGCTTTGGCGACGCTGCGGGAGGCCTCGCCTCCGGCGCGGGTGGCGACGCCGCCATCGATGGCACCGCGGGCGGCATCGATTTCGTCACCGCCCGCCGCATCTCCGCGATCTTCGCCCGGGATCTTAACTTCGCGACCAACGACCTCACCGTGCGCAATGCGGTTGCGTCCATCGCGCACCTCGTCGCCACGCAGATCGGCTCGGACTTCGACGGCGATACGGTTTTCGACTTCACCGACGCGGGAGCCGCGGACTTCAACCTCGGCGATGGTGACACCGCCATCGACGGCCTCGTCATCGTGAAAACGGGCCAGTTCATCGCCCCGCCAGTGACGCCCCTGAAACAGATCGACGTGGCGTGACGAAGGGCCGCACGGACCGCCGGACCGCGCCCGTCAATTCACCGCAGGCCGGATCGTCGTGGTGAGGACGACCGGGTTTTGTTTTTCGCGCTCTTTGAGGACGAAGGTGTTGTTCTCGCCGTGCGTGGACCACGGGCCGTGGGGCACTTCCTCGAACTCGACGAAGCGCCAGTCGGTCACGTCGGTGTCATTCATGCCGAGGTAGTCGCGCACCGCGGGCGAGACATCGAGTCCGGCGCCTTTGTTGAGGTTCGGCTTGGGCCGCTCGGTGCCGAAGACGTAGGCCGAGTGGTCCGTCCGGAAGGGGCCGCAGTCCTCCCACTGCGCGTAGGCGGTGCGGCCCTTGAAACGGATCGCGAGCCAGCGACCCTTGAGCACTGTCTTGCCCGGTCCGGTGAAGGCCTCCTTAAACCATGGGATGACCGTTGCTGCCTCCGGCTTGTGGCCCTTGGAGTTGATGTCGTTGTAAGGCAGCGCGATGTAAAAAGGGTTTTGCTGCGGGACGAACGACGCCGGGAGATAGCAGTCGCGCTGCGCGCGGTTGGGGGTATCTGTACCGCCGTAGTTCTTCCCCCAATTCGCGTCCCACGAGCTGGCACGATTGGGGACGGGATTGTTCGGCGCGGCGTCCTCACCGATCCAGAA
>JANOAZ010000305.1:0-11593 GCA_031411395.1 Chthoniobacteraceae bacterium
CGGCTGAATCGCTACCGCGGCAACTGGGACAAATACGTGATCGAAAAGGCCGCTCGCGAGGAGCAGCAGCTCTCGGCCTACAAGAACCAGCAGAAGGAGATCGCGTCGTTGCAACTCTTCGCCGATCGCTTCCGCGCCAAGGCCAGCAAAGCCACGCAGGCGCAGAGCAAGCTCAAGCAGATCGATCGCAGGGAGAAGATCGAGGCGCCGCTTTCCAACGAGAAGACGGTGCATATGCGCATGCCGCAACCGGCGCGCAGCGGTTCGCGTGTTATTTCCCTGAAGAACGTGGACCACGCCTACGGCGATCTCGTCGTTTATCGCGGGCTGGAATTCGAGGCCGAGCGCGGCCAGCGCACCGTGCTGGTGGGTCCGAACGGCGCGGGAAAATCCACGCTGCTCAAGCTGCTCGGCGGCACGCTGCCGGTGCAGAGCGGCACGCGCGAAGTCGGTTACAATGTGAAGGTCGGATACTTCTCGCAGCACCGCATGGAGACGCTCAACGCCAAACACACCGTGCTCGAAGCCGCGCAGGACATGCCGAACCCCGTGGGCGAACAGCAGACGCGCACCATCCTCGGCAGCTTCCTTTTCCGCGGCGACGATGTCTTCAAGCCCGTGGGCGTGCTCAGCGGTGGGGAAAAGACGCGGCTCGCGCTGGTCAAGCTGCTCCTCGATCCGCCGAACCTCCTGCTCATGGACGAGCCGACGACCCATCTCGACATCGGCTCGATCGACGCGCTCATCGGCGCGCTCACGCAGTACGAGGGCACGCTCATCTTCATCAGCCACGACGTGCATTTCATCCGCGCCATGGCCAAGACCGTCCTGCACATCAGCGCCGGCCACCTCACGCCCTACGCCGGCGACTACCAGTATTACCTCGATAAATCGAAGGCCACCTCCGCGCGCGCCGCCCTCACCGCCGGCGAAAAGCTGCACAACGACCAGCCCGCCGCCGCCCCCGTCGCGCAGGCCAATGCCGGACTCGGGATGAAGGAGATGCGCGAAAAGAAACGCGCCGAGCAGGAAGCCCGCAAAGCCGAGGCCAAGGTGAAGCGCGACCACGAAAAGCGGGTCTCGGACCTCGAAATGCAGATCGCTTCTCTCGAGACCCAGCAGCAGCACCTCACCGCCGAACTCGAGCAGCCGGACGTGTATGAATCCGGCGGCCGCGCGGTGGATCTCAACCGCGAGCTGATGGCGGTGGGCAAGGATCTCGCCCGGGTCACCGCCGAGTGGGAAAAGCTGGCCGCGCAGAAAGTCGCCGAGTAGCAGAGGCCGGCCGGCAGCGCGGTATTGCCGATGAAATGGCCCGCCGCCGCGTCCGCGGCCGGGGCGCCGCACGATTCAGCGAGGCATGCTCAGCCCCTGGCCCGCACTCCGAGACACCCTCCAGCACTTGAGCAGCCTCGTGTGGCTGCTCGTGCATACCGTGGAGGAAATGGGGGACCGCGTGGCGCATGGGCGGCTTCCGTTTCGGCTCTCCATCTTTTTTGAGCAGACGGATCGCACCGGCGTCGGTTCGATTCCGCTGGTCGCGTTGGTTTCGTTTTTCATCGGACTCACCATGGCGCTGCTCACCGGGTATCAGCTCCAGACCTTTGGCCAGGAGCGGCTCGTGCCGGCGCTGGTCGGCATCGCTTTTACCCGCGAACTCGGCCCGTTGATGACCGGCATCATGGTCGCGGCGCGGATCGGCGCGGCCTACACGGCGGAGCTGGGCACCATGACGGTTTCGGAGGAGGTGGAGGCGATCGAGGCGATGGGCATCGGGCCGCTGCGATTTCTGGTGAGCCCGCGGCTGCTCGCCGTCTTCCTCCTGCTGCCCTGTCTCGTGGTGGTCTCGAATCTCACCGCGATGGGCGGGGCGGCGCTCATTTCGCGGTGGGCGTTCGACATTTCCTTTCGCGGGTTCGTGGAGACAGCGGTGGAAAATTTGCTCATCCGCGACATCGTGGCGGGCACCGTGAAGAGCTTTCTCTTCGGCCTGATCATCGGCCTCGTCTCCTGCTACAAGGGGCTCGGCGTGCGCGGCGGCGCGGCGGGCGTGGGCGACGCCACCACCTCCAGCGTCGTCACCTCGATCACGACCGTGATCGGTTTCGATACCCTCTGCAACATCGTGCTCGTGGCCCTCTTCGACAAATGAGCGCCACCGCCACCCCGGTCGTCGAGATGCGCGATCTGCATCTTTCCTTCGGCGAAAAGGAAATCCTCGCCGGGGTGAGTCTGCGCGTCCCGGCACGTGCGCGCCTCGTCGTCCTCGGCCAATCCGGAGGCGGCAAAAGCACGCTGCTCCGGCTCATCCTCGGTATTCTCAAGCCGACCGCCGGGAGCGTGCAGTTCAAGGGCCTCGAAGTGGCGCGCATGGGCCGCCGACGGCTGAACCGGATGCGCCAGAAAATCGGCATGGTCTATCAAAACAGCGCGCTGATCGGCTCGCTGAGTGTGCGCGACAATCTTGCGCTCCCACTGGAAGAACTGACCCGCAAAACGCGCGCGGAGATCGATGAGCTCGTGGATGAAAAGCTGAAGCTCGTGGGCATGGCGGACGCCCGCGAGAAGATGCCCGCCGAACTCAGCGGCGGGATGCGCAAACGGATCGGCCTCGCGCGCGGGATCATCATGGATCCGGAGCTGATCCTTTACGACGAACCGAGCGCCGGGCTCGATCCCGTGATCAGCTCGGTGATCGACGAACTTATCATCGAACTCAGCGAGAAGATCGGTGCGACATCGATCATCGTGACCCACGAGATGGACAGCGCTTTCAAGGTGGCGACGCACATGGCCATGCTCTTCGAGGGAAAGATCATCGCCGACGACACGCCCGAGCGTTTCAAGAATTCCGAGGACCCGATCGTGGCTCAATTCATCGCCGGCGACACGCAAGGACCGATCCTCGAAGGCGCATCCACATGAATATTCTCCGCACTGAAATCCGCACCGGCCTGCTCGTGGTGCTCTCGCTCGCCGCGCTCGTCGCCCTGCTGCTTTACCTCGGAGCACCGGGTGTCTTCGTGCCGCAGAAGACTTTCCGCATCTTCTTCGACAATGCCGCCGGCCTCGAGCCCGGCGCCCCGGTGCTCCTCGCCGGACGCAAGATCGGCCGGGTGGGCACGCTTTACTCGCCGGTCGCGGAGAAGGACCGGCCTTCTCCGAAAATGGAATCGCTGGTGGAAGTGCAAGTCGCCCAATCCGCGAAGATCTTCAAAAAGGTGAAGGCGCAAATGACCCTGCCGAGCATGCTCGGCAAGCCGGTGATCGACTTCACCAGCGGCGAGGAAGCCAGCGGCCTCGCGCCCGACGGCGCTTACTTCATCGGCGAACGCCAACCCGGACTGGCTGATGCCGTGCCCGCCGTGCTCGAGAAGATCGATCCCGCGCTGACCAAGGCCACCACCACGCTCGATAGCCTGCAAAAGACCGCCGACAATCTCACCCGGCTTACCAGCGAAGGCTCCGACCTGCCGGTGGCGTTCGCCGAGTTCCGCAAGTTCGGGACCAACCTCAACGAGATCAGCGGCCCCGAGGGGCCGCTGCGTCGCTCCCTGCAAAACGTGGAAGTGATGACCTCCGCCGATGGAAAGCTCGGCAAGGCGATCGATCATATCGCCACGATCACCGGCCCCGGCAGCGATCTCGCGAAGACACTGGCCAACGCGGAACGGTTCACCGCGAAGCTTTCCGAGAACAAAGACATCGACCTCACGCTCCGCAATTTCCGTCGCACCTCGGAAAACCTGGACCGCCAGATCGGCTTGCTCGGGATTCGTTTTTCCGCGGTCGCCGCAAACCTGGAACAAGCCAGCGATACGGTGAAGCGCCAGCCCTGGCGTCTGATCTGGCCCTCGACGAAAGGCTACCCGCCCGGCAGCGCCGCCGCCACACCCCAGCCGGCCCAGAAGGTGAAAAGCACGCGTAGGCAACGTTGAGCGGGACCAAAATCGGCGGCAGCAGGACGCGCTTTTTTGCTGGGGAAAGTTCGGTCCGTGCGTGATCGTCCCACGACCGATCCCCCGGCATGACCTTCCTCCTCGCGGCTCAGACGAAGCTCGTCCTCGACCCCATTTTGCCGATCGGTGCGGTGGTCATCCTCGGGGTGCTGCTCGTTGCGGCGACGATCGCGGTTTACCTGCGAGTCGGCGCGTCGCTGGATCGCGCGCGCAGCGTGACGCTGCTCGTCTTCCGGTTGCTCGGGGTGTTGCTCGTGATCGGGCTGCTGCTGCAGCCGTCGCGGCTGGAGGAGATTCCGCCGCCGATCAACAATCGCGTGGTGCTCGTCGGCGTCGATGATTCGCGGAGCATGGCGCAGAAGGATGTGGAGCAAGGCACGCGCTCGCAGGCGGCGCGATCTCTTCTCGTAGACAGCTCGATCACCGAGCCGGGCGGGGCCGTGATCGGCTCGAAGCTGCGGCTCTTCAAATTTGCCGAGGAGGCTGCGCCGATCGCGAGCACCACGCTGCTCGACTCCGCCGGCGTCACGACGCGCGTGCATCATTCCGTCTCGACAATGCTCGGTTCGCTCGCCGCAAATGAAGGCGCGCGGGCGCTCGTGTTGCTCACGGATGGCCACGATTTCGAACTCGTGAATCCGGCGAAGACCGGCTTCATGGCGCGCCAGCGGCAGACGCCGATCTACGCGGTCGCGCTCGGCAAGCAGGGCAAGGTGCGCGATGTCTCCGCGCGCATCACCAGCTACCAGCCTTACACCTACGTGAAGCAAAAGGCGCGGATCAGCGCGGCGCTGCGACTGATCGGCTGCGAGCTCGAGACGCTGAATGTGGAACTCGTGCGCAGCGACAAGGTGGTGCAGACGCAGCGGCTCCAGCCCGGCGAGGAGGCGGAGGTGCAGGTGCATTTTGACGTGAGCGAAGCCGCCGTCGGGCAGTACGAATACGAAGTGCGCGTCCGCCCGCTGGAGCGTGAGCACGATGTGGAGAACAACCACGCGCTCACTTATCTCAACGTCATCGATCAGCAGATCCAGGTGCTGTTTCTCGAAGGTTCGCCGCACTGGGACACCACGTTTCTCCAGCGTTCGCTGATGCGGAACGACAAGATGAACGTCGATTCCATCGTGCAATATGCACCGGGCAAGGCGCGGCTGATTCGCAAGAAAACGGGCGATCTGGAGCTGAAGATCCCCACGACGGCGGAGGAGTGGCGGCGCTATGACGTCGTGGTGCTGGGCCGCGCGATCGACGGCAGTTTGCTCACCGCGCGGAGCCTGCATCAGCTCGAGGATTTCGTGAAGGAGCACGGTGGGACGGTGATCTTCAGCCGCGGTCCGGCCTTCGACGGCGCGCTCGCGAACAACGAACTCGAACCGGTGCTGTGGTCGCGCGTGCCGCCGGCGCCCGCGCGCTTGCAGGTGGGCCGCGAAGGGCAGGCGCTCGCGCCCTTTCGGGCCATCCAAGAGCAGGCGGGCGGGGAGAATGTGCCGGACCTGATCGCGGGTTTTTCCGCGACGGAAAAGCGACCGCTGACCGCGACGCTCGCCTCGACGAACGCGCCGGGCGGCGGGGAGCCGCTCGCGGGCATGGTGCATCGGCGCTTCGGCGAAGGCCAGGTGCTGAGCATCGGCGTGGAGGGGCTGTGGCGATGGGGGTTCAACGCAAAGATCGAAGGGGCGAACACGCTCTTCGATCGCTTTTGGGATCAGATGATCCTGTGGCTGATGGCCGGGCGCGATTTCCAGCCCACGCAGCAGTTCTCGCTGCGCGCCACCTCGGCGAATGTCCCGCTCGGCGAGAAGATTTTCTTCCGCGCACTGAAACGCGACTCGCGGGTCAAACTTGGGAATCTGCCGCTCGTGATCAGCCAGGCTGGCACGGAGGCGGGTCGCACGACGCTGAGCGCGGCGGACGCGGCGGCGCCGGATAAACTCAGCGCCGAATTTCTGCCGGCCAAGGCGGGCAAGTTCGAAGCCACCGCGAAGTTTCCCGATGGCACCAGCCAGACCGCGCGTTTCATCGTCTATGACGAGAATCTCGAAACCACCGAGGTGGCGACCGACGCCGGTTATCTTAAGAAGTTGTGCGAGAGCAGTGGCGGTCGATTGCTCAAGCCGGAGGATCTCGGAAAATTCCTCGCCGAACTGCGCGACGAGCGGAGCGACGCCCTGCCGCAGACCCGGCTCGCGAGCGCTTGGGATCGGGTTTGGGTTTTCTGGATGATGGGGCTACTCTTCGCCGCCGATTGGTACCTGCGCCGACGCTGGGGCCTTTGCTGACCGTCTTATGAGCACCACTCTCGCCGAACCTCGCGCCGCGGAGCCATCCGCGGGCAGGGCCGTCGCGCCGCTGGTCGCGCAACTCGCGGCTGCGGATGGGGTGGCGCAGCGGGAAAAGGGAGCGAGCCTCGTGCTGCGCGCGTGGCCGTGGATTTGCGGGTTCGTGCTCGCGGCGTTCGTGCTGGATGTGCTGCTGCACCTCGCGGCGGGTTCGCGCGTCGCGCTGTTGATCGGATTCGGATTGCTTGTCACTGGCGTTTTGGGCGCGGGAGCGTGGGTTGCGTGGGTGCGGCGAAATTCCGCCGAGCACACCGCGCGAGCCCTCGAGGACCGCGATCGCCGGCTCGGCTCGAAGCTGATCAACGTGCTCCAACTTCGCGCGCAATGTGAGGACGAGAGTGTCGCGCCGCTGACCCGCGAACTCGCCGCGATGGCCATCTCAGGATACGTGGAGGAACTGAGCCGCGAGAATCTCCCTCAGGTCGCGCGTACCGATCGGGTGCGGCGCGATGCGAAGCAGATGGGATTCGGCGTGGCGGGTTTCGTGGCCATTCTCGCGGTGTTCTTTCCGATCACCCGCGCTGAACTGCCGCGCTTTCTCGATCCGTTCGGGGATCATCCGCCGTACTCCTTTACGCAACTCGAGATCGTCGATCCGCGGGATGACACGGCAGCGGTCGTATATGGAGAAAAGGTGGTGATCACCGCGCAGGCCCGAGGACATCGGCCAGGCGAGTTGTTCCTCACGTTCTTCACGACGGAGAATCCTGCGGCCCGCACGACGGTGCCGATGTTCGACAAGGGAACGCACGGTTTTTCGCAGCAGATCGAAGGCATCCGGACGAACCTCACGATCTTCGCGCACACGAAAAACGAACACGCGATCAGCAAGCAGCGGCGCGTCTCGGTGATCCTCACGCCGAAGCTGGAGCGGGCCGCGGTGAAGATCGCGCCACCCGCCTACACGGGCCTGCCGCCGGAGGAACGCGGGCTGCAATTCAAGAGCCTCAAGGCGCTGGAAGGCAGCGCGCTCACTTTCCGCATCGCCTCGAATCGCCCGCTCGCGCAGGGCCACATCAGCGTCGCCAACGACTCGGGCACGGTGCAGCCGGTGACCATGGTGGCGACCGGGGAGAACGAAGTTTCGGGTACGATCACGGCGAAAGAGTCGGCGCACCTCAAGTTTTCCATCATCGATCGCGACGGCTTTGCCTCGCAGGAAACGTGGGAACTCGCGCTCACCGTGACTCACGATCTTCCGCCCGAGGTGCAGATCACGAATCCAAACAGCGATTCGTTCGTGGCGATGGATTTCAAGGTCGAGCCGATGATCGAGGCGTCCGACGACTACGGCCTGAAGACGATGCGCATCCACACCGCGCGCAACGAGGTCTTCGGCGAGCCGCGCACGATCAACTACGACAAGCCGCCGCTGAATGCGCGTGAAGGAATGGTCTTCGACCTGCGCGAGATGGACGTGAAGTCCGGCGATCGGATTTCCATTTTCGCCGAAGCGATCGACAACGCGCCCGAGCCCCACCTCGTGCGGAGCAAGACGGTCACGCTCACGGTCATCACCACGGAGGAATACAACGACTTCCTCCGCGAACAGACCGACATGGGCGACATCGAGGCGAAGTATTCCAAGCTGCTCAATGAATTCCACGACCTCGTCGAGCAGCAGAAAAAGCTCGGCGCGGAAAGCGACGCGCTGAAGGAACAACTGGCCGCGGCAAAGACCGACGAGGAACGCGCAGCATTGCAGCAAAAGCTCGATGAGCTGGTGGCGAAACAGCAGCGGCTCAATCAGCAGCTCAATGAACTGGCGAAGACCATGGAAACCTTCGTGCGCGATGAGCCGCTCTACGACGTGGAGGCGGAGTTGAAACAGACGCTCGCGGAAAAAGCGCAGGAGATCCGCGACTCGGTGAAGGCGAATGACGAGGCCATGCAAAAGCTCGCGCAGGACGCGAAGCCGCCCGCTGGCAAGTCGCCGTCCAGCCCGAGCACGGAGAAGCTGGCTGCGTTCAAGCAGGCGTCCGATGAGCAGTTGGAGAAGCTGGGCGCGGCTGAGAAGGAGGCGCAGCAGGAAGTCACGCAGACGCTCGCCGACATGAACTTGATGCACGAGATCGTGAAGGACATGAATCGCTTCAAGGAACTCTACGAAGCCCAGCAGGAACTCGCCCAGCAGGCGCGCGCGTATGATCGGACCACGCCATTGACCCGCGAGGATCAGCTCGCGCTCAAGGATCTGGCTGCGCTGCAAAAGGAGATCGGCGATCAGCTCGATGCCGTGGAGCAAAAGCTTTGGGAAGATGGCCAGGCGGCGAAGGAGAAATTTCCGAAAGCCGGCAAGAGCGCGCAGGATCTCGCGCAGAAAATGGGGGACCTCCGCCTGCCCGCGATGGCCGGCAAGGCGACGACAGCAATGCTGGAGGGCAATGGCGGCCAGGGGGCGCAGCTCGCGGAGAATCTGCGCGGGGAGATGGAGAAGCTGTTTTCGCAGTGCGACAAGCCGGGCGAGATGGGCGACGAACTCGACCAATACCTGACGATGCAGCGCTCGATGAAGCCGGGGAACAACTTCAAGCAGATGATGCAGACGAAAAAATTTGGCAGCGGCAACAAGCCGGGAATGGGCTCGGGGAAAGGCCTGGGCGGCCGGGATGGCTACGCCGTGATGACCGGTCCGAACGCGAATGTGCTCGGCGGCGAAACGCGGATCAGCGAGAGCGAGAAGTCTGCGCAGGGCGGGCCGAATCGCAGCAAGGCGAAACCCGACGCCAACGCCCCGGAGGCCGCGGTGGACAAGCAGGACGTGGTGAACGGCGTGCAGCCGGTGAACCGCGAATCGAGCGCCGTGCAGGGTGAGGCGGGCATCGAGCAATACAGCGAGATAGTGGACAAGTATTTCAAGGCGATCACCAAGCCGGCGGGGAAGCCACCAGCGAAGAATCCATGACCGCGACCCTTTCCAAGAAACGTCATCCTGAGCGGAGTGAAGAACCTCTGATCTCTGCCTTGGGCTGCGAGCGTCCCGAATCGGTCCGCCCCCTCCGCCCGCGGATGCGAGAGATTCCTCCACTTCGCTTCGCTCCGGTCGGAATGACGGCTTGTTTTTGGATGGGCGCTGTCGCGCTGGCGTTGCTGCTTCCGGTCGGCGCCTTCGCGGTCGGGGCGGGGGTGGCTCAGGAGAAGAAACAAAAGGAAATGGAGGCGGCGGTGGCAAAGGCGGCGAATTCGCCGAACGCGGATCTGACGCAGCTCCAGTGCGGGAACCTCGTCTATGCCGGGAACAAAAGTTCAATTTGTTTCGCGGACAAATTCCTCGGCGACGTGGCTCGCGAGACGACGCTGAAAGTCGGCCGCAACTTCGTCCCGGTGAAGCTGGAAGCCGACAACGTCTTCGACTTCCCATTCTGCGTGTGGTCGGGCGAGCAGGATTTCGCTCTGACCAAAAAGGAGCGCGAGCACCTGCGGAAATATCTGCTCAACGGCGGCTTCATCCTCTCCAGTCCCGGCTGCTCCGATCCGCACTGGGACACGGCATTGCGCCGCGAGTTGAAGCTCATTTTTCCCGAATCGAAACTGGTGAAACTGCCGATGTCGCACCCGGTTTTTTCCACGGTGAAGACGATTACGCGGCTGACGGACAAGCAGGGCAAGCCGGCCTTCATCGAAGGCATGGAGGTGAATGGGCGGCTGGTGATGATCTATTCGAAGGACGGACTCAATGACGTCTCGAACGCGAAAGGCTGCTGCTGCTGCGGAGGGAATATGATCGTCGAGGCGGTGCTGGTGAATGTGAACGCGCTAACTTACGCGTTGCTCTATTGATGAAGCGCGGAGTGATGATCGCGCTCGCCGCGGCGTTGGTTGCCGCGCTCGGCTTCGGCGTGTGGGCTTCGGTGAGGACGACCAAGGAGGCGCCCCGGGATCTCACGTTTCTTTTCACCTGCGACGTCCGGGGACGGCTCGTGCCGTGCGGCTGCTTCACCGGGCAACTCGGCGGTCTCACGCGCGTGGCCACGATGGTCGGGCTCAGTTCGCCGCCGGGCCAGGTGAAGGTGGACGTGGGCGATGCCATCCGGGGCACGGCGGATTACGAGGTGATGGAGTACCGCTACATCCAGCGCGCGTTTGCGGCGATGGGCTACGAGGCTCTGAACGTCGGCCATCGCGAGGCGCAGCTCTCCGCCGCCGTGCTGGGCGATCTCAAACGCACGGCTCCTGTCCCGATGCTCAGCGCCAATCTTCTCGACGAAGCGACGAGCGCTCCGATCTTCGACGGGTATCGCATCATCCGTCGGGGGAAGTGGCGCATTGCGCTGGTCGGCCTCATGGATTCCCGCAACGTCGGTGAGGCGCTCGGCGAAGGACTCGCGGTCGAAAACATGGAAGTCACGCTCGGCAGATTGCTGCCCGTGTTGAAGCGCCAGGCCGATTTCATCGTCCTCCTGGCCTTCGCCGATGAGGCGGCGATCGCCGGCCTCGCGAAGCAATTCTACGAGATCGACATCATCCTCGGCGGAAAAGTGAAGCAACCGTCGCAGCAACTCGTGCGGGAAAATCGAAGCCTGATTCTCGCCACCACCAATCAATCGCGCGCCCTCGGCACGCTCAGCGTGACCCTCGGCGGGCCGGCGAAGATCACGCCGGTCTCGGGTGAGGTGGTGCTCGTCAGTGATCAGATTCCGCAGAGTCCCGAGATCGCGGCGCTGGCCACAGCGTACCGCGAAGAGGTGCGCGGCGCGAAGCTCGCCATCGACGATCCTGCCACGCTCCAGCAGGACATGGTGCCGGGGGTGAAAACAGCCGCTGCCTACATCGGGAGCGAGTCTTGCACCGCTTGCCATCCGACCACGGCGGGGCGCTGGCACGAGTCGGGTCATGCGCGCGCCTGGGCCACGCTCGTTGAGTTGAAAGCCGACGCCGATCCCAATTGCATCGCGTGCCACACGGTTGGCTTCGGCACCCCGAGCGGATATCGGCGCGCGTTCGCGGGCGCGAAGCTCACGAGTGTCGGCTGCGAAAGCTGCCACGGTCCTGGGAGTCAGCATGCCGCGCAGCGCCAGGCGGGCGGTGAAGTGACGGCGCATTTCCGCCCGCTCGGCGCAGGCGATTGCGTGAAGTGCCATCACGGCGAGTTCAGCCGTCCGTTTGATTACGGGCAGTTCTGGCCGGCCATTCAACATGGCAAGGAGCCTGCGGCGCGGCGCGCTCCATAAAAGCGCTGTCATTCCGACCGGAGCGGAGCGGAGTGGAGGAGCCGAGTCTGCGAGACAGCCGCGGGCGAAGGCGGGGCAATCTCTCGCATCTGAGGGCGGAGGCGGTGCGGAGCATCTGTCGGTG
>JANOAZ010000306.1:0-1888 GCA_031411395.1 Chthoniobacteraceae bacterium
ACTACACCATCACCGCCAGCGCCGGCACCGGCGGCCTCATCAATCCCACCGGCAGCGTCGCCGTCGCGCCCGGCGGCGCGCAGACTTTCACCATCACCCCGCAGCCCGGCTACCGCATCGCCGACGTGCTCGTGAACGGCACCAGCCAGGGCGCGCTCGCGATCTACCCGTTCAGCAATGTCACCGCCAATCGGACGATCAGCGCCACCTTCGCCGCGCTCACTGCGAGCGACCAGTGGCGCATCACGCACTTCGGCACCTACCAAAGCAGCGGCAATGCAGCCGACTTCGCCGACCCCGATGGCGACGGTCTTGTGAATCTCGCGGAATACGCCGCCGGCACGGACCCGAACGCGCAATCCCTCGCTGCCGCTGCCAGCATCATCGGCGACAGGCTGGCCCTCACTTTCACCCGCAATACCGCCGCCACCGACGTATCGCTCACCGTCCGCGGCGCCGACTCACCCGCTGGCCCGTGGACCGACCTCGCCCGCAGCGCGAACGGCACCGCGACGGCCCCGCTCCTCGGCGGCGTCACAGTCACGGAGAGCCCCAACGGAGCCGTTCGGAGCGTCGAAGTGCGCGACCTTTATCTCACGAGCGACCCCGCCCACACCCGCCGCTTTCTGCGTCTGCAAATCTCCCGATGAAGTTCCTCGCGCCTGCTGCCTCGCCCTGCTCACGCCTCCACGCTCGCGCAAGATGGCGCGCTGCTCCCGCCCGGAACGCATCGCGTTTACACCGACATCGAGCTCTCGCACGGCGGGAGATCGACCGCTTCACCATCACCCAAAAATGAAAACCATTCTCCTGCTCATCGCTGGCAGCGCGCGTCTACGACGAGCTTGATGTCGAAAAGCCGCTGCGCGTGACCCTCCCTCCACGCAGCCCGCTCTAAATCGCCGCCGTGTAAATCCGCTGAAACACCGCCGCCTCGCCTTCCCCCGCCCGGTTTGGGTCCACGATGGTGATTCCATCCTCGCCGAAGCGCGCCGTCACCGTCGCGCCTTTTCCCTCGGCCATGTATTTGAAGTTCAAGTCGCGCACCTTTGCCGCCGCGTCCACGATGGCGCAGGTGATGCGCGCGTCCTCGGCGGTCGGATACAGGCTCGCCACCTCTTCCCGGCTTTTGCCCGCAAACTTCACGCGGCAGATCGCAACGAGGCCGACGGTGAGGCTGTCCACTCCGTAGCCGACGTAGGCCTTCGTGCCATCGGCGCGGAGCACGTCGCGGGTGAAGTGGTTGTTGCTCGTGCGCGAGCCGCCGCCCTTGTTCCACCAGCGGAAGCCGCGGTATTGCTGGTCGCTTTCCACTTTGCCATCGGCACCGACGATCTCGTGGCCTTGATTCACGGGCCCCTCGAAGTCGGGCGGCGTGATCCAGTTGTTGTGGAAGTTGATGCTCATGCCGTTGTCAAAATCCACGCGCACCTGCACGGCGTCGTAGGCGTCGATGCCGTCGCGCACGAGGCGCTTTTTCTGGCCGACGGCGGTGAGCGAGACGGGCTTGCTCCGGTAGTAGGAGAAGATCAAATCCGTCCAGTGCGGCCCGACGTAGCTGAAGGGATCGGACGACTCGACCCATTTGAAGGTGCTGGTGCTGACCTCCAGCGGCTCTTCGAGATAGGCGGTGCCGTAGAGCGGCGCGCCGATGCGGTTCTGGATGTCGTCGCGGATGCGCAGGTGATCGGGGTCGTAACGCTTGTGCATGTCCACGGCGACGATGCAGTTCTTCGCGCGCGCGGCCTCGATGATCTGATCGGCCTCATGGGTCGAGAGGCACATCGGCTTTTCGGTGAGCACATGCACGCCCTTCGCCAGCGCGGCGAGGATGGGCTGGGTGTGCAGATGATCCGGCGTGGCGACCGCGAGCACGTCGAGATCGGGG
>JANOAZ010000307.1:0-40101 GCA_031411395.1 Chthoniobacteraceae bacterium
TGGTGAGCGCCGGGTCGCGGAGTTTGCCCTGGGCATCCACGTAGTCCCAGTAGGGATTGAGCATCGCCTGGCTGAGATTGCGCGTCAGCGATTCAAAGGCGGCCCGCGATTCCTGGAAGGTGTCGATGCGTGAGCGGGCGCGCTGCCAGATGCTGTTCGTGCTCGAAGTGATCTGGAGCGTGAGCACCATGATCAGCGAGAGGATTCCGGTCGCGACGAGGAGTTCGACCATCGAGAAGCCGGCGACCGATCCGGTAAGCACGCGGCGGGTCATTTCACAGTCCGTTGTTGGCGATGAAGCCGGTGAATTCCTTGGACTGGCCGGGCGCAGAAATCCGCCGCACCACCACGCGGACCACGGCGAGATGCGCCACGGAGGGATCCACGCTCAGCGTCGATGGCTTCACGCCGAGTTCCAGCTTGCTCGCGTAGAAGATCTGCACGGCGGCGTTGTAGATGTGGTTTTCCCGGGTCGTCGCCGGCGTGGTCGTGCCTTCGTTGTTGAAGAAATAATCGGCGGTCGGCTTCGCGGGATCGGCGTCCGTGTTGATGTTGAACTTGCCGAGCTCGGAAAACTTCGCCTGCCGCACCTCGGTGAGCAGCCCCTGCGCGACCTGCGAGCCGACGGTCGAATCGATGGCGCTATTAAAAGTATTCAGCCCCACGGGAATCATCCCGACCAAAGCGACGAACGCGAAGCTCACCACGCCGAGCGACAGCGCGCACTCGATCAGCGAAAAGCCCGCGCGCTTCCGCCGCGGCAGCATGGCCTGCCGGGAGCGAGGAGGGCTTGAGGAAAAGGAGGCGTTCATTCAAATGATTCCCCGCGAAAAGCCGAAGGGGAACTGTCCGCAATTTAGCGGGCGATGGGGATCGCGGTAGTGACCACAACTGGTCATTCGAAGTGCCTGCACGCGAGGTGGAAAGCGGGCCGGGGTGGACGCTTCGCGGGGCTTCAGCGCCCCAGCTTTCGCCCGCGGAATCGGCGCAAGCCGAAGCCGCAAAGGCCGGCGGCGCCAAGGAGCGCGAGCGAGGAGGGCTCAGGCACGGGGACGATTTCAAAGTAGAGGCCCGCGTAGGTCACTTCATGCCCGAAGCCGACGAATGTCGAACCGTTGTCGGAATAGAAGTGGACGTTCTGCAGCGAGTTGGCGGGCAGCGTCGTGGCGGAGAAGAGCAGACGATCCTGGGTGAAGTCGTTGCCGTCGTCTTCGGTCGCGCCACCGGCGTAGCGCGAGCCGGTCCAATTGTAGATCGAGAGCTGCGATCCGCCGAGCGAGAGCGTGTTCAGCAGGAAGAGATTCGTATCGCCGGAACCGAAATCGAGCGTCGAGCTGGCCGTGATCGCGAGGGAGTCGAGCGTTTCGGACGCGTTACTCAGCGCCGGGGCAAAGCCGAAGCGTCCGCCCGCCAGCGAGATCGGGGCGGTATTCGCCACGCGATCGACCGATCCCCCCGCGAGGAGCACGCTGCCGCCCGCACCGGCGAGCACGGAAGTCGTGCCGCTCAGACTGCCGCTGATCTCCACCGTGCCGGCGGTGACGTGGGCCACTCCAGCAAAGGTGCTCGTCCCGGAAAGCACGAGTTTACCCCCGCCGGTCTTGGTGAAACCGGTGCCTCCGACGAGGCCGCCGCTGAGCGTGATGTCGTGCGGGAGGTCGGCGGCGTCGGCGGCTTTGATGGTGGCGCCGGCGTTGAGCGTGAAGTCCTGATCGGAGGACCAATCGGCCTTCGCGCCGAGAATGCCACCCCCGAGCCTGATGACCGGAGTGATGGCGGCGCCGCCTTTCACGATGCCTCCGCTGCCGAGGTACAGGCTGCCGCCGGTGAGATTGACCACACTCGTGCCCGTGACCGCGCCCTGGCCGAGTTGCAGGCGCTCGATGGTCGATGTGCCCGCGCGGAGGAGGAGCACCGCGTTGCCCGCGAGCGGCCCGCCGACAAGGGTCCCTCCGACGGGATCGGTGGAATTGAAGGCGCCGCCATTGATGTCCGCGACCGACCAGCGGCCACCGTTGTTCAGGCCGATCGTGAACGCGCCGCCGACCGTAAGACTGCCGGTGTCGAGACGGACGTTGACCGAAGAATTTGCCGCCGCGACCGCGCCCATCGTGAGCGCGCCGGTGACGTTCACCACGCCGCCGTTGATGTAGAGGCCGTTGTTGTTCACCCCCGCCGCCGGTTCCGCGCCGAGGTTGAGACCGGTGCGGCCGAGGTTCAGGAAGCTCGCCGCCAGAGTGCCGCCGGTGACGGCGATCAGGTTGCCATTGCTCACGCCCACGTCGGTGGTCAGCCCGCCATTGAAGGTGGCCGCGCCCGCTTGGACGAGCAGCCCTTGCGAGCCGCTGCCGATGTTCGAAACCGCGCTCGCGGTCAGCGTGCCGCCATTGACGATCAATCGGGCGCTGGCTGCCGCTGCCACATTCACCGCGCCACCCGCGAGGCCGCCCGTGGCGTCGATTTGCACCAGGCCCGCATTGATCTGCGTGGCGCCCGCGTAGGTGTGCGGTGTGGTTACGATGAAGTTGCCCGCGCCGACCTTCGTCACGCCGCCGGGGCCGCTGAGCACGCCGGTATAGGCGACGTTCTGGCCGTTCCCGCCGAGCGTCAGGTTCACGCCGCCGGCGACGGTATTTTCGAGCGGAAGATTCTGCGCGCCGGAAAGATTGGCCAGCGTCGCGGCCGTGAGCGTGCCGAAGCTGAGCGCGCCGCCCTGGCCGTTGTAGTTCAGCGTCGAGGCTTGCAATGCGAGCGCACTGCCGAGCGTGAGCGTGCCGCCGCTGATCACGGTCCCGCCGGTGAAAGTGCTGTCCGCGCCGAGCGTCGTATTGCCGCTGCCGGCCTGCGTGACCGTGCCCGCGCCGCTGATCGCACCGGGCAGCGTGAAGGCGTCGGAGCGATTGAAAACGAGCGCGCCCGCATTCGCGATCGGACCCGCGACGGTGCCGCTGAGGCCGCCGCTGCCGATTTGCAGCGTGCCGGCGGCGATCGTGGTGAGGCCGGCGAAAGTGTTCGCTCCCGCAAGGATCAGCGTGCCGGCGCCGATCTTCGTCAAGGCACCCGCGCCGGCGGATTCACCGATCGCGCCGGAGAGTTGGAAGGCGCCGGCCTGCGGATCGACGGTGAGCGTCTTCCCCGCGGAAATGGTAATCGCATTCGCGACGTCGAGCCCGGTCGTGCCAGCCTGCAGCGCCGCATTGTCGAGCACGCCGAGGTCGCCGGAGCCGAGGGCGGCATTCGCGCCGATGCGCAGCCGCCCCGCGCTCAGCGTCGTGCCCACGAAGCCCGCGGACGGGCCGTAGGTGTTCGCGCTGCTCAGCACGAGCGTGCCGGGACCATTCTTCGCGAGGGTGCCCCCGCCACTCACCGCGCCGCCCAGCGTGAACGTGTCCGCCGCATTGGCGACCGAAATCGAGGTGGCGGTCGCGAGTGCGACCGGCGCGCTGATGCTGTGGCTGCCGGCGTCGATCATTGCCGTCGCGGGGTTCGCGCCGCCATTCAGCGTGAGGGTGCTCGCGCCGCCGATCGTGTAAGCGTGAGCGCTGCTCAGCGTGAGTTGCGAGACCGTGCGGGCCGAGTCCAGCGTGACGCTGCGCGGCTGCGCGGTCACCGAGCCGAAGATCGCCGTGTCACCGGTCACGCTGGGGATGCCGCCAGACCAGTTCGTTCCGCCCGACCACATTCCATCGGCATCCACATTCCAAAGTCCCGCCAGCGCGAGGCCGCTGATGGTGAGGGTGACGTGGGAGCCGTCATAGCCGAAGGCGTAGGTGCCGCCGGCGGCCGGATTGAGGATCGTGAAGTTCGAGTTCAGCGTCGCCGCCGCGGGCGCGCTCGTGGCCTGGAAGAGGTCGTAAACTCCGTTCGTCGCGTAGGTGAGCGAAGTGTTGGGCTGGAACAAATTGATGCCCACGCCCGCGCCGACGCTCAGCGTCTGCACGGAGAGCAGGCTCGCCGCGGGGGTCAGCGCGCCGTGCAGATTGCCGCTGGAGAGTCCGAAGTTCAGCGTCGAGTTCGTGGCCAAAGTCAGGTCGCCGAGCGTGAGCGTTCCCTGGCCTGCGAGGCCCGCACTGAATGTCCCCGGGATGATCGTGCTGCCCGCGACGGTGCTGACGCCGCCGGTCACCGTGCCTGCGCCAGTGAGGGTCTGCGTCGCCCCGAGCGCGAGCGTGCTGCCGGTGAGGCCGGTCACGTTCAACCCCGCGCCCGCAGCCACCTTGAGCTGCGCGGAGGTCGCGAGCGGATTCGTGCTCGCGCCGCTCAGCGTGAGCGTGCCGGCGTTGATCACCGTCGTTCCCGTGATGCTGTGGCTCGCATTCGTGAGCGAGAGATTGCCGGTCCCGACTTTGGTGAAGCCGGCGGCGGCGATGCTGCCGGCGAGCGTGTTCGATTCGTTGTTCGCGCCCACGCTTAGCGAATTGGCGCCGGCGTTCACGCCATTTGCGCCGCGCAGGTTGCCGAGGTGATAGGTGTTTGCGCCGGCGACGCCGAAGGCCACCACGCCCGCGCCATCGGTCTCCAGCGTGCTCGCAGCGAGCGCGTTCACGTTCCCCAACTCCAGCGTCCCGAGGCTCACCAGCGTGCTGCCGGTGAAGGTGTTGGCCGCGGAGAGCGTGAGCTTGCCGCCTCCAGTTTTGGTGATCGCGCCCGCGCCGGAGAGCACGCCACTCAGCGCGATATCGTGAGCCAGTTCCGCCGCGTCCGCGGCCTTGATCGTGGTGCCGCCGGTGACCGCGCCGGTGAGCGCCATCGGCAGCGTCGAGGCCCAGTCCGTCTTCGCGCCGACGGTCCCGTTGCCGAGCTTCAGCGAGGCGGTGAAGCCCGCGCCCGTCGAGCCCTGCACGATGCCGCCGCTGCCGACGTAGAGCGAACCGCCGAGCAAATTCACCTCGCTGATCGAAGCGTTCGTGCCGGCGCCGAGTTGGATGCGCTCGACGGTGGCGGTGCCGGCGCGGATGAGAAAATAGTCGGGGTTGGTCGCACCCGTGCCGACGAGCACGCCGGTGACGGCGTCAGTCGAGGTGAAGTTCGCGCCGTTCACATCGAGCACGCCGTAGCGCGCGCCGTGAGTGCCGCCGATCGACACCACGCCGCCGACCGTGACCGTGCCGCCATCGAAACGCGCGCCGACATTCGACGCCGCGTTGTTGTTTCCGAGATCGAGCGCGCCGGTGATCGTCACGTCGCCGCCGGTGACGTAGATCCCGAGATTGGTGAAGCCCGCGACCGGCGTTCCGACCACCGCGGAAGCATTTCGCCGCATGGTGAAACTCGCCGCCGAAAAGGTGCCGCCGTCGATCCGCGCCATCGTCGTGTTGTTGCTGTTGTCGTTCATCGTCAGCGCCCCGAAGCTGGCGCTGCCCGCGCTCAGCAGGAAGCCGAGCGAGCCGTTGCCGATGTTGCTCGCCGCGTTCGCGACCAGCACGCCGCCGTTGACGATGAGTTGCACACCACCGACCGCCGCCACGCTGGCCGCGCCGCCATTGATCCCGCCGCCCGTGCCGATCTCGAGCACGCCGCCGCTGACAAACGTGCCGCCGGCGTAGGTGTTCAGGCCGGTGAGGATTTGCCGGCCCGCGCCGACTTTCGTGAGGCTGCCGAAGCCGCCGATGACACCGGCGAAGGTCGTGTTCGCCGCGCTGCCGAGCGTGAGCGCCACCGGCACGGCGACGTCATTCGTGAGATCGAAGCTGCCCGTGCCCGCGAGCGAAGGCAGCGTCGCGGCGCCGATGCCATTGGCGAAGAGCAAGCCGCCCGCGCTGTTCACGGTGAGCGCGGAGGTGGCGAGCGCGCCGCCATTGCCGAGCTGCACGGCTCCGGCATGGATCACCGTGGCTCCCGCGAAGGACGTCGCATGGGGCAGGACCAGCGTTCCCGCGCCGGTCTTGGCCAGCGTGCCATTGCCGGCGAGCGTGCCGGTGAGGGTGAGCGAGGAAGCCGCGGCGACATCGATGCCGCCGCCCGTCGCGCCGACCGTGATCGGCCGCGCATTGGCGCCCGCATTATCCAGCGCGAAGGTCGCCGTCGCCGCGAGCGTGCCGCCATCGAGAGTCACTCCCGCGCCGCTCGCCGCGACACCGAGCGAATCATTCGTGGCGACGGCCAGCGTGCCGCCGGTGATGGTCGTCGATCCGGTCTGCGTATCCCCCGTCGCGAGCCTCAGCATGCCCGCACCCGCCTTGGTCAGGCCGCCACTGCCGCCGTTGCCGATCGGGTTCGCGAAGATCACGTCGTTGCCATTCGTGTCAATCGTCCCGCCGCCGGCCGCGAGCGTCACGGTCTTCGTCGAGAGGTCCGCCGTGTTCCCCGCGCCGTAGCGTAGCGTGCCGCTGTCGAAGGTAACGTTGCCCGAGCCGAGGCTGCCTGCCGCGGCGAAGCCGAGCGTGCCGCCCGCGAGCGTCACCGTGCCGGACATGCCGTTCGCGGGGTTCGTGAGATCGAGGAGTCCGCCGCCGGATTTCGTAAGATTGCCCGCGCCGCCGATCGCGCCGGAGATCGTCACATTTGCGGCGCCCGCGATGGCGGCGACGGCATTGGAAGTGAGCGTGAGCGGCGCGCTGATCGTGTGGCTGCCGGTGGTCCCGATGAGGTTCGCCTGGCTTACTCCATTGTTGAATGTGAGCGTGCCACCCGTGCCCGCCGCAATCGTGAAGCCCTGCGCGCTATCGAAAGTGATCGCGCCGACCGTCCGGGGCGCGTCGAGCGTCACGGTATCGGGCACCGTGAGTGGGAAGGTCATGTTCGCCG
This sequence comes from Chthoniobacteraceae bacterium, assembly GCA_031411395.1. Classification (GTDB taxonomy): domain Bacteria; phylum Verrucomicrobiota; class Verrucomicrobiia; order Chthoniobacterales; family Chthoniobacteraceae; genus Chthoniobacter. The sequence continues at coordinate 6,748 of JANOAZ010000307.1, forward strand.
CCGCGCCGGCGACGTCCGGCACGCCGCCGAGCCAGTTTCCCGCCGTGCCCCAGCTTCCGCCGGTGGCCACATTCCAACTCGCGACGAAGCCCACATTGGCGATGGACAGCGCCACGTTCGTGCCGGTTCCCGTGATCGCGTAGCTCTTCGCCGGCTGCGGATTCAGCACGCTGAGTGCCGTCGTGCCGGTGCCGCCGATCGTGCCGGTGTAGCCGATGAGATTGTAAGTGCCCGGCGTGCTGAACGGCGAGACGCCGCCCTCGACATAAAGATTCAAGCCGCCGCCATTGAGCGTGAGGCCGTTCGCGCCGGTGACGTTGATGAAGTCATTCGCCGGGCCGGCGTTGAACTCGAAGTTCACCGTCGAGCCCGTGGCCAGCGTCAGCGCGTTCGTGGTCATCGTCCCGACACCGGTGCCGGGCGTGACGAGGCCGCCGGTGTTCACCGTGATCGCCCCACCGAAGGTCGCGCTGCCCGCGAGGGTCGTCCCATTGTTCACCGTCGCACCGCCCGCCATCGCACCATTCGCGACGAGCCTGCCAGTGGAGATGTTCGTAGTGCCCGTATAGCTGCTCCCGCCATTGAGCGTCAGCGTCCCCGCGCCCGCCTTGGTGAGGCTGCCCGGGCCGCTGGCGCCGATGCTGTTCGCGAAGGCGAGATCGTTGCCGTTCGTGTTCAGCGTGCCGCCGCCCGCGAGCACGGCCACGGTGCGGGTGGAAATGTCGGTGGCATGCGCGGCGCCGTATTGCAGCACGCCGCCGTTGAAGTGGATCGCGCCGCCGTTGCCGAGGTTGGTCGCGGCGTTAAAGGCGACCGTGCCCGAGTTGAGGTTGGTGGCTCCGGTGTAAGTATTTGCCCCGCTGAGCGTCAGCGTATTCGCCCCGGCCTGCGTCACGCTGCCGGTGCCGCTGATCGGGTTGCTCAGCGCGAAGGCATCGCTCCGATTCACCGTCAGGCTGCCATTATTGAAGATCGCCGCGGTCGAAGTCAGCGTTCCCGTCGCGCCGCCATTGCCGATTTGCAAAGTGCCTTCGTGGATGAACGTCGGACCGGTGTAACCCATCGCCGCGGTGAAGATGATCCTGCCGGCGCCGGACTTGGTGACCGCGACCGGTGCGCCCGAGGAGGCATTCGAGATGTTCGCATTGATCGTCAGGTCGCCGACGGTGCTGTTTTGAATGAAGCTCATCGTCGCGCCCGCAACGCTGACGCGGTTGGGGCGGATAAAGTTGTTGTTGATCGTGACGTTCTGCGCGCCGGCCGCCATCAGGATGCCGCGCACGGTGCTGGTGCCGGTATTGTTCACGATCACCGGGCCGGCCGTGTTGGCAAAGCGCACGCTGGATGTTGCCGCCGAGCTGATGGCGTAGGTGTTGGCGGTGACGATGTTCGCATTGCCGGTGAATGCATCGTTCGTGTAGGTCGCCGCGATCACGGTGCCGGTGGCGTCGGTCGCCGCCCAGTCATTGGTGTTGAAGGTGACGAACGGATTGCCCCCGCCATCGGCGATCACGCCGAGCGCCGCGGCACCCATCTTCGTCGTGCCCGCGCCGGTCACCTTGAGCACCCCGCCGTTGCTCAGATTGTTGGCGTTGGCATTGCGCACCGGCACCGCCCCGACTGTAAGCGTTCGACCGGCCGCCACATTCCACGTCTGGGCAAAGGAGCCGTCGGCCACGGTCCCGAGCGCGATCGCGGAGTTGATCATCAAATCCTGCGTCGCCGCGCTCATGTCGATGCCACTGCGCAGCAGCGACAGCGTGCTCCCCGCGCCGATCGTCACCAGCCCACCGGGATTCGCGATCCGCAGGCCGCCCAGCGTCAGATTCGCGCCGAGCACGGTCGGATTGGCCGCGAGCACGGTGCTATCCCAGACCGCCACATCATTCACCCCGGGGAGCAGGCCCCCCACCCACGACGTCCCGAGATTCAGGTTGTCCACGTTGTCCGCCTTGATGAAATCGGCCGCCCAGGAGTTCGGCAAAAGATTCAGCGCCAGCGAAGCGACCGTCGCCAGCGCGATGCCGCCGGTGAGGATGCGCGGTTGGGATTTGCGGAGAGCGAGGAGGGGGGACGAGCGATGATTCATGCGTGGCGAACGAGGGGGGCGGATATTCTTCGCGAACGTAAACCGCGCTCCCTGCGGCGACAGTGACCAGAACTGGTCAAACGCCGGCAATAACGCGCCTGACGCCAGTCATTTCCGCGTGGAGGGCGACGCCCTGCCGTGGCCGTGGCTCGCGACAACTTCCCGGCGACTCCACCGAACCGGAAAGTCCCCGGCAGCGGCCACCGCCCGCTCTCCCCGCGAGGCGGCGAGCGACGAAAGATGAACCGACGCGGATTGGTGGCGGGGTGAGCCCCCCGGCGCCCCGCCACCCCCCGCTAGTCCCAACGCGCGTCTAAAGCGTTGGGGAGGTCGATTGGCCGTCCTTGTTGACGGAGGCGAAATTTTTGAAACGCCGGCGCTCCCGCAAGCCCACCAAGCCGGCGAGGAGAGCACTGCCGAGCAGTGCGGTGCTGCTCGGCTCCGGCACGGGCACGATTTCGAAGTCGCTGCCGAAGCTGATCTCGCTTCCGGTCCCGAGGAAGGCGCTGCCGTTGTCCGAGTAAAAGCTGATCTGGGCGAGCGCGTTCCCAGGCAGCGTCGTCACGTCGAAGAGCAGATGATCCTGCGCGGTGTCTGGCCCGGACCAGTTGTAGATCGAGAGGGAGTGGGCGCCGAGGTTCAGGGTGGAAAAGAGGAAGCTGTTGCCCGAGCCCGTGCCGAAATCGATGAACGAATTCGCGCCGAGGATCAGGTTGCCGAGCGTTTCACTCCCGCCGCTGACTCCGGCGGCGAATCCCAGCGTGCCCCCATTCAGATTCACGGCCGCGGCATTCGCGACGCGATCGAGACCCGCGCCCGAAAGGAGCAGCGAACCACCGGTGATATCGACGGAACTCGTGGCGCTGATGCCGCCGCTGATTTCCAGCGTGCCGGCGGTGACCGTGGTCGGGCCGGTGTAGGTGTTGGCTGCGCTGAGGGTCATGGTGCCCACGCCGGATTTCGTCAGCGATGCGGCACCGAGGCCGCCAACGCGGTCGATGAGGATTGCCGAGACGTTGAGGTCGAAGGCGCTGCTGCCTGTGGCGTCAGCTACGTTGAACGTGGTGCCGGTAGCGACTGCGGTTCCCAAGTGGTAGCCCACCGTGTCAATCGCGGAGCCGCCGTTCGTTGTGCCGACAGCGGACGAGATCGTCGAGGCCGACGAGCCGCCAGCGGTGACGGTGCCGCCAAAGGCATACATCTGGAACTGGCCATTGCTGGATCCGCCGGTGCCCGTCAGGGTGCCGCCGTTGAGGGTGACCGCGCCGAGGGTGTTGAAGGCCGTGCCGTTGTTCGTCACCGTGCCGCCGCTGTTGATGACCAAGGTTGAGGCGATCGTGCTGGCCGCACCACCCATCACATCACCCGCATCAAACCGCAGCGTGCCGGTGTTGTTGACGGTGATGTTGCGGGCCACCTGCGTGTTCCCCAAAGCGCCGGTGACCGGATTGGTGGAGTTGTTGCCAAGGGCCGCAGCGAGCGTGCCGCCGTTGACCGTCAAGGCGCCGGTGAAGGTGTTCGCACCGGAGAACGTCTGGGTAGCAGCGCCGGTCTTGATCACATTCACGATCTTGCCGGTTGCGGTGTCACCATTCTGGATTACGCCGGAGAAGGTGGTGTTAGTTCCACGTGCACCGATCGTGTAGGTGAGTCCGATGTTGTTGGAACCACTGGTGCCCATGCTCAGCGTCCCGCTGCCACTGAGCGCGCCCAGCGCCCAGTTACCCCCGTTGCGTGATGTCATGAAGCCATCGACATTGAACAGCGTATTGTCACCGCCGTTTGTCCAGGTGGTAGTGCTACTCCGGTCCGAAATGGTCGATCCGGCCAGGACATTGACCGTTCCAAGGAAATTCGTGAACTGCCTCGTTGTGTTATTGAAGTTAACCGGGTTTCCACTGATCACGAGAGTCTGATCCGCTGTGCCGGTGACGTTGCTCCCGTAACCAGAGCTACCTTGGTTGCTGGTCATGGTGACACTTGCATTGAGGCCGGAGAGAGTAACCGCATTGCCAATGCCAGAAGCCGTGATGAGCGAGATGGTGGTTCCATTCGAGGCCGTAAGAGTCCCGGAACCCAAGGCGCTGCCGTTATTGATGGCCACGGTGCCGACATTCAGGAATGTCCCACCCGTGTAGGTGTTGGGTCCGCTCAGGGTCAGCGTGCCAGAGCCGTTCTTGGTCAGTGAGGCGCCCGTGCCGCTAAGCACGCCGGAGTAGGTGGTGGATGCATTATTACCACCCGTCGTGAGGTTGACAGCATTCGTGTCGCTGTTGGTTAAAACGAAGGCGGAAGCACCGCTCAATGCGCCAACGGTCGCACTCGTGATCCCCGTGCCGAAAGCAAGGCCATCCGCGATGGATACCGTGACCGTGCTGTTCTGAAGCGCGAGGCTGTTGTCCATTCGGAGAACACCCCCGGTGATCGTCGTCGCGCCGTTGAAGGTGTTTGCACCGCCCAAGGCCACCGTGCCTGCCGTGCTTTTGTTCAGGCCGTTGGTGCCGGCGAGAACCGCGCCGACCGAGCCGTCCTGCAGGTTATAGTTGCTGGCATCGTTGGTAATCGTGCCGTTATTGACCGCCCCCCCGCCGCTCAGCGCACCGAGGATGTTGGTGATAGATGAGCCACCCAGGTTGGCAATGCCGCCGGATACCGTGAGGCTGCCGGTCCCGTAGGTCCCGCTGCCGGAAAGGGCCAAAGTGCCAGCGCTGACGGCGGTTGGGCCGCTGTAGGTGTTCGCACCTGAAAGGGTAACGGTTCCCCCGGTGGTCTTGTTGAGTCCGATGCCGCCACCGAGGATCGCGCTGACGCTGCCTGCCTGCATGTCGTAGGCGCTGCCGGTGCCTGTCAGGACTCCGGTGCTGCCATCAATGCTGCCAGCGATGAGGCTGACATTGCCGAGGGTAACGTTGCTTGAACCGATATTGAGTGCGCCTCCGTTTACGGTGACTGCGTTGGAGCTGAGGGAGCCCGTGGCTCCCAGTGCCAGCGTGCCGCCGCTGATCGTGGTCCCGGCGGTGGCGCTCACGGCATTGTCGAGCTGCAGGGTGCCTGCGCCGGACTTGGTGAACGCGCCGTTCGCAGTGACCGAGCCTCCGGTCAAGGTGGCGGTGCCGGAGGCATTGTTCACCGTCAGAGTGCCGGTGGTCACACCGGCACCATCCACCGCAATGCTGTCGGCTGTGCTGATCGTGACATGATCCCCTGTAAAGAAGGCGATGTTTGCGCCAAGGCCGTCCTTCTGCCAAGTGGCGTCGGTCGTGTTCCAGGCGGCGTTGCCACCGTTCCAGGTCACGTTGAACGCGCCGCCAGAGACGGTGAGCTGCAACGCCGTGCCGGTCGATCCAAACGCGTAGTTCGTGCGGCCGACCGTGGTGTTATTGCCCAGAAGAATCAACTGATTGGCCACCGAGGTGCCGGTGAGCGAAAGATCGGTTCCAGAGATGCCCGTTCCGGAGAGCAACGTGTAGGTATTGCCGGCGGCGGAGGTGCCGCCGACCGTGAGAAGATTGCCCGTTCCATTGATCGTGACCGCTCCGGTGGAAGTGACCAAGTTCGAGGCCACGTTCGCGAGAGCGAGGTTGCCGGTGCCGCCGAAGGTGAGCGCGCCGATCGTGAGGTTGGTGGCGGAAAGCGTCGCGCCAGTGAGGCTGACCGCGCCGCTGCCGAGAGCGCTGGAGTTGGCTGCGACGAGCGTGCCGGCGCTGATCGTCGTGCCGCCGCTGTAGGTGTTCGCATTGGAGAGGGTCAGCGAACCCGCGGCACCCTTGGTGAGCGAAAGTGTCCCCGCCGCGCCGTTCTGGATGATACCGGCGAAGGTATTGGCCGAAGCATTGTTGACCGTCAGGGCCGAGGTGCCGTCGGTGCCGTTCTCGACCACCGCGCTGCCCGGTGTCGCATTGGTGGTCAGGCTGGTGAGGGTGACGTTATTGGCGTTAAGCTGAAGTTTGCCCGTGCTGCCGGCTCCAAAGGTCACAACCCCGTTCACACCGAGGCCGTTGGTGGAACTCCCCACTTTGAGTGTGCCCGCATTGACCGACCAGCCGCCGAGGTAGTTGGTACTCGCCTGCGCGGTGAATATAGTGCCGGGACCGGAAATCCTGATCACACTGTCGGCCGCGCCGCCGGTAAGATCATTCGCGCCATTGCCGATGGTGAACACGTCAGCAGCATTGAGGGTCGCAAGAGTGACGCTGGTGGCTGCTGCCGTGCTAACGTTAACCCGGGCGTTCGTGGTATTGCTGCCGTTCGAGGCGATCGTGCCGCCGTTGTTGAGGTTCAGCGAGATTCCGTTGTCCAGCGTGATTCCGCCGCGGAGTTGCAGCGTGCCGCCGTTGTTGATGCTGACCTGCTCCAGATTCGCCGTCGCATTGTTGCCCAACGCATTATTATTCGCCGCTACCAGGGTGCCCGCATTGATCTGAATCCCGTTCGCGACGTTCCGAGGACCGCCGCCTGCACTGTGGGTGAAAGTGTTCGACCCGGACAAAACCCATGTGCCAACCCCGTTCTTGTTGATGACGTTCACCGCTTGAGCCCCGAAAGCGTCGGTGATGTTCGAGCTAATCACGTTTTCGCCCGTGTTCGAGCCGTCGAGGGTCAGCGTCGTCGGACGACCATTCCCGTTCGTCAGGGTGAAGGTAGGCGCGTTGAAGGTCAGCGTCGCCGAGGTGGTCGAGGAGTTGTTGATGAACGACAACGTCCCGTTGGTGCTTGAAGCGGTCTGCGGCTGCAAGTTGTTGCTGAAGATCTGCGCGTTAGTGACGCCGGCGGCCATGCTGATAGAGCCGCCTTGGGAAAGGTAAAGGAGGCCACCCGTGAACGTGTAAGCACCAGCGCCTGCGGTGAAGGCGATGCTGTTGATGAAACGATTGGCATCGACGGTGATCGTCGAGAAATTCGATAGCGCGTTGAAAGTCACAACGTCAGTATTGTTGGCATTGCCGGTTCGCGTAATGCCGGGAACCGCGCCGCCCACCCAGTTGGTTGCGGTGATCCAGTTGCCGTCGGTGGCGACAGCTTTCCAAGTCTGGTTCGCCGCCTGCACGTCATCTGACGTTGCAAAAATGCCTGCTGCGCAGAAGGTCGCCAAGGCAATGCGTCCAGCCAGAATGCGCGGACGGCGTGTGGCGGGGAGGGAGGGAACGGGGAGAGATAAGTTCATGGGTGGCTGCGGCGGGTGTGTGTTTGACCGATCGCAACTTAGGAACGGACCCGGAATCGAATAGTGACCAGAACTGGTCAAACGGCGGGCCGTGATAGAACCTGACGACTCCTCCCCCATCGTGCACCATGCTGCACAGGTTCATGCTCCCCCGGACTTTCATTCTGCCCCTGCTCGCGTTTTCCGCACTGGCGCTCGTCAACGTCGCTTTGGCGCCAATCGCCGCCGCGGCGCCGCCCTCGGCGTGGATCGTGCGCGGCTACGATACCGAGAACGGGCTGCCGGCGGCGCGGGTGCTTTCCATCGGGCAGAGTGCGGATGGCTACCTGTGGGTGGGGACGATCGCCGGGTTGGCCCGGTTCGATGGCGTCCGCTTTACCCCCATCGCCAGCCTGCCGGAAAAGTTGCCGGCAGAGTCGAATGTGACCGCTCTGGAGAAGGGCGCCGACGGCCGGCTTTTTTTCGCGCTCCACGATGGGCGCATCGGCGAAGTGATCGGCGGTCAGTTGCGGGTCCAGGCCACCAGCAGCGTCGGATCGCAGGTCACCTGCATGCTGCTGAATCCCGACGGCGATGCGTGGCTCGGACACGCATCGCGCGGCATCTTGCGCCTCAGCCCCACGGGCACGCAGGTCTTCCACGAGAAGGAAGGAGTGCCGGCGGGAACCGTCACGGATCTGCTGCGGGATGATGAGGGCACCCCGTGGGCGCTGGTGTCGAATCACCTCGTGCGATGGAAGGATGAGGCGTGGTCGGCGGTGTCCGCGGATTCGCCGGCCGCGCAAGCCATCGACGCGATCGCTCCGGCGCGAGAGGGCGGCGTGTGGCTGGCCACCGCGTCATCGAAGCGCGGCGGGATCTCCAACCGCCCGGGGATCTGGCGACAGAAAGGGGACGACACCCAATGGTACTGCGACCTGCCGTCCGAAGACCCGAGCTACTACGCGGAGCGCATCGCGGTGCTGCTCGAGGATCGCCGGGGCCGCCTGTGGTGCGCGGTGCGCGGCGGCGGGCTCTTTTGCCAGCCGGTAGCCGGCGGAGCGTGGCAGGCGGTGGGGACGCGTGACATGCTCGCGAGGATCACCTCGCTGTTTGAAGATCGCGAAGGGGTCCTCTGGGCGAGCACGGAGGCCACCGGCCTCTGCCGGATCGCGGACCGCCTGGTCTCGGAACTCCGCGCCCCGACCAATATCGCGCAGCCGGTCTTCTGGACGGTGTGCGCCACGCGCGACGGCTCGATCTGGGGAGGCACCGATGGCGCCGGTCTCTTTCACTGGGCGGCCGATGGATCGTCCGAGGTTTTCAATCTGGCGAGCGGCATGCCGAGCGGCCAGGTGCCGTGCCTGCTCGAGGATCGCGCGCGCAGACTCTGGGTCGGCACGCGGTTGGGGCTTTTCGAGTTTCAAGACGGAAAGTTCGTCCCGCACCCGGCGGCGGACCCGGCCCTCCGCACTCGGATCACCGCCTTGCACGAAGCGCCGGATGGCATCTTGTGGGCGGCCACCGAGAAAGGTCTGGCCTCATTGCGCGGGGATAAGGTCACCCTTTACGGCGCAGAGGTGGGTCTTCGCGGGGACCGGGTCCGCTCGATCCAGACCAGCGCCGGCGGAGTCATCCACGTCACCGTCAGCGGCCAGGGGATCTTTCGCCAGACCGGGACGGGTGCTTTCGAGCTGATTCCCAATTGGACGGGAGGGGTGGGCGCCTCGGCCCGCTCGATCTACGCCGATCCCGCCGGACCGCTTTGGATCACCACCACCGGGCGCTGGCTCTATCGGTATGCGGGGGGGGAAATCTTCGATCGGGTGGGTGGCGAACACGGCGTGCCAAATCACAACGTGCACGGCGTGCTCCCGGACGCGCTGGGAAATGTCTGGTTTGCCTCGGACCTCGGCATCTTCGGCGCACCGGCCGCCAGCTTGCGCAGCTTCGACTCCAATCTCGGCGGGCAGCTCAACTTCTGGACGCTGCTCAGCGCGCAAGGCCTCCCAAACAAGGCATGCACCGGCATCGGTGCGCCGGTCGCTTCCCTCGCCCCCGACGGGCGCGTGTGGTTTGCCAATGGCAGCGCGCTGGCGGGGGTGAATCCCGCGCTGCTGCCGCCGTCCGATCAAGTCCGCGCGCCGATCTTCGAGAGCTGCAGCACCGCGGGCGGGATCCATGAGGCGGATCCGGACGGCTGGATTCGCGTGCGCGACCGCACCGCGCCACTCGATTTTCAGTTCACCTCCCCGGAGACGTTTTTCCCGGAGCGCCTGCGCTTCCGCGTGCGCCTCGATGGGCGGGATGGCGACTGGGTGCCGGTGGGCCAGCGCCGCGCGGTCAGCTACTCCGAGCTGCCCCCGGGAGATTACCGCTTCCGCGTCGCGGTGTCGGCGCCGGGCGGCAAATGGATCGAATCCTCCACCGCTCCGTGGATCGAGATCATCCCGGCCTTTTGGGACCGCACCAGCACCCGCGCGGCGGTCGCCGGTGCTGTGATCGCCTTCGTCGCGTTCGCGGTCTGGCTCCTCGAGCGTGCGCGCAACCGGAGCCGCCTCGCCCGCGCCGCCACCCAGCTCGCGCTCCAGGCCGAGCGCCAGCGCATCGCCCGCGATCTCCACGATGAACTCGGCGCCGGGCTCACGGACATCATGTTTGCCGGCGACCATCTCGCCGAGGATCTGGCCGGCTCACCGCAGCTCAAGCCCGATGCCGAACGCATCGCGGCGCGCGCGCGGGAGCTGGCCCGCTCGATCGAGGAGGTCGTCTGGAGCGTCGATCCCGCGGAGGACACGCTGGCCAGTTTTCTCCTCCGGTTTCAAAAGACCGCGCAGGAGCACCTCGACCTGGCCGGCGTCCCCTTTCGCTGGGACGCTCCGCTCGACGTGCCCGCGCTCCACCTCCCGGTGCAGGTGCGCCACGCGCTGCTCATGGCCGGCAAGGAGGCGATCACCAACGTGATCAAGCACGCCCGAGCGGGCGAAGTCCGGGTCCGCGTGCGCTTCGATGCGCCGCCCGACGGCTTCTCCCTCACCATCGCGGACGACGGGTGCGGCTTCGATGCGGTGGCGCCCCTCCGTCGCGGCTACGGCCTCGTCAATCTCCGCGCGCGGCTCGCCGAATGCGGCGGCGTCTGCCGCCTCGATACGATGCCCGGCGCCGGTACTCGCGTGGAATTTACCGTTCCGTCCCCAGCCCTCAGCCCCGCGTAATTTTCCCCGCCATGGCCGACCCGATCCGCATCAGCATCATCGACGACGATGCGCGCGTGCGCGCGCAACTCGCCCGGACCCTCGCCCGTTTCGCCGGATGCAAATTTCACAGCCAGCACCACTCCGGCGCCGAAGCGCTCGCCGTCCTGCCTGGCAATCCGCCCGACGTCACCCTCGTGGATATTTCTATGCCGGAAATGGACGGCGTCGAATGCGTGCGCCAGCTCAAGCCGAAGCTGCCCGGCGTCGAGTTCCTCATGCTCACGATCTGCGAGGATACCGAGAGCGTTTTCAAAGCGCTCGCCGCCGGCGCGAGCGGCTACCTGCTCAAGCGTGCGCCGCGTGAAGAACTGCGCCAGGCCATCCTGCAAGTGCGCGCCGGCGGTTCGCCGATGACCAGCCACATCGCGCGGCTCGTGGTGCAATCCTTTCGCCGCCCCGAGCCTCCGGAGGGCAAAGGCGCCGCGCTCAGCCCGCGCGAGCAGGAAGTGCTCGACCTGCTCTCGCAAGGTCACCTTTACAAGGAAATCGCCTCCTCTCTCGGGATCAGCTACGAGACCGTGCACAATCACATCCGGCGCATCTACGAGAAGCTGCAGGTGCGCTCGCGCAGCCAGGCAGTGGCGAAGTATTTCGGCAGCCGTGCGCCGCGGGGGACGTGAGGAGCCGTGCCATGCATTGCCGGCGAGATCTCAGCGCGCTGCGTTGGCGAGGCGGTTGATCTGCGCGGCGGCGTAGGCGGCGCCGAAGCCGTTGTCGATGTTGACCACGGTGACGCCGCTGCCGCAGGAGGTGAGCATGCCGAGGAGCGCGGCGAGGCCGCCGAAATTTGCGCCGTAGCCGATGCTCGTGGGCACGGCGATGACGGGCCGGTCCACGAGGCCGGCGACGACGCTCGGCAATGCGCCTTCCATCCCGGCGACGACGATGAGGACGTGGCAGGCGGAAAGCCGGTCGCGCTCCGCGAGGAGCCGGTGCAGGCCGGCGACGCCGACGTCGGTGATTCGTTCGACGTGGTTGCCGAAGATCTCGAGGGTCACTGTCGCTTCCTCGGCGACGGGCAGATCCGAGGTGCCCGCGCAGACGACGCCGATCGCGCCGTGCATTTTCGGGGCGGGTTCGAGTTCCACGGTGATGCAGCGGGCGATTTCATGCCATCGCGTGGCGGGCCAAACGCGCGAGACCAGCGCCGCGTGCGCCGCCGTGGCGCGCGTGACGAGCAGGGTGCGGCCGTGTTCGAGCAGGGTGCGGGCGATGGCGAGGACTTGCTCCGGGGTCTTGCCCTCGCCAAAGACCACCTCGGAGAAGCCGCAGCGGCGCTGGCGGTCGGTATCGACCCGCGCGAAACCCAGATCGACGAACGGCTCGGCCATGCCGCTAGCTCGGGGTATTGAGGATCAAGCGCAGCGGGATCATCTTCGATTCGACGAAGCCGTGCTTCTTGAAAAATGCCTGGCCCTCTTCGTTGATGCGATCGGTGAGCAGGGTGATGCGGAGGAAGTCCTTCTTCTTCGCATACTCGATGGCGTGCTCGAGTAGTTTTGCGCCGAAGCCTTGATGCCGGAAATCCCGTTGAACGATGACGTCCTCGAGCATGATCACGAAGCCGCCCTCAGCGGTGCTGATCGTGAAGAGCAGGTTGATCATCGCGAGGATGTTCCCATTTTGCCGCAGGACGAAAATGCGGCCGCGGCTCGGCTGCTCGAGGATCAAGCGCAGGCCGCGCGTCTGCTTCGAGCGATCGGGCGTGAAGTCGCGCTCCTGCGTAAAGAGTTCTTCGAGCAGGTCGGTGAGTTGAGGAAGATCCTCGAGGGTGGCTTGCTCGATGTGCGGTTCGTCCATTGGGCGTGAAAGCGCGAAGCATATGGCAGAAAGGCCGGTCCGTGGGAAGCGCCGTGTGCGCGCGTCAAGCCCATTTTCGTTGGATGCGTCATGCCCCCGCCGGGCGCGGGACCAGCCGCGTCGCGCGCTACTTGCCGAGCCCGCTGCCGCCGAGCTTGGGCGAGCCGAGGTTCTGCGATCCCCGGGTTCCGAGGGTGGACTCTCCGGAGGAGGATGGGCTCGGGGGCTGTTTTTTGGCCGCCGCCTTTTCCGCGGTGGCGCGCTGGGCGGCCGCTTTCTTTTCGGCGGCCTGCCGCGCGAGGGCTGCGCGCTGCTTCTGGGCGCGCAGCGCGGCCTCGAAGCGGGCGGCGTCCTCGGCATCGTATTCGAAGGTGTTCGCGAGTTCCGGCGGGAGGTTCGAGTAAGCCACCTTCTCCACGCCGTCCGGAGTGCCGATCGAAATGCCATTCGGCGCCACCTCGCGAAGCGGTCCGCTGAAGCTGCGGCCATCGAGGGTTTTGAATTCCAGCAGGTCGCCGACCTTTGGCGGATGGAGCAGGCTCGGATCGAAGAATCGCTGCTGCAACTCGCGAGGCAGATTGTTGAAACGCACGACCTGGATGCCCTTCGGCGTCATCACTTCCAGCTTGCGCCCGATGACCCGCGTGACCGTCACTTCGTTAAAATTACGGCCATCGTTCGTGTGGAAGCTGATCCGTTCGCCCGCGGCCGCATAAGCGAAAGCGTGAGACAGGAGCGCCCAGCAGCAAAGGAAACGTGCAAGCATGATAAATTCGTTCGGCTGGATTCTTCGGACCGTCAAGGCGCGGGTTGGCGCGATTGCCGAAAGTGACCTGCTTCCCGCACTCCCTACCGGGCGATCTCGCATTTCGCGAGGCGCACCGCTTCATCCCATCCTTCGCAGACTCCGCGCACCTCGATCAGCGAACCGCGCTGCAGCCGCACGGTGTCACCATCCTTCCCGGTAATTACGAGAAGCAGCACATTGGAGCCGGCTTTCTCTTCGCGGAAACGGTTCTCGCCCCCGGGAAAACTGCATTGCACCCAGCCGCCCGCCGCTCCTCCGGTGAGAAACACCTGGTAGCTTTTGCTCTCCGTCGGATCGGGGCGAAAGGCCCCGACGGAGCCGCGCACGATGATCTTCTGCCCCTTGTAGATCTTGTCGGCTCGCGCGCGATCTCCGCCGTAGGCGACGATCAGCGCATCGGCGGGGACGATCGAACCCGACTCCACCCTCGTAGCCGGCAAATAGGCGTTCTGCAGCTTTTCGATCGCCCCGCGAACGGCGATGGCGTCATCGAGTTTTCCCATCACGGTGAATTGCTTTTTCAATTCGACCAGCTTCGGGACGGTCTCGGCGACTAATTGGGTCACGAGGTCCTGCATCTTTCCCGCTGTTTGAGCCTGCAGCGTGCGCAGTGCCTTGGGTTCGGCGACGAAATCCTTTTCGCTGAGCGCGGACTCGCCGGCGAGCCGCTGGCGCTCCGCGCGAACGGCCACAGCGCCTTCGAGATCGGCCGCCTTTTGCAGCGAGATCTGCAATTCGGCGAGGGCATCGTCATACTTGTTGATGACGTCGCGCTGGACCGCGGCGATTCGATCCACACACTTCTGCGCCTCCGCCTCGCCTGCGGCGGCGCTCTGCGCCATGGCCGTCCGGGCCAGTGCTCCGCAGAAAATAATCAGGGCTACGACGATCCGGAAGTTCATGGAGCAGTCGCTTCCACTGGTGGTCCGCCGGACCACTCACCCTCCTCACTTTGAAAACGCATGGGAACATCCCAAGCCGCGGCCGACACCTTTCCCGCCTCATCGGTGATCGTGCCGCTCAACCTCACCTGCGCACCACCCGCGGTCAGTAAAGTAACCCGCGCATCCTCGAAACCGTCGAACTCGACCAGCGTCCTGCGACTGACGAGTTCGGTGCGGACCACATCCCGCGCACGCCAGTAGGCGGCGGATTCGGAATACTCGTGCTGATTGGCCTCGTGCCAGCCTTCCACCACGACCGGGCCGAAGATGCGAATGGGCACGGCGAGTGCGATCAGCACGGCCAGAGCGATGACGGGCTTGACCCACCTTTTCGGTTTCGTGCGCACCGCGACGAGGCTGGTCACCGGCTGCCACTGATCGAGTCCTTCACACCAGTAGAGGGTCTCGATGCCGATCAAGCCCGAGTTCAACAGGTGATCGATTTGCGGGATCGTGTATGGGCCCTGCTGGGCGCCGGCGAGATGGAGGTAGAAGGATTCGGACGAATGCGTCACAACTGATCGAAGGGTGGCCAGTGGTGAGATTTTCATCGGGTTCGCGTCTGCACAAGCAACTCTCTTTCCCGATGCCGTGCAGACGCGCATGAAAAAATGCCGGCGGAGGGGTTCGAACCCAGTTTTACTCAGATGTCCTGAGCAATATATTCCACTTTTTGAATGGAACTGGCCCCGCCATGGCACTTTTGGCACTATTCCCCCGAAGTGAACGCATCAGCAAGACGAATCAGATTGGGGAGTCTAGACAGTGGACGAATGGCCTCGGGTTCAGCAGTCGCCGCCTAATTCTGCGTGAGCGATCGAGCGCCCCTCAGAAAACTCGGCCATCGCATTCGGGTCCTGCGCAAGTCTGTCGGCTGGACCCAAGAAAAACTGGCGGTCGAAACGGGAATCGACCGGAGCTATATCAGCGGCCTTGAACGGGGTGAGCACAATGTCTCATTTCTCACGCTCTGCCTTATTGCAAAGACGCTAGGCGCGCATGTTGGAGCATTGGCATTAAATTTACCGCAGAAACCTTTAACGAAGGCCGAGGACGTTCCCCCCTCCTCGTAGCTCCATGCGTGGCACCGCTTCGCCTTGGGATGCCCGCCAAGCTCGAATGTCTCGACAACGCCACCGCACGCTACTGCTGTGCGGTCGCAGCACCTTCAAGTGGTCGCAATCGCGCGACTGCCGCGGAAATCTCGTGTCCCTTCGTCTCAATGAAATCGAGCAACTCCGCGGGGGTGCGGATGTCTCCTTCGGGTTTGACGTTGGGGTTCACCGCTTTGAGGTCGTAGGCGGCGTCTTCGACTTGCTGGGCCTTCGTCTCCAGCGCGCGGATTTCCTTTTCGCGAGCCTTGATTTGCTTCGATACCGCTTCGAGTTCTGCCTTCGTGGCCTTGGCCTTTTTCAGCTCGGATTCGCGATCTTTGAGTTTCGCCAGTTCGTCGCGTGGCCCGCTCGTTTTTGCCCGGATCGCGTCAGCTTCGGATTTTGCGCGCTGGCGGCGGGCGGTGAAATCAATCGTCCAGCTTCGCAGTCCGTCGGCGCGGGTGGGAAGCAGATCGAAAAGCTCCTTCATTTGCTCGCGTCCAAAAGGCTTTTTTTTACCAACCTTCACGTCGGCGAGATCGTAATACCAAATTTTCTCCGTAGCCCGGCCCTTGGTGAAAAAGAGCAGGTTCGTTTTCACGCCGGCACCCGCTGCTGCGAAGACCCCGCCTGGCAGACTGACGACGGCCCAAAGATCGCAGGTGGCGAGTAGCCGGCGCTTCGTCTTTACGAAGGCATCCTGCGTCGTTTGAAAGAGCACGCCTTCGTCGATCACCATCCCGCAGCGTCCACCCGACGCGAGGCTGTCGATGATGTCTTGGAGAAAGAGCACCTGCGTCGCCTTTGTCTTGTAGGCAAAACGCACCTGCGCCTGCGGACCTTCCTTTCCGCCGAAGGGCGGATTGGCGAGGATCACGTTGAATTGCTTCGGCGCGTGCTGGTAAAGCCCCGCATAGACCTCCTGCCCGGTGAGGACGTTGCCATGCCAGATGTGCGGCTCGTCGATGCCGTGAAGCATCAGGTTCGCTAGGCCCACGGGATAAACGAGATTCTCCTTCTCGCGTCCGTAGAATGTCCTCTGTTTGAGCAGGTCCAGCGACTCACCAGTGTCCGCATCGGTGAGATTCCCGGACATGTATTCGTACGACTGCGCGAGGAAGCCTCCGGTGCCGCAGCAAGGATCATAAACCGTCTCGCCCACTCGTGGCGCGACCGCTTCCACCACCGCGCGCACAATCTCGCGAGGAGTGAAAAACTGCCCACCGTCGTTTCCCTTTTCGCCCATCTTGAGCAGCAGACCTTCATACACCTGCGAGAGGGTGAATACGTGAGTGTCGTCCACACTCGCGGTTGTCAGCTCGTCCACCGCATCGAGCACGTCGCAAAAATTCCGCTCCGTGTCGATCCGCGTGCGATCCACGCCGGACATGATTTCGCTGATAACCTTCTGCCTCGCGGTCGCGTTTGGGTGGTCCCGCAGCTTGCGCAAATGCGGGATGAGTTCGCCATTCACGAAGCTGAAATAAGCGCCGAGAGCGCCCTCCATCAGCTCCTTGCGTTTGGGCGAATCCGGCGCAGCCCAATCTCGCCAGCGATACGGGGCCGCCAGGGAGGACTGAAAATCCGCCTTCACTGCCGCCGCACGTTCAGCTTCCTGCGTCTCCCGTTCGTCGAAAATGCGGAGAAAAAGAATCCACGTCAGCTCAGGCACGTACTGCATCGCTCCGGCGCAGTTCGACCGCCGCATGATGTCGCAGATGCTCCAGACGGCGGCGTTGACCGCGCTCTGGCTGCCGAGCGTCTTTTCTTTCTGCTGCTCGGGAGCGAGCGTCTTTGCCTTCTTCACGCCTCGGGCGGGGTCGCGGTGAAAGTTGCCCGTGCTGCGATTTCGAGGGCACGGATCATTTGCGCCGGCTTCTCTGGAGGCCAGCCCACGACGTTCGCGTGATTCCGGGGTGGTTCCGATGGGACAACGTCCAAGCTCTGTTGGCGGGCGACGAGCGCGGAAAAATCAGCACGTCCGACCAACGGACGCGCACGCTGGCCGGCTACTGCCCGGCCAAGCATCCAGACTTCGCCATCGCTGAGTCCGCGATGCCGGCTGACTGATAGCTCGACGTGTTTGAACGGCAGAATTGCATCGGCTTTAATCGTCCCGTCGCTCCTGCGCACATGTTTTTCAAACAAGACGAAACGCGCGAGTTGCTCCTTGTCTGCGACTGGCACTGCGGCCAGGGGGCCGGCGCTCACGCCGCGTAGACGCGGCGCACCAGCGTCGTCAGCGTCTCCGGCAGCTCATGGAAAAACGGTTCTGAGCCATAGGTCTTCGCGGTGCCGAAGAGGGCTGCATAATCTACGCGGAATTGCCCATGCACGCTGACGAGCAGCACGCGACGCGGCGACTGCCGCCACTCGAAGGTGACGCAGCCATCAGGATCAGCGGAAATTTCCGGCTTCGGGATGCCGGCGGGCAGGCTGTGGATAAAACGGCACGCGGCCTCATACGACTCCGCGCTCAACGGCTCGCCTCCATGACCATCCCAATCGGGGAGGCAACAATCGAGCATCAGCGAGTCCAGATCAGCACCGAGTGCTCCGGCGACCGCCGAGGCCGGCCAAGTGGAGATTCCGCGCTCGTAACCCAGCGACGAATCTCCCCGCCGCGCGAGCGCGGGCAGCGAACTGGTCGGCGAAGAAGCCGAAAATGCGATGGGTAGCGCGAGAAGCATGGCTACCTGTAACGCTCCAGTGCTGTCGCCGTCAACATGCCGAAAAAGCCGGCATTCTTGAGCACACGCATTTCGGCGAGAGTTTCGCCCAGATCGCGGCCTGTGGCGGCAAGCGGTTCCTTGAGCTTGATTTCGAGGTCGAGAATGAAGGCTAAAGTGTCGGGCGCGGCGTCGAATGCCTGTGCGAGCGTTGCTTGCACGAGGCAGCCGGAATCTGGCACGGCATAGAGAGCTTGCTGCGTGAAGTTGTGAAACTTCCAGTTCAGCGTCGGAGGCGGCTGCGGCGGTGCGGTGAAGTAGGTCGCGAGCTTGAAATCGGCTTGCGGAAACTCCAGGCGATTGATGAAGCGCACGACGACGGTATGGAGTTCCGGTCCTTGCATCGCTTCGACGTAGTGCGCCCAAGATTCGAGCGCATGCGCTTCAAAAGTCTCCCAATCAGGATATGGGTTGAGCCAGCTCACAGCGAAACCGTCGCGACGTACGTGATAAACCGTCGGCTGCGTCTTCGAGCGAAAAAAGAAACCGTCCGCGTCGAGAAATCGCACCTGCTGCCGTGGTTCCTCTCCCGCTTTCGCGATCACTTTCATTTCCATCGGGCGCATTTCTTGAATTTCCGTGTGTTCCGGCCAGATCGCGGCGAAGTCCTTCTTCGCCTTCTCGGGCGACCAATGGGCCGCGGCATTCGCCTGAAAGAAAATTAGCGCCTCGACGATGGGCGCACGCGAAAGGTGCGGAAAAATAGGCATCGCGTTCAAGCATGGAGCGGACCTATCGCGAAGTGCAAGCAACACCACGGCGGGGTAGTGTCACGGGGCGCGCTTTAGTGTCTGCGCAGGTCGCTCATGATCGGGCCATCCTTGGCATTTTCCAATCAGCATGGTGAGGGCAGCAATTCCGATCATGAGGAGGCACCCAAATGCGGCCTTTCGGTTATATTGGGAGTTTCTCCATGCGACGTATTGGCTAGTCGGCCCATCGTCTCGAAACATTTCTTCAAGCTTCTTCTCCTCCTTCTGCCGAAGGTATTCTTCAACCTTCTTTTTCATCTCCTCCTCGTGTGGTGTCATGGCTTTCTGGCCTTCGCCGCAATCGCCACCTTCACGGCTTGCGTGCCGGCGGTGTGCGATTTGTGCAGTCACGGCTCGCCGTTCATCCAATGGCGGCAATTCGTCGTAGTCACGATGGATTGGAAGAACCTCATTCCAGCGGCGGCAGCTCGATGGCTCGGCGTTCCAGGTCTTTGAGAAATACATCCAGGCTCGGGTTTCGCGGTCCCTCGGCGAGCAGCTTTGCTCGCTTCCGATACTCGCGCGAGGCGAGGTCGTAGCTGAAAGGTTCCTTCTTGTTCGGAGTAATCCACGGGTAATTCTTCGCCGTGAGCTCATTGCGAAGTTGCGGCGATGCACCCAGCCGTGCCGTGCAATTCGCAATCTGTTCGCCCCTGGCATCGGCATACCACAGCGGCAGCACCCAACATTCGATTTGCTCCACACCGATGGCGAAAATGAACTGCTCACCGTAGGTCGCCAAATCCTCGGCGCCGATTTCCTGCCTCAGTCGCGCGACCACGTTCGAGATTAGATCCTCCACCGACAGAGGCCCGTCTGCATCCTGCTTCGGCACGTCAAAGCCCTGGTCTTCCGCCACGTCCGTGTCCACCTGCACGACGACATATTTATTCGTCTGAAACGCCTGGCGGTACTTCTTTTCCCGCAGGTATTGCATCACCAGCGTCCAGCCTCCGGTGTGCATAACCGCCTGCGGATTGGGCTGCTCGAAGGTGATGACCGGCTCCCGTTGCACCTTATAATAGCCGAGTAGCACGTTTCGCAAAACCTGATGATCGCTCACTCCTTCGGTCACCAAAGCAAAGTCATTCATTGATCTCGTCCTCAGAAATGGTCCGGCAATCCGCCGAGGATGCCGCGAATGAACGCCTCTGACAACTGCACCGGCGTCTCGCCCGGCTGGGGCTGGGGCGCACGCACGCGATGGACGACCGTGTGCCCGTCGCTGTCGCGCCGCACCGTGTAAAGCCGCTGCGTGTCGTCATGCAAATCCAGCCCGTCGAGAAGCGCCGGATTGTGTGTCGTACAAATGACCTGCTTGTCGTATTTCGTCGCCAGTTCCGAGATTTGCCGCATTAGTGCGGAGCACAACTTTGGGTTCAGCGCGCTGTCCAAGTTATCCAAGGAAAAGAAACGCGGCGTGCGCCAACTCATCATTAGCGCAAAATAGAATAGCAAATAAAGGAAACCCTCGTTGGCGCTCCGCTGGTCAAAGACTGCGCGCTCGGGAGCCAGCCATCGGTCCCGAATCTGCAACCGCGCTTGCATTGTCGCAGTTTCGTCCGGCGCCAGGAGTTCATCGAACCAACCGAAAAGACGCAACCGTTCGTTTAGGTCCGCGAATCGCCCGATGATTCCCGGATCTGTGAGATTTGGATCTGTGAATGACTGGAGTAGCCGAATTAGCCCTTCACCCCTTGTGCCGAGTGGCAGAATCGCGCCCTCGGGCGGAGGGGTCCGCAAGACAGTATTTTCCGGAGCGAAGATTACGAAGTCAGCTAAGCCCAACGTGCTCGCATGAACTCCAAACTCTTTCTTTTTCTGCCTATTCAACCGTGAATGCCCAGCAAGCAACTTGAGCGCAGTGTCGATGCTATTTAGCGCTTCGGTTGGGCTTTTGGACTCCGCGGACGCGTTATCGCGTATTCGCTGACGCAGAGCTTCCGCCTCCTGTTCCACTCCTTGCGCGAACTGCTCATCGAGCAATGCTTCCTCCAATTCGCCCTTGTGGATCGGCGCATGCACAGACCAACCCGCGAAGCTCTGGTCCACAGTGCTTATCATGGACGAAACAGAGCACTCAAATACCGGCTCTCCATCCCCACCTTTCACGGAGAGCTGGATGTTACGACGAACCCCGAACTTCATTTTACGGTCTTCGATCTCTTCCTCTGGGAAAGCCGACCGCATCCATGTATCCTCCGTTACCCGGATGCCACGGTTGAAAAGAAATTCGTTGTCCAGCTTGTTTGCCGCCGCTCCTGCGGCAAATGCGATACCCTCCAGAATGTTGCTCTTCCCGCTGCCGTTTTCGCCGATGAGCACGGTCACCCGGCCCGGCTTTAGTGCGAGGTCGTGGATGCTTTTGAAATTCTGGATGCGGATTTCGGAAATCACAGAGCGCGGAAGATACGCAGGATGCGCACCGATGGGCAACCCGCCTGACTCCACGACGAGCGAACGGGTAAAGTAAAGTTGGCGATCACTTCGTCGTGAATGCAGCGCGAAGATACGCGGCGGGCAGGGCTTTGATGGCGGCGAGTTGGGCGGCGGCGGCGGTGCGGGCGGTTTCGAGGGTGGTGAAGTGGTCGCGCATGCGGGTGGCGAGGCGTTGCTGTTCGGCGAGGGGCGGGGCGCAAAGCTCGAAGGACTTGGCGATGGGCAGATAGACGGTCTTGTGGATTGCGCCGCTCGATTGCGAGTGGATGAATTTGCGGGCGGCGCGGAGCGCCCAGAGCAGGAACCAGGGCTCCAGTTCCGGGCCGCAGACCCAATTCACGAAGTCCTGACTTGTCGCCATCGGTCGCCCGAGCACGGTCACGAAGCCGACGGAGGCGGTGCGCGAGAGGCAGACGGTGCCGGCGGGCAACAGACGCGCGGAGCTGTTCGCGAGGCCGTCGGCGTTGGTGCGTTCGAGCGTCTCCCGTGTTTCGCGGCAATCGAGGCGACGGATGTCGGGGAGCGCGAGCCAGGGGACATCGCCACCCCACCATTCGGGATGCTGGCGGCTCGGGGTGTGGCCGGTTTCGAGTCGCGCAAGGTCGAGCAGTCCTTGCCAGCGCCAGCCGGGTGGTGCGTGCGCGTTGTCGCGTCCGTTGGAAATCGGAGAACGTCCGTGGAAAGCAGCGATCAACTCGGTGTCGAGCAACGTGCCGAGCGCGACGCCTTGTGCTTCGGCGGCGGCGCGAGCGCGCTCAACCTCGGCCATCTGTTCTTTGAGCCGCGCCGCGATGCGGCGTTGTTCGGCGAGCGGAGGAAACGAGAATATTTGGGCGCCTAATTGACCTCGCGTGATTTTTTTCATCGAACCACTCGCGCCGCTAGCTCGCTCGCGCCAATAGCCTGTGGAGTAGAGAAATGAAAAATATGCAGCGACAAACTCGGCATCGGAATCCGCATGTGGCAGCAAGCGGATCGTGAGGTCAGAAGCTACGACATCGGCGGGTGTACCCGCATACAACGCAGCGCGCCCCACGAGTTCGGGAGTGTTGCTTCGCGCAATCAGAATTTCGCCGGCATGCAGGCGAGCCGCTTCCACGTCGCACTGCCACATTCGCGCACGTTTCAACCCACGAGGATTAAACCCATTTTCTGTGAGACACGCGGTCGTTACCGCAATCACATCGGTATCACCGTCCGACGCTACTGACCTTGCTGGTAGGAACGCGCAGGCTTCATCGAGCCGTAACGACTTCCATCCATCGCGCACCGTCGGCACTTCACTCAGAATTACTCCACTCATGCTGCGAACAACCTCACCTTCGTTTCCTGCAAGACATCCGCCGGGATGCCGAGGAGCTTGAGCGCGTCGAGGCCGCCGGCGCGGCGGACTTCGGGCATCGTGAAAATCTGCGGCGTCTCCAACGCCTCGGTCCCGCCTTTGCCAAACTGGCTGGCGAGCGCCTTAACCGTGGCCGCGGCGGGTGCGGGCATTTCCGTGAGCCAAGGCGCTTGCTTCCAGGAAAAGGCGAAGGCGCGCTGGGTACGTGGGACGCGAGCGAGGCCGTAGCCGACTTCGCCGAGGACATCGTATAGATCGAAGTCGGCGGCTTCCTCGACGATTTGCAGAGCCTTCGGCGAAAACCCGCCCGCGACGATTTCAGTGAGCAGACTGCGCCTTTCTCCAGGCACCACCCACAACCCGCGAAAAGCTGCCAGATCAGGCGCGCGAGCCACCAAACGCTGGGCGATGCGCTCGCGGTATTCCTCGACGGTGATGCGGCGCTGCCGCCCGTCGGTGACGGCGGTGAGCCAGCGGCCCGTGGGGGCGATGTGGATTTGCACCTGCTCGACGAGGATGGGCGGCTTCGCGGGCGGCGGCGGCTCACCGCCCTTGCCTGGCGTGCGCGGCTTCACTTTGAACTCATCGCCGATGAGCCGTGTGGCGTCGGTGTAATCCCAGACGCGGAACATCCATTTCTCGCTGTCCGGGTCGAGCCGGGTGCCGCGGCCAAACATCTGCGCGAAGACGATGGGTGACTTCACGTATTGGAAGAAGACGATATTGCGCAGGCATGGGACATCGACGCCGGTGCTGAGCAGCTCGACGGTGCAGGCGAGGAAGTGCGAGGACGGAGCCTTGCGCAGATCGGCGATCAGCGAGTCACTGCTGCCTCCTTTGGCCGTGCATTTGAAGGCGTAGCTGGCGGCGGTGTTTCGCCCGTTCGCCGCGCACCAGTCGGAGTAGAGATTGCCCAGCGCCGCGGCGACGCGCTCGGCGTGGGTGTCGCTGGCGCAAAAGACGATGCTCTTCTGCTCCGGCCCACCATGCGCGCAGAGTTGCTCGAAAATATGCCGCGACATGGCGGCGATACGGTTGGGGATGAGCAGCCGCTCGTCGAGCTTGCTCGGCGAATACTGCGGATCAAGCGCGGCGGCAGCGACGGACGCGCCGGTGTGCGCGTCGCGGAGCGGCTTGGCGGCCACGTCTTCGCGCACCACGGGAGTCAGACGTTCCGGTGTCTTCTTGTGCTCGTGGTAAAGATCGAACGTGAAAATCTCCGGCGGCGCGAGGTAGCCATCCTCGATGCCCTGCGCGAGCGAGTAGTCATAGACCGCCTCGCCGAAGTATTTCACGTTGTCGGCCAGAATCTTGTCGTCGGCTTTCGCCGCATCGTGCTGCGCGGTGTCGCCTTCCGCGGCGGCGTTCTGTTTAGCCGAAAGGATCAACTCGCGCGGAGTCGCGGTGAGGCCCACCTGCACGGCCTTGGCATTGCGCTTGAGGACGGCAGACCATTTGCCCCAGGCGGAGCGATGGCATTCGTCGATGATGATGTGGCTGAACGCATCCTCGGCGTAATGCTTGAGCAGGAACGTCGCGGCGCTGGCATCGGAGTCGATGTCGAGGGTCTGATAGGTGGCGATGTGGATGCGCGCATTGCGGGCGTGGTTCTTCCCATCCTCCGTCTCGAAGACTTCGGCTACATCGCCTCCGAAGACGTTGGTGAACGCGGTAAGCGCCTGCGTTCGCAGTTCATCGCGGTCGCAAATGAAAAGCGCGCGCCGGAGCTGCCCAGCGTCGGCGATGCGCTTGAGGAGGTTCACCGCAATGAACGTCTTGCCCGCGCCGGTCGCGAGGGCGAGCAGCGCCCGGTTGTCACCGGCAGCGACTTTTTCCAGGACGGCGCGAATAGCGGCATCCTGGTAGTAGCGGCGCGTCGCCTCGCCGCCGGAGTAGGGCACGAGCAGAGGCTTGGCGGTGTCGGATTCAAGAGAGAAGCCTTTGCCGTTCTCGTAGCGCAGACGCAATTCCTCGGGTCGGGGAAACTGCGCCATCGGCTTCGCCACCGAGGTCTGCTTGGTGAAGTCGTCGTACTCCACGAACTGGTGCCCATTGCTGGCGAAGACGAACGGAACGTTGTGCCGCTTCGACGCAGCCGCGTAGCCCTTACCCTGCTCCAGCCCTGCTCCCGCGGTGGAGTTCTCGGCCTTTGCCTCAATGTAGGCCACGGCGACCGGCTGCGAATGCTGGGTGACACAAATTCGCAGTGTGTAGTCCACGCGCCCCCTGGCGACGCGCAACGGACGACCATCAACAATTTCGATTTCTCCCGCCGTCTCCTCGCGCCGGATGAAGTCCTCCGTCCACCCGCAGCCGTGCAATGCTGGGTCGATGAGTTTCGCGCGCGTGTCCGCCTCGCCAAGCAGCAGTGCGCTGGGCGGTGACAAGGGGGCTTCTCTATCGGACATCACAGCCGACCTTAATCTTCGATCCAAGACTGACGAGCAAAACGCGCCGACATTCCGATTCGTTTTTCGGAAGTTCCCGACTTTGCCTCGGATCGGTCGCGCAGGTTACGACTGCTTCCGGCGGCGAAGGTTGAGCATCGCGCCGCCACCGAGTAGTAGTAGCGCGCTCGCGGGCTCTGGGATTCCGATGATTTTTGCCACGAAGATGTCGGGGCCTCCTAAATTGGGGCTACCGAGCGAGCCATCGGTGTAGCCGGTGACGTATGCGCCGCCGTCCGGGCCGAGGGACAAACCGATGATTTTGTCATCGCCGCTGCTGCCAAGAAACTGGCTTCCGAGCAGGTTACCATTGGTATCGTATCCCACGACGAAGGCATCGTCTCTGCCAACACTGGTATAGGTGCCGACGTTGCCACTCGAAGAACCGCCTATAAAGACATTCCCATTGCCGTCCACGTCGAGGGCGTTGGCATGGTCAGACGAGAAGGAACCACCAAAAAGCCGAGTCCAAAGGACGTTGCCCGCGCTGTCGAGCTTAGTCACGAAGGCATCATCGGAACCGGCGTTGGTCTCTCCGCCGAGATTGCCGGCAGTGTAGCCTGCAATATAGATATTCCCGCTGATGTCCACGTTGATCCCTCTGGCGAAATCCACGCCGCTGGTGCCGAATTGTTTTAGGAGGGTGCGGTTGCCGTTCGAGTCGTATTTCGCAACGAAAAAATCGTAGCTGCCGGCACTGGAGGAGCCTGGAAGATTGCCAAGCGTGTAACCCGTAATGAACGAGTTGCCCACGGCGTCCACCGCGACGCCGTAGCATTGGTCATCGCCACTAGAACCCAAAAAGCTCGTCCAGAGTAGTGCCCCGCTGGCGTCGTGTTTACTGACAATAGCGTCAGCGCTTCCAGCGTTCGTCTGACCGCCGAATGAACCTGTTGAAAAGCCACCGGTGAAAAGATTCATCGCACTAGCGGCGACGGCCCCGATAAAGTCTGAACCACTGGTGCCGAAGAGCTTTGTGCCCTGCCACACGCCAATTGTATTATATTGAATGATGCCTGCGTCATCGCCGCCGGCATGTGCCTGGCCGTCGATGGCACCTGCGATAACGCCGCCGACAAAGATGGTCCCGCTACCGAGAATCGCGACGCCCGTGCCATAATCCTCGGCGCTGGTGCCGCGCTGCTGTGTGAAATCGACATTCCCTGTTGGAGAAATCCGGCTCAAGAACACGTCAGCGGCGCCAGCGAAGCCGGTGCCGCCCAGATTCCCGGTTGTTGCGCCGCCGACCCAGCTTTGGCCCAAAGCATCCACCGCGATACCTTGGCCGAAGTCGCCTGCGGTGGCGCTGGTGCCGTATTGCGTCAGCCAGGCAATACTCGGGGCTGCGGGTGCGGGACTCACGATCAAGAGACTCCCGAGGATGGCGAGGAAATAAGTAGCAGGGAGGAGGTGAATAGGGACAGCGCCGATAGAAATCGCGGTGCCTGCGACGGACAAGCCCATGCCTCCAACGGTAGCAGACGCTCCGACCGCAGAGGCCGCACCAACGCCTGCTGCGCTGGCGCCTTTGAGGGCTTCGTTATCGCTGGATGGATTCTTCTTTGGATAGGTGGTTCGAGTCTTCACTGGATGAGGAGATATTTTGGGCTTACATGGCCGTGGGCGTCATTGTGGAGGTTCCGGCAGGAACGCGGAGAGGCGCTCGATTGTGGTCCCAAAGGAGGGCTCGCTTTTATTGTGTGGGGACTTGGCATCCGCTGTTCCGTTGAGAGGCAATCCAATGAAGCCGGCTGTCCGCTTCACGCCTGGCTGGCGGTTCTGGCAAGGCGCGGAGAGTGTGAATCGTGCGGGCTGCTTGCAATCTTATTCCGTTTTTCCGAGTGCGCATGCCCGGACGCGCCGAGTTGGCAGGAAAATCCCCCATCGAAAGGGCGCCCGGAGAGAGCGAGTCCGAATGGTGCCGAGAGAGTAGTCCCAGAGTGAAACCGGCGCGAAATATCGGAGCCCATCCCTCGCTGCTCGATGACCGAAACAAGGAAATGGGAAAAATGTAAAAACACATTGTCGTTTACCGGCCTGCTCCGTCCGGGAGGCGTGTATGAGCACCACGTTTCTAGAAGGAAAAAAGCGGGAGGAGCGACTGCGAAAGGGGGTGGCGAGATGAAGCCGGCGCCGATCGCTAAGACTGTCGGTAAATCAGGATTCAAAATCGACGTTCGCCTCTACCAGGATGGCCGATTCGGTTTTGAATATACGCCGAACAATGGCAAACGATTCCGAGTCCGATCGAAGCAAATCGAGGACGCAATCTCGCGCGCCACTGAGTTGATTCATATGGGCCGCGCAGGGACAGTAGATCTTCTCGGCGCGTCACGGGACGACTTTGCAAAATTCCTTCGTTGGCAGGCCACGCAGGTCAAGAGCAAGCCGGTCCCGGACCTGGTTGATGCACTCCTCCTTTCAAAAAAGGATAAAGGACGGAGTTATAGCCACTTAGCGACGCTAGAGCATACGCTGAAATCTTTTGCCAGGAGATTTACTTGCAGCATAGACGAGCTGCGGCGTGAGGAAGTCGAATCGTGGCTAAATGACAAGAACGTTGCACCTCGGACGTGGAATAACCAGTTGGAGCGAATTTTGAGTCTTTTCTCGTTTGCTCGACGGGAAGGGTATATCGGAGACTCCAAGACGCCGATTGAGCGGATCGAGAAACAGTCGGTAACGAATAAGATCGGAATCTACACCCCAGACGAACTTCGGAAGATTCTGAGAGTAGTTTCTAACGAATGGCTGCCGATGATTGTTCTGGGCGCCTTCGCCGGCTTGCGCCCAGAAGAGATTTGCCCCGATCCGCGAAGTTCGAAGCCCCCGCTAGTTTGGGATAATATTCTGTGGAAACGAGCGATAATTGATGTCCCGACCGAAGTTGCAAAGCAACGGCGAAGGCGGTTTGTGCCAATGTGCGACGCCCTACTTGCTTTTCTCGCGCCGTTCCGCAGAGCAACTGGGCCAGTGGCCCCGCGGATGCCCGCAACCCGCATGTCGCAAAAATGTTCGAAAGACTCGGGCATCCCGTGGATACGTGACGGCCTGCGGCATTCCTATGCTAGCTATCGCCTTCCACTGCTGAAAGACGTTCACAAGCTATCTCACGAGATGGGAAATTCGCCGAATATCTGTCATAGTCACTATCTCCAACTTAAATTCGAAGAGGAAGCAAACGAGTGGTTTGCGATTCGGCCAGACCCGCGTGTTGAGTAGCGTCGTTCCGCAGCACCGAGCACCCAATTAACCAATCTCGGGCGGCGGGGATAGGTGCTCCTCTCACCCCCAACAACTCTGTCGCAGAAACTTGGGCTATTTCGCGGATTCATGGCACTCGATGGCACTCGTCAGCGTTCGGCGTTGGCATTTTCCGGGCACGTCCGAATTTCCAAAAAGGGGTGCGGCCCCTCCGGCACCAGAGTAGAATTTCCGAAACTGGTCAACCGAAGAGTTCTAAAACCCTGATGTGAGCAGGGGTGCCGGCGGAGGGGTTCGAACCCACACTCTCTTGCGAGAACCAGATTTTGAGTCTAGCGCGTCTGCCAGTTTCGCCACGCCGGCGGTCAGAGCGGCGGAAAGTAGTGGCCGGCGGAAATGATTGCAAGTGCAGCGTCGGCCGGCGAAGCCCTTGGACTGCGCCGGCTTGCCGGCGCTTTTGAGGTTCGGCCGAGCTTGCTCGGCGGCGGGGCGGAGCGACCATGCACCACCCCGGGCAGCGAGCTGCCGCCTCCGCAAAGCGCCACCAAGCTGGCGCAGTCCAAGGGCGGCGCGGAATCAAGGCTGGCGCAGGCCGGGTGGCGTTCCGAAGATCTCGCTGAGGATGAATGCCGAGCGCAATTGCCGCGGAGAAGCGAGCGCCGCTTGCAGGGTGTCGCCCATGGTGGGGCCGGATGGACGGGCGGCTTCGTCGTGGGCCGCGGGAAAGTCGGCGGGCAACGCGGAGACCCGGGAACTCAGCGTCTCGAATTCCGGGAGCGACGGGGTCTTCAATTCCGCCAACGCAATCTGTTCCACGCGTGAGGCGGGCGCGGGAAGTTCGTCGAGCGAACGGGGACGGTGCGCCTGCGGAACGAGCGGCGGCGGGGCGGACGGACGTTTCTGCGGGAGGGGCGCCGTGGGCTGATAGACGATGGGCGGCACGGGCCTCACCGCCGGGCGGGGCTTCGGCGCGGGCCGGGGTGGCGCGGGTTGCGATTCTCCGGGCAGCCCCAGCGCTTCGAGGAAACGGCGCATCCGCTCTTCCTCGGATTCCGGATTCGCGCGGCGCGGGGACGCGGGTGCGGCACCCGGCTGGGAAGGGTCTTGCGGCGCTTTCTTGTCGCCGGGACTGGCCCTGTTCGCGATCCAATTGATCAGGCCGAGGACGGCCATGACCACGAGAAAGACCAATTGCCCTTCGCCGCTCGCGAGAATCATTTTTGGCTTTCCCCGGGTTTATCCGCACCGGCGATCGAGCCGCGCATTTGAGTGTCGGCTTCGATGTTTTTGAGCCGCATGTAATCCATGATTCCAAGATTACCCGCGCGAAACGCCTCGGCAATGGCGAGCGGGACCTGAGCTTCGGCCTCGACGACTTTCGCGCGCATCTCCTGGACCTTGGCGCGCATCTCCTGCTCCACGGCGACGGCGGCGGCGCGGCGGACTTCGGCTTTCGCTTGAGCGACCCGCTTGTCGGCGTCGGCCTGCTCGGCCTGGAGTTTGGCGCCGATGTTTTCGCCGATGTCCACGTCGGCGATGTCGATGGAGAGAATGTCAAAGGCGGTGCCGCTATCCAGGCCTTTGGCGAGTACGGTCTTGGAGATGCGGTCGGGGTTTTCGAGCACCACTTTGTAGGAATCCGCGGAGCCGATGGAACTCACGATACCTTCACCGACGCGGGCGATAATCGTCTCCTCGGTGGCGCCCCCGACGAAGCGGTCGAGGTTCGATCGGACGGTGACACGCGCCTTCGCCTTCACGCCGATGCCGTCCTTGGCCACGCCGTCGATGGTCGCCTTGCCGCTCCCGGCGTGCGGGACGTCGATGACTTTCGGATTGATGCTGGTGCGCACGGCTTCGAGCACAGTCTTGCCCGTGCCCTTGGTGGCGAGGTCGATGGCGCAGGCGCGGTCGAAGTCGAGTGCGATGCCCGCCTTGTGCGCGGCGATGAGGGCGAGGATGAGTTGGTTGACGTTGCCGCCGGCGAGATAGTGGGCTTCGAGGGGGTCGGTCTCGACTTCAAGTCCCGCCTTCACCGCGGTGATGCGGCTATCGACGATCAGGCCCACGGGAACTCCCCGCAGACGCATGGCGATCATTGTGGCGAGGCCCACGTAGGCGCCGGCGATCCACGCCCGCACCCAGATTCCGAGGAAGTTGAAGAGGATGATCGCAATGACGACCACCACGATTCCGACAATGACGAGGACGGCGTTTCCCATAAGTCCTGCCGTGCTTAGCGACGCACACGCGGCGTGGCAACTTGCAACTCACGCGCCCTGCTCATCCTCTTTGTCATGCTCATGCTCTTGCTCCCATGAAACTCGGAGGAGCAGGAGCAAGACAAAGAGTAAGACTGCCCGATCTCGACTTTTAGACGCCCTCCTACCGGTCTTTGCCCGAGAAGAAATTACTGAGCTGCTTCCCGCGCTTCTGGAAATGACGCCCGATGCGATTGAAGACATCGCCGACTACGTCGGCCGGATCCTTTTCGGTGCGGTATTCCCGCCCGTTGGATTCGCGGTCCTGAGTGCGCCGGCGATCGTCTTCGACATAGGCGCGGTCACCCGCGAAACGCCGGTCCGCGTTGAAGTTCTGCTCCACGATCGCCCCGCTGTCGGCCGCGATCCGCAGCAAGCCGACGCGGCTGCTTCTTCCCTCGAAAAGCTCGATCGTCCAGATCGGTGCTCCGCCGCTCCCGCTGTGCAGCACGTAATCGATGCGATCAAAAGGTATCCCGCGCTTTTCCGCTTCCTGATTGGCCACGGTAAAGGCCCCGTCGGAGTCGAGGTTGAGCTGGTTGAAATTCATCTGCGGCCCGAAGTCGCGCCCCACCGGAGTGCGTTCGCCGGTGATGCGGCCGCCGCGGACTTCGATCTCGCGCACGCCGCCACGCGCCTTGGGATCATCGATGGTCAGCTTCCACGAAGTCGGCTGCGGCGTGCCCGACTTGCCGCGCAATTCGACGACGCGATAGAGCGCCTGCTCGCCCTCCTTCTTTCCATAGACACGGAGCGCGGCGTAGGCGGTGTCGGCGGCGTGGAGTGGCGCGGCGACTGCGCACAAAAGGACGCCGAGAATCAAATGGAGCTTCATCAAGGAGGACGATGGAATGGCCGCCGCATTTATTCCAGCGCGAATCCACGCCACCCGGATTCCGCTTTCTTCGCCGGGCGCGCTCGCGCAATAGTGTGCGCAGGATGCCCTCCGATCTCGAAACACTGGAGCACCGGCTCAAGGTTTACAAAGGCCTTGTGGAAGTCAGTGCCCTGATCAATGCGATCACAGAGTCCAGGGAATTGCTCCCGGCGATCCTGGACGTGGCGCGGCGAGTCATGGAGGTGGAAGCGTCGTCCCTGTTTCTCGTCAATGCCCAGGGCGAACTGGAACTCGCCACGGCCAGCGGCGGAGCCTTGAACGGCACGGCCGCGAATCAGCGCATCATCGTCCCGCGCGGGCGCGGCATCTCCGGCTGGGTGCTCGAACACAAGCAGTCGCTGCTCGTCGCGGACGCCTATGCGGATCCGCGCTTTTTCAAAGAGACGGACAAGCAGACGGGATTTCACACCCGCTCCATTCTTTGCGTGCCGCTCCTTCGTGGAACCAAGGAGATCGGCGTGCTCCAGGTGCTTAATCCGATCGGGCGCGCCTCATTCGACGAGGGCGATCTCGAGATCATCGAAGCCTACGGGACGCTCGCCGCGACCGCGATCGACAAGCTGCGCACCATCGAGCGGCAGCGCTCGCAGGAACGCATCCGCCAGGAATTCGACTTCGCGCGCGACATCCAGAAAAGCTTCCTCCCGCAGATCCTGCCCCAGCACGCACACGCCAGCTTCGCCGCGATGTATCGCCCGGCGCTGAATGTGGGCGGCGATTTTTACGACGTGATCGAGCCCGGTCCCGGCGAGATCTACTTCGTCGTCGGCGACGTCTCCGGGAAAGGCATGCCCGCCGCCCTGCTCATGGCGCAGGCCCTGAGCATCCTGCGGCTCATCGTCCGGCCCGGCATCTCGCCGATCGCGGCGATGGCGCGCTGGAATGCCATGCTTACCGGTCACACCATCCGCGGCATGTTCATCACCGCGCTGCTCGGCCGCGTGGATGTGCCGGCGCGGCAGGTCGAGCTTTGCAGCGCCGGACATTGCCATCCCTTCCGCGTGAGCGCGGGCGGCGAGGTGCAGGAGGTGAAGATCGCGGGCTCCCCGCCCCTCGGCCTGCTGCCCGAGATTCCCGCCCGCTCGAATACGATCACCCTCGATCCGCGCGAATACTTCGTGGCCTACACCGACGGGCTGACCGAATCCTTCGATCCGAACGACGAACTGCTCGATCGTTCCGGCGTGACCCAACTTCTCTCGCGAAAATTCGAATCGGCCACCGAGGTCGTGGACGCGCTCAATCTCGGCGAATTGCGGCACCGCCAGAATGCCGACCCGAACGACGACCTGACGCTCCTGGTCTTCAACCTGCAATGAAGCGCGAGATCGAATTTGCCAGCCACCCGGCGAACCTCTGCCTGGTCCGCGACTTCGTGCGCCAGTTTCTCCGCCCGCTGGATCTCACCGAGGTGGAAAAGGATCTCATCGTCCTCGGCCTTGACGAAGCCTGCACGAACGTCATCCGCTACGCCTATCATCAACAGACCAACCAGCTCATCGCACTGGTCTGCGATCACTGCGGCGACCGCATCGTCTTCCGCCTCCGCGACTACGGCGTGCAGTGCGATCCCGCGCAACTCAACGGCCGCCCGCTCGACCTCGTCCAGCCCGGCGGCCTGGGCATTCACCTGATCAAACGCGCCTTCGATCAGGTGGACTACAATCTCAAGCGCCAGGGCACGGAACTGGTGCTGACCAAGCAGTTCGTGGGCGACTCCCCCGGGGTAAAGCAAAGACGCCGAGGGGCGTGACCTTTACCGCCGGCGGCGGAGAACGAGAAGCCGCTGAATGGCCAGCGCACCAACTCCGCACGCAGTGCTCCGACCACGCCGCAAACGCCTGCAATTCCGCCTGCGTCGGCGGATCGCTGAACATTCCGGCGAGAGGCGCCACCCCGTTCGGGTTCACCGCCGTGCCGGCGATCGCCGTGTTAAAAAAAGAAGGCGCCTCACCCCGACATCAGCAGTCGTGGATGAGGCGCCTCAAGTGATTGCCCCGCAAGTGCCGTCCGAACGGTGTTCCCGTTCCCACCAAATGGTAACGGGCGGATAACCTGGGACAGGCTCAGGTCTTCCAGTGAAGGCGTGACCATAAACTGCCCACCCCGGCCTCCTTAGTTGATAGACTTATCGGATCGGGATTACC